>NZ_JAFIMU010000013.1:0-300000 GCF_017302985.1 Corallococcus macrosporus
CCATCGCGGGACGTCCTGCCGCACGTCTCGCTGGAGTCGCTGAAGGACGCGCTCGCCCGGCCCGGCGAGCCCGTCTCCGTCCTCCACCTGCTGTGCCACGGCGGCCGCCGGGGGCAGACGTATGGCCTGCTGTGGAACCCGTCGTGGGAGGGTGGCGAGCCGGAGCTGGTGGACGGCGCGACGCTGCGCCAGTTGTTGATGCCCTACGCACAGACGCTGCGGCTGGTGGTGCTCTGCGCGTGTCAGAGCGGCGCGGGCACGACGGACAACCACCTGGGCAGCGTGGCCCAGGCGCTCCACCGCGCGGGCCTTCCGGCGGTGGTGGCCTCCCGGCTGCTGCTCTCCGTGCCGGGCTCCGTGGTGCTCACCCGCGCCCTCTACCAGTCACTGCTGGTGGCACCCGCGTCGCTGGAGGAGGCGGTGGGGCACGCCCGGCGCCAGCTCGCGCTCGACACCACCGCGCTGGACCACGTCTCACTCCAGCTCTACGCCCGAGCGGAGCACGGGAGCGACACGCGCCCGGTGGCCCTGCGTCCCTACCGGGGCCTGCTGCCGTTCCGGCAGGAGGACCGCCGCTTCTTCTTCGGACGGGAGGCGCTCCAGCAGGAGCTGATCCAGCGCGTCTACGAAGCGGTGGAGGGTCAGCGTCCCCGCTTCCAGGTGCTGGCTGGCGTCTCGGGCAGCGGCAAGTCCTCGCTCGCCCTCGCCGGCTTGCCCCGGGACCTGCGCGCCGCCGGTTGGGAGGTGAGTCTGTTGCGGCCCGGGCAGGGCCACGCCGAAACACTCCAGCAGGTGCGCCAGGTCCCCGCCGAGCGCTGGCAGTTGCTGCTCGTGGATCCGTTCGAGGAGCTCTTCACCGCGCTGACGCCCGAGGCACGCCGGGAACTCGCCACCGACCTTTGGAGCCTGTCGCGAGACGCGGCGCGACGCGTGGTGGTGCTCGCGACGCTCCAGGTGGACTTCCTGGGGCGGTGCGGAGACCTGGTGGTGGACGCCGGGGGCACGCGCCTGGACGCGGTGGTGTACTCGGACGCGCACCGACTCTTCGTCAGCGAGCTGCAGGGCGAGTCACTGCGCGCGGCCATCGAGGGCCCCGCGCGCAAGGTGGGGCTGGGCTTCGAGCCCGGTCTGGTGGACCGGCTGATCCAGGACGTGGGGCAGGAGGCCGGGTCGCTGCCGCTGCTCCAGTACGCGTTGGATCAACTCTGGGAAGAACGCGAGGGCCCCCTGCTCACGCACCGTGCCTACGCGGCCCTGGGCGGCGTGGCGGGCGCGCTCAAGCGCGTGGCGAACCGGCTCTACGCGTCGCTGTCTCCCGGCGAGCAACGTCAGGCGCGGCGGCTCCTGGTGGAGCTGGTGGACTTCCAGCAGGGCCCCGCGCCGGGCATGCGAGGCCGGGTGAGACAGCGCCACCTGCGCCCCACCCTCCCGGAGCTTCGCGCCGACTTCGACCGCGTCCTGACCACGCTGCTCACCGCGAGGCTGCTGACACGCGACGAGGACGCAGCGGGCGTGGAGTGGTTGCAGCTGTCCCACGCGTCGCTGCCGCGCATCTGGCCGGAGCTCGCGGAGTGGGCCCGCGCGGATCAGGAACGGCTCCAGCACTTCCGCGAGCTTCAATCCTGGGCGCACGCGTGGCTGGCGCACCGGGGGGAACCGGATGGCGGTGCGCCGTACCTGCTGTCCGGCAGCCGGCTGGGATACGCGCAGGACATCCTGCGCCGCTACAGCGAGGAGCCCGGCGAGGACGTGCTCCAGCTCCTCGACGCCAGCGTGGCCACGGCCGAGGCCCAGGACGCCTCCGCCCGCCGGCGCCTGATGCGGCTGCTCGCGGCCGCGCTCGTGGTGGCGGGGGTGATGGCGGGGCTCGCGTGGAACGCGAGGCAACTGGAGGCCCGGGCGCAGCGCGAGCGGCAGGAGGCGCAACGCTATGCACAGCGCGCGAGGGACCTGGTCCTGCTGGACGTCGCGCGGAAGCTGCGGCGCGACAACCCCACGCTCGCCCTGCTCATGTTGCGCGAGGTGCGACAGCCCGGGCAGCTCCAGGGCTGGGCCCAGGACGTGTCGGAGGTCCTCCAGGAGCCGCTGAGCCGGGCGGTGCTGCGAGGCCACACGCAGGCCGTGGTGCACGTGGAGGTCAGCCCGGACGGACAGCGCGTGCTGACGGCCTCAAGGGACGGCACGGCGCGGCTGTGGCGGACCGACGGCGAGGGAGAGCCCCGGGTGCTCACGGGCCACGAGGGGCCCGTCTACCACGCCACCTTCAGCCCCTCCGGTGGACTGACCCTCCTCACCTCTTCGCATGACGGCACGGCGCGGTTGTGGAACACGCCCGACGGCACGCTGCTGCGCACGCTCCGCCACCGAGGCGTGGTGCAATGGGGCGCCATCAGCCCGGATGGCCGGTGGGTGGCCACCGCGTCGCGGGACGGGCTGGCGCGGCTCTGGCCGCTGGAGACAGCGGACAAGCCGCGCGAGGTGCGGCACCGGGGCCCCGTGCAGACCGTGGCCTTCAGCCCGGATGGGAAGTGGCTGGTGACCGCTTCGCAAGACGGCACCGCGCGCATCGTGTCCGTGCGCACGTCGGAGCCGCCGCGCGAGCTGCCCCACCCCGCCCCCGTCACCTCCGCGTCGTTCGACCCGGAGGGCACGCACGTGCTGACGGTGGCGCGCGACGGCATCGCCCGCGTCTGGTCCGTCATCGGCGCGCAGGGCCCCGTGCTGCTGAAGGGGCACCAGGGCGAGCTCACCACCGCGCGCTTCAGTCCAGACGGGCAGTGGGTGGTGACGGCCTCCCTGGACAACACCGCGCGCGTCTGGAGGGCGGACGGCAGGGGCGAGCCTCGCGTCCTGCGTGGCCACCAGGGCGCCGTGCGCATGGCCACCTTCGGCGGGCCGCTGGGCGAGTGGATCCTCACCGTGTCCTCGGACACGACGGCGCGGCTGTGGTCCACGCGGGAGGACTCGCCGCCGAGGCTGCTGCCCGGCCACCGCTCCACCGTCCTCTGGGGCGGCTTCGGTCCGGACGGCAAGCAGGCCGTCACCGCCTCCATCGACGCCACCGCGCGGGTGTGGCGGCTGGACGCGCCTCGGGACTCACTCCCGCTGCAGGAGCCGGGCGGCTTCATCTGGTCCGTGGCCGTGGGCCCGGATGGAACGCAGGTGGCCACGGCGTCGCAGGACGGGGCGGTGCGCCTCTGGTCGGAGGACGGCCGGCTCATGCGCGTGCTCCGGGGCCACGCGCAGGATGTCCGCTCCGGGGTCTTCAGCCCGGATGGCCGGTGGCTCCTGACGGCGTCGCTGGACGGGACGGCGCGCCTGTGGCCCTCCGATGGGAGCGTGGAGGGCCGGCGCGTGCTGGTGGCCCAGCGCGAGCCGCTCTTCGGTGCCGCCTTCAGCCCCGACGGCCTGCACGTGGCGCTCGCGTCCAGCCCCCGCGCCACGCGCATCATCCGCGTGGACGGCACGCGGGCGCCCGTGCCGCTGGAGGGCCACGGCGACCAGGTCCGCTCCGTGGCCTTCAGCGCGGACGGCCGCCGCCTCATCACCGCGTCGCAGGACGGCACCGCGCGCATCTGGAGCGCGGAGGGCCGGTTGATCGCCACGCTCTACGGCCATGACGACTGGGTCCTCTCCGCGGCCTTCCACCCCAAGGCCGCGGATCAGGTCCTCACCTCCTCCCAGGACGGCACGGCGCGCGTGTGGACCGTGGAGAACGGCCGCGTCCGCGGCGCACACGCCATCCTCCGGCACGAGGCTCCGGTGCCCTGGGCCGCGTGGAGCCCGGATGGCGGCCGGCTCGTCACCGCGTGCGCGGATGGACGTGCCCGCGTGTGGCTCACAAGTGACGTCCGTGAGCCATACCTCGTCCTCTCCGCGCACGAAGGCGAGGTGACGTCCGCCGCGTTCAGTCCCCGCGCGGAGGAGCCCCGGCTCGTCACCGGCTCCACGGATGGGAGCGCCCGCGTGTGGCGTCCGCGAGAGCCGCTCCCCGTCGACCGGCTCCAGGAGAAGCTCCAGGCGGCCAGCTCCGCGTGCCTGACGCCCGGAGAGCGGCGCGGCCACCTGGGAGACCTGCCCTCACGGGCCTGGGAGGCCACGGTGGAGTGCGAGCAGCGGCATGGACGGACGCCGCTCCCAGAAGCGCCATGACGCGTCCTGAAGCGCTCACAACGCCAGGCCACCGGGCGTCTTCCAGGCATCCCACGACCACGGAGTCCCCCGGATGTCTTTCTTTGGTTTTGGTTCCAAGTCCAAGTCCCCGCAGCCCGAAGCCGCCCCCGAAGCGCCTGCCAAGGAAACGTTCCAGGCGGTGACGGTGGAGCACCTGCGCACGCTCATGCCCCGGCTGTCCGGGTCCCGTCTGAAGGAACTGCTGCCGCACCTGAACGACGCCATGGCCGAGGGCGCCATCAACACGCCGCGCCGCCAGGCCGCGTTCCTGGCGCAGATCGCCCACGAGAGCGCCGAGTTCCGCTACTTCGAGGAGCTGGCCTCGGGCCACGCCTACGAGCGCCGCAAGGACCTGGGCAACATCCACCCAGGCGACGGCGCGCGCTACAAGGGCCGGGGCCCCATTCAGATCACCGGCCGCAGCAACTACCGCGCGGCGGGCGAGGCGCTGGACCTCGACCTGGAGAACAACCCCACCCGCGCGGCCGACCCGGACGTGGGCTTCCGCACCGCCGTCTGGTTCTGGAACAGCCGCAACCTGAACAAGCACGCCGACAAGGGCGAGTTCGACGCCATCACCCGGCGCATCAACGGCGGCTACAACGGCAAGGCGTCGCGCGACTCCTACTACCAGCGGGCGCTGCGGCTGCTGGCGAAGTGATGCTTCCCCGCGCGACAGCGTCCCCCTGAAACACGAAGCGCCCGCGGTCCTTTCACGGGACCGCGGGCGCGTTCGCGTCAGCGCTACTTCGCGGCCGGGGCGGGCGTGCTCGACGCTCCCTCCGCCGGGGGCGTGCTGCCGTCCGTCGCCGGCTCGGTGCCCGCCAGGTGCTTGCCGCCGGGCCGGAACAGCATGCGGACCGTGAGCTTGCTGGAGTCCTTGTCGTTGAGGTCGTGCAGGCGCGCGTGGTTGAGCGGATCCTTCCTGCCGCCGCCGCCAAAGAGCGAGAACCAGCGCTTGGGTTGCGGCTTGTCCTCGGGGATGTCGCTGTCCTGCTCGGTCATCTCGAACTCGAAGCTGGCGGACACCTCCAGCTCCACCACGGAAAAGGAATAGTGCTTGCGGGCCGTCTCCTCCGCGATGTCGAGCGAGGACTGGACGGCCAGGATGAGGTCGTGGATGAGGACTTGGGCGTGGTCGGGCGTGGGATTGGGCTTGGCCATGGGGAAGGGATTGCAGGGCGAAGGGTGGCGGGCATGCCGTCGCCGCCAGTGCTCCGTCGCGGAGCACCAGCGGCGACGGGTCTGTTTCATCGCGGCTCAGCTAGGCGGACCGGCTCAGGCGGCCCCGCCACCACTGGCGCCCTGGGCGGCGAGCACGGCCGCGGGCTTGATGGTGCACTTCACCGTGAGCCCCATGTGCTCCTTGTAGTCGAGCGTGAGCTTCTCCTTGATGCTCATGCGCCAGACGTTGAGCGCGACGTCCGTCTCGCTCTTGATCTCGAAGTCGCTCGTGAGGTTCACCTCGAAGTAGTACTCGGCGATCGTCATCGGATCCATGCCGGACGACATGAGACGCTGCGCCGTGCGCGCGGCACCGGCGAAGGCAATGATGTACGTGGAAAGCTGTGCGGCGGACTGCATGGGGGTGCTCCTGGGATTGGGTTGCCGGCGACGTTCGCCGGGCACTGCGTCTCCAGGACGGCGCACGGCCCTTGTGTGTGAATGCCAACTCACACCGCCACGTGCCGCCGCGTCTCTTGCGTCAAGCGCCCATTCACGGGCGCCGCGCGAAAGGCCCGCTCACGATGAGCACGGAGAACATCGAGTTGTTGTTGTCACATGCGGACTCCCACCAGCCGGTGACGCCAGACGGCCTGCCCGCGGAGGCCACGGCGAGCATCCCGCGCGGTGAGGACGTCCGGCCGCACGAGGAGAGCCACCTGTGGGACGACGGCGAGGACCCCAACTCGCTGCCCGCGCAGCGCTGGGGCCTGGTCGCGCCGGAGGGCCCCGAGGGTGACCGGCTCATCGCGCTCATCGACCCGCTGATCCGCCACCGGCAGGAGCAGCAGGACGGTCACCCCGTCCATGTCTACCGCGTGAAGCCGGAGCAGGCGCACGCGTCGCGGAGCCTGGAGGACTTCGCGCGCTGGGTGCGCGTCGTGCTGGATGACGAGGCGGTGCCCGTAGCGGACCGGCCCCGCTACCTGCTCTTCCTCGGGGACTTCCACCAGGTGCCCTTCGAGCTGCAGCAGGCCGCGGCCACCAGCGCCTTCGTGGGGCGGCTGGCCTTCCGGCGCGAGCAGGACTACGCAGCCTATGCCGACAAGGTGCTGCGCTGGGAGCGCGCGCCCTCCCCCGAGGCCCAGGCCCGCTCGCTCTTCTTCAGCGTCCATGACGGCACCGCGGCCACGCGGACGGGCTACCAGTCGCTGGTGGCCCCCGCCATCGCCTCCGCGCGGCAGGCCCGGGAGCTGGGCCGCTTCCCCGCGCGCGACGTGCTGGAGCTGGGCGTGCCGGGCGAGGTCGCCGTGAACGAGCTGCTGGAGCACGCTGCGCGGCCGCAGCCCTCCATCCTCTTTTCCATGAGCCATGGACTGGGCAGTCCGCGCGCGGGCTGGCGCAGCACCGACGCGAAGCTCGCGCTCCAGGGCGCGCTCAACCTGGGCGAAGGCCAGCACCTGGACGGCGCCGCCGTGGCCGAGCGCCCCTTCCTGCCCGGCGGCATCTGGTTCCTCTTCGCCTGCTTCGGCGCGGGCACGCCTTCGCGGAGCGCGTTCCACCACTGGCTCAGGCAATTGCAGGCGGCAGGCCAGTTCAGCGGGAGGCTGGACTCCCTCACCGCGGCGCTGCCCCAGCCCGGAGAGCGCCCCTTCGTCGCCGCGCTGCCCCAGGCCGTGCTGGCCAATCCGCAGGGGCCGCTGGCGGTCTTCGGCCATGTGGATCTGGCGTGGACGTATGGCTTCCAGGACCGCGACAGCCGCGCCGGCAAGGTGTCCCGCTTCCTGGAACCGCTGCAGCAACTGGCGCGAGGCCGCCGCGCCGGTCTGGGCCTGAGCTGGCTTTTGCGCGGAGGCCACCAGGCCAACCTGGAGCTGACCACGCTGTACGACCAGGAGGAGCAGGCGCGCGGTGCCGGCCGGCCCGCGCAGGTGGACGCCGCGCGGCGCGCGCACCTGTGGATGCTGCGCCAGGACCTGGGAGGCTACGTGCTGCTGGGAGATCCAGCGGTGCGCTTGCCGCTGAAGCCGCGCGCGCAGTGAGCACCGCGCTCGACGCCTGACGCACGAAGCCCCGGACGGTCAATGCGCCGTCCGGGGCTTGGGATTGAAATGCCGAGAGGCTTCAGCGCGAGCCGGACCCGCCACGCATCATCCCGGGCAGCGTGAGGCCCCGCAGGGTGTCATCGGCCAGCTCGAACAGGCGGGTCTGCGCCTTCAGCAGTTGCTCGCGCGCGGACTGCTCCAGCGCGTAGAGCGGCGCCAGGGCCTCCAGCGACTTGCGCATCCACTCCTCGTGCTGCTCGCGCAGGGAGCGCGCGACGCCCTCCCCTTCCACGAACTGCCTGGAGGATTCGAGCGCGGAGCGCTGCACGGCGACGGCCTGCTCCAGCAGCCCCCGCCCCAGGTCCATCAGGTGAGCGTGCGCTTCGGTCTTCTTCGCTTCGGTCATGGTGTGGCTCCTTCTCGGGTTACGACAGCGGCACCTGCGTGTGGACTTCATCGCCTTCGACGCGGTGGACGACGGCGGTCCCGCCGGCCGGAGCCGCGCCGTCGTCGCTGAACGCCTGCGGGCCTCCCCCCGGAACGGGCTGCGTCCAGGGGCACGTCGCCAGGGCCCGCTGCATGTCGCGGTAGCCGTCCGCGCGGCGCTCCGCGATGGAGGCGCGGGAGAACTCGGCGTCGCTGCTGGAGAGCTGATGCTCTCCGCGCTGGTACGTGAGGTGGATGATGTCCAGCCTCGGCGTGGGCCGCGCCTCCCCCTCGTCGTTGAAGGCCATGGGCGAGGACGCCGACGCGTGCTTCACCACCCGCGTCACGGTCTGGCGCAGGTTCCACACGGTGGCGAACTGCTCCACGTGGTTCGTCGTCCGGCCCGCGTACTGGATGGACTTCATGCGCCAGCTCGCCTCGTCCATCGCCGTGGGCAGCGGCGCCCGGGCGTCGAACAGGTCGATCATGAAGACGACGGCGTGGCGCTTGGGCGGGTCGTCCAGGATGGCGTTGAGCGGCGTGTTGGTGACGCAGCCGCCATCCCAGTACAGCTCGCCGTCGATGAGGCTGGGCGGGAACGCGGGCGGCAGCGCGCCGCTGGCGAGCACGTGGTCCGGGCCCACGATGCCGCGCGTGTTGTCGAAGAACACCAGGTGCCCGTCGCTCACGCGCGTCGCGCCCAAACTCAGCCGCGTCGCGCGCGAGTTGATGTAGTCGAAGTCCACCAGCCGCCGCAGCGTCGAGCGCATGGGCCGCGTGCTGTAGAAGCTCAGCGCCTCCGGCGAGCCGGGGAACGCGAGCATCGGCGGCACCACCCGCGGCGAGTAGAAGCCGGGCTGGCCGAACAGCAGGCTCGTCATGTGGCTGCCCAGGTTGAAGAGCTGGCGCAGCCGCCCCTTCAGCAGCGAGCCCCACTCGGTGCCGGGCCAGGACACCTCCCGCCAGAACGCCTCCAGCCGCTCGAGCCGCTTCTCCGGGCGGTTGCCCGCGACCAGCGCCGCGGTGAAGGCGCCAATCGAAATGCCGGAGACCCAGTCCGGGTGGAGCCCGGCCTCCTCCAGGGCCTGGTAGGCCCCCACGTGGTAGGCCCCCAGGGCACCGCCGCCCTGGAAGACGACGATGACCTGCGGGCGATCCTGCGGTGCGTGTGGCTGTGTCATGGATGTCCTCTCGCGGGTGCTGCGCGTGTGGTGCCGTCCCGCGGAGAGGGAGGCCGACGTTTCCCAATCCACCCTTCCCAGCGCCCCCCTCCACGGGACAGCCCTGAAGAGACGTTCCGGCCCGCGCGGCTGTGAATCCGCGTGTCCCCCACCCCGGGGCATTCACACCCGCGACGCGGCCGCGTCCTTCAGGCGCAACCCCCAACCCCCGAGGGAAGAGACATGAGTGGACGCGTGGCAGTGGTCACAGGAGGAACGCGCGGCATTGGCGCCGCGAGCGCCGACGCGCTGAGGCAGCAGGGGTACCGCGTGGCGGTCACCTACAACTCGAACGAGCAGGCGGCGCAGGCCTTCACCAGCCGCACGGGCATCCCGGCGTTCCGCTTCAACGCGGCCAGCCCCGAGCAGTGCGCCGCGGGGGTGCAGAAGATCGTCGACTCGGTGGGCCCCATCGAGGTGCTGGTGAACAACGCCGGCATCACGCGGGACGCCATGCTGCACAAGATGACGCATGACCAGTGGAACGAGGTCATCCAGACGAACCTCAGCTCCTGCTTCAACCTGTGCGTCGCGGTGGTGGGCCCCATGCGCGAGCGGGGCTTTGGCCGCATCATCAACATCGGCTCCATCAACGGGCAGACGGGCCAACTGGGCCAGACGGCCTACGCGGCGGCCAAGGCGGGCATGCACGGCTTCACGCTGGCCCTGGCGCGCGAGGGCGCGGCGCGCGGCGTCACCGCCAACCTCATCGCGCCGGGCTACATCGACACGGACCTGGTGCACGCCATGCCCGCCGAGGAGCAGGTGAAGATCCGCGCCCGCATCCCCGTGGGGCGCCTGGGCCGCGTCGAGGAGGTGGCCCGCGCCGTGACGTTCCTCGCCTCCGACCGGGCCGGCTTCATCACCGGCTCCACGCTCACCATCAATGGTGGGCAGCACATGTACTGAGGAGCGCGCGATGGACGCATCCCTGGAGCCCATGCGGCGCGCCTTCCTGGAAGTCCTCCTCCGGCTGGCGATGGACCCCCAGCGGATGCTCGCGGCGGGAGCCGGCCTGTGGGAACGCTCAGCGAACCTGGGCGTCCCACGGAGCCCCTCCCGTCCGGAGGAGGATCGCCGCTTCCGCGATCCCGCCTGGCGGGAGCAACCCGTCTTCGACTTCATGCGCCGCGCGTACCTGAGCGGCGCGGAGTGGCTGAACGACCTGGTGGCGGATGTCCCGGGCGTGGATCCCCACACCGCGCACCAGGCGCGCTTCTACACGCGTCAGCTCACGGAGGCGCTCGCGCCCTCCAACTTCCCCGCGCTCAACCCGGAGGTGCTCCGCGCCGCGAGGCAGTCGGGCGGCAGGAGCCTGTTGTCGGGCATGGAGGCACTGCTCACGGACCTGGCGCGAGGCCAGGGCCGGCTCGCCCCCCGCATGACGGACCCACGGACCTTCCGGCTGGGAGAGAGCCTGGCCACCACCCCGGGCGACGTCATCCACGAGGAGCGCCTGTTCCAGCTCCTCCAGTACCGGCCCACCACGTCCACCGTCCACCGGCGCCCGCTGCTCGTGGTGCCGCCGTGGATCAACAAGTTCTACATCCTGGATCTGCGCCCGGAGAACTCGTTCGTCCGCTGGGCCGTGGAGCGCGGCCACACGGTGTTCCTCGTCTCGTGGGTGAACCCGGATGAAAGCCACGCCGACGTGGAGCTGGAGGACTACCTGCTGCACGGGCTGCTCCCCGCGCTGGACGCCGTCATCCGCGCCACCGGCGAGCAGGAGGTCTCCGCGCTGGGCTACTGCATTGGCGGCACGCTGCTGGCCGCGGGGCTCGCATGGCTTTCGGCGCGAGGAGACACGCGCGTGTCCAGCGCGACGCTCCTCACCACGCAGGTGGACTTCAGCGAGCCCGGGGACCTGGGCGCCTTCATCGACGCGCCCCAACTCCAGCGGCTGGAGGCCCACATGCGCCAGCGCGGCTACCTGGACGGGCTGGAGATGATGACGACCTTCAACCTGCTCCGCGCCAAGGACCTGCTCTGGTCCTTCGTGGTGAACAACTACCTGCTCGGCCGGGAGCCCGCCCCCAGCGACTTCCTCGCGTGGAGCTCGGATCCGACGCGGCTGCCCGCGCGCGCTCACGCCACGTACCTGCGCGAGCTGTACCTGCACAACCGCCTGGTCCAGCCAGGAGCCGTGTCCTTCGGAGGAGTCCCGCTGGACCTGGGCCGGGTGCGAATCCCCCTCTACGTCCAGGCCTGCCGGGAGGACCACATCGCGCCGTTCCGTTCAGTGTACCGGGGCGCGCGGAGTTACGCCGGCCCCGTGCGCTTCGTGCTCGCGGGCTCGGGCCACGTCGCGGGCGTCATCAACCCGCCAGCGGCGAACAAGTATCGCCACTGGGTGCCCGGGCCCGGGCCACTGGCGCCGGACGCGGACGCGTGGCTCGAAGGCGCTGAGGAGCGCCCCGGCTCGTGGTGGACGGACTGGGAGGCGTGGCTGTCCGAGCGCTCGGCGGACCGCGTCCCAGCACGCATCCCCGGCGAAGGAGCGCTGCGCTGTCTGGAACCGGCACCGGGCCGCTACGTCCGGCCGCGTCTTCTGCCGGAGTGAGTCTTCAAGGTGTGCCCTCCACTCAGCGGGAGTGGAGGGCCTGGGGCACGGTCGTGCGGAGGATGCCGTACGCAAGTTGGATGCGTTTGCGCACGTTGCAGTGAGTCAATCGCAACTGCGCGGCGATGTCGGCATAGGACATATCCTGAAGGTAGCGCATCACCAGGGGACCCTTCAGATTGGGTGGCAGTTCCTGGATGCACTTGCGGATCGCCTCGGCGTCCTCGCGCTGGAGCAACCCCGCGTCGGGCAGCGCGTCCTGCGACTCCGGATCCACGGGCTCCAGGTCCTCCATCCGCCCCTCGGCTTCACCCCGGCGTTGCCGCTCGCGATGAATGTCCATGCAGATGTTGTGGAGGATGCGGCTCAGCCACGCGCGCTCGTTGAGAATCTTTCCCGGCGACGCGTACTTCTGGAGCGCACGGAGCATCGCGGTGTCTACCGCATCCTCAGCATCCGAGACGTTCCCTCCCATCAGTCGAAGCGCCTGCTGGAACAGATGTTCCTTGTGCTGCTGCCAGACCCGCCAGAAGGGAGAGGGAGTCGATGTTGTTCTCACAGTATCCAGTGCCCAAAAAAGTGCCCCTGGAAACGGTGCAGCGCGGTCTTTGTGAAAAACCTCTTACCCGCTCAATAACTGCCGACACGGAAATCGAGGCGAATCACAACGCGCGCGGTCGGACGTCTTCATGGAGACCACTCCCAATGCATGGCGGAGCCCATGAGCGCGCACGACGAAGAGCCGGACACCCTCGAGGAGGAACACCCGCTGAAGGAGCACCTCGCGCTCATCTGGAGCAGGCAGGCGGGCGCGAGCTTCCCGAAGCTGTGGGTGGGCCATCTGGAGGGAGATGAGCGCGGCGTCTTCGCGAACGCAGACATCGCGCCCGGAGAGGTGGTGCTCCAGGTGCCGCGAGCGTGTCTGGTGACGCTCGACGTGGCCCTCGCCTCCGACGTGGGGCGCCTCATCGAAGCCCACGCGCCCGACACGAGCGAGGAGTCCTATCTCGCGGCTTTCCTCCTCCAGGAACGCGAGCGCGAGGACTCCATCTGGAAGCCTTATCTCGACGTGCTGCCGCGCGCCTTCCCGCACCTGCCGCTGTTCTTCGACGCGCGCGAACTGTCGCTGCTGAAGGGCTCGTCCACGCTGCGCGAGGTGGCCCGGTGGAAGGAGCTGATGCTGACCCGGTACGCGGAGCTGGCCGCGAGCGTGCCAGGCTTCACGCGCTTCACGCCCGACGCGTTCCTGTGGGCGCAGCACGTGTTGATCAGCCGCACCTTCGGCCTGACGGTGGAGGGCCGCCTCATCCGGTGCTTCGTCCCGGTGGCGGACATGCTCAACCACCGCGCTTCGCCGCAGGTCGTGTGGGGGAACACGGAGGACGGGTCCTTCGTGCTGAGGGCGCGGGAGCCCGTCTCCGCGGGTGAGGAGCTGCACATCAGCTATGGCATCAAGCCCGGCTACCGCTTCCTGCTGAGCTACGGCTTCGTGCCCGAGGACAACCCGGACGACACGCTGGTGCTCTACCTGGGCGTCCCCGAGGACGCGCACCACGCGGCGCGGAAGCGCGAGCTGCTCTCGCTCCCAACCCCGGCGTCACGCCGCCGCTTCGAGGTGCCGCTGCACTACGGCCACTCGTCGACGGTGGCGATGTTCTCCTTCCTGCGCGTGGCGTTCGCGAACACGGAGGAGCTGGCCCGCCTCACGGCCGAGGCCCGTGAGGAGCAGGGCCTGGGCCCGGTGTCCCCGCTGAGCGCACGCACGGAGGCGCGGGTGCTCCAGCACCTGGGCGACCTGTGCGAGGCGCGGCTCGCGGGCTTCGACACGACGCTGGAGGAGGACGAGCGGCTGCTGCGCGAAGCGGACCTGTCGCGCAACGAGCGCAACTGCGTGCTGTTGCGGCGCGGGGAGAAGCGGCTGCTCCACGCATACGCGGGCCTCGCGCGCACCATCCAGGCCACCGGCGGCGCCCGGGACGAGAGGACATGACCATGAGCAAGAAGATCATCGCGGTGGTGGGAGCAACGGGAGAGGAAGGCGGCGCGCTCGCGCGGGCCCTGCTCGCGGACCCGAAGGGTGGGTTCGCGGTGCGCGCGCTCACGCGCAAGCCGGGCTCGGAGCTGGCGCGCAAGCTGGCGAAGCTGGGCGCGGAGGTCGTCGCGGCGGACGTGAACGACGCCAGGAGCCTGCGCGCCGCCTTCACGGGAGCGCATGGCGCCTTCTGTGTCACGAGCGCCTGGGAGCACACCGCGCCGGAGCGGGAGCTCACGCAGGCGCGCGCGATGGCGCACGCCACGAAGGAAGCGGGCGTGGCGCACGTCATCTGGTCCACCCAGGAGGACACCCGGCGCTTCATGCCGCCCGGGGACGCGCGCATGCCCACGCTCAAGGGGAAGTACAAGGTCCCGCAGTTCGACGTGAAGGGAGAGAGCGACGCCGCCTTCACCGACGCGGGCGTGCCGGTGACGTTCGTGCGCGCATCCCTGCCCTGGGAGACGTTGTTGATGTTCGGCATGGGGGCGAAGCGCAACGCGGACGGCACGCTCGACTTCGTGTTGCCCACGGAGGACCAGAAGCTGCCGGGGCTGGCCACGGAGGACCTGGGCGGCTGCCTCCACGGCATCTTCCAGCGCGGGCCGGAAGGCGTGGGCAGGACGGTGGGCCTGGCCAGCGAGCACCTGACGGGCGCGGAGATCGCGCGCACGCTGAAGCAGGTGCTGGGGCAGGAGGTCGTCTACCACTCGATGTCGCCGGAGGTGTACCGGACGTTCAACTTCCCCGGCGCCGCGGAGCTGGCGAACATGTTCCACTTCATGCGGGACTTCGCCACGGAGTACTGCGCCGCCAGGGATCCGCGGCTCACGCGGGAGCTGAACCCCCGGGCGCAGTCGCTGGCCCAGTGGCTGGAGCGCAACAAGGCCCGCTTCCTCCGGGCCGCGTGAGCGGCCAGGAGCCGGCTAGAACGCGCTGGCGCTGCCCACGGCCTTGTCGAGCGCCAATTCCAGCTCGCGCCGGTGCTCGGTGTAGAGCGCCTTCCAGCGGAAGCCGTCAGGCACCTCTCCCCCATGGCCGACGAAGAGATACACGAACAGGTCCAGCAGGAGTCGCTGGGCTGGCGCGGCGCAGTACCTGTGCAGCGGGTGGTGCGTCAGGCCATCCGCCGCCAACATCTCCCCAGCCACGCGGCTGAGCTCCTCCGCCGTGCGACGGACCGCGGAGGGAGCCGCGAGCTTGGGTCTGTCGACGATCTCGGCAGCCATGGAATCAGGCAGCACCCTGCGGGCCGCTGCGCGCAGGAGCGCCTTGTAGGTACGTCCCCGGATGCGCTGCTCCCATGGCAGCGAGAGCGCCAGGTCGCGGATCCCCCTGTCCAGGTAGGGCACCCGGACCTCCAGGCCACTCGCCATGGAGCCGAGATCCCACACGCGCAGGTGCCCATCCGTGAGCTGCCCTTCCAGGAAGAAGCGGTGGAAGGCCTCGCGCGCGGCGTCGGACTGGGGCGTGACCAGCTTCCGCAGCGTCGCCTTGGTGGAGGCACACTCGTCCGAGGGCACGTCACCCGCTCGGATCATCCGGTTGTAGTTCTCCGCGCAGGCCTTCACCCAGGGGCCCGGCGTGGCGTGGGTCATGTAGCCCGCGAAGAGCTCATCGGCCCCATCGCCACACAGCACCGCCTTGACGTGGTGACGGATGCGCGGTGCGGCGGACTCGACGATGGTGGGCTCGGCCGGCCCCTCCAGCGCGCAGACAGCGCGAGGCAAGGTCTCGAGCAACTCGGCCGCGCTGAAGACATACTCATGATGCTGGGTGCCCAGGCGCTCCGCGAGCCTTCGGCTCACGTCGAGGTCCAGGTGCTCGGCATCATCCGCCAGGCTGAAGGTGTGCAGGTGTTGAACACCCGCTCGCGCCAGCAGCGCGGACAGCAGGGAGCTGTCCACTCCACCGGAGAGGAAGAGGCCCACCGGGTGATCCGCCACATGCTGCTGCCGCACCGAGCCCGCGAGCCGCTCGATCAACAGCGCCACCCGCTCCTCTTCGCTCGCGGGCAGCGTGAGCGGACGCGGAACACTGTGCTGTCCAGGGCGCAGCTCGAGCGTGCCATCCGGCCGGAGTGAGACCTCGAGCGTGCCTCCGGGCGGGACCTGCCTCACGCTCTTGAAGAGGGTGCGCTCGCCGAGGAGGAAGCGGAAGGTGGCCCACTCGAAGAGCGCGGCACGGTCCAGCTCCCGCGGCAGCGCCGGGTCCACCAGCAGGGCCTTGAGCTCCGAGGCGAACAGCAGCCGGCGGCCCCCGTCCACGAGCGCGTAATACAGCGGCTTGATGCCAAAGGCGTCACGCGCGAGGGTGAGTCGCTCGCCGTCCGACACCGCGAAGGCATACATGCCCTCGAGGTCCTCCAGGCAGGCCAGCCCCCGCCGCTCCAGGGCGCGGAGCAGCACCTCGGTGTCGCCGCGTGTCCGGAACGGCTGTCCCTCGCGCTCGAGGCCTCGGCGCACCTCCTCGTGATTGTAGAGCTCGCCGTTGAAGACGAGCGTCAGCCCGCCCTCGCCGGACATGGGCTGCGCGCCACCCGCGAAGTCGAGCAGGCTCAGCCGCGTGCTGCCCAGGCCCGCGTGCCCGACCAGGCAGGTGCCCTGCCCGTCCGGACCCCGGTGCTTGATCCGCGAGGTCATGCGCTCGAGCAGCGCACGCTCCGGCCTACCGAAGATGCCAGCAATCCCACACACAGGAGGCTCCTCTTCACGCCTCCACGGGCGCGGCCGGTCTCTTCTCGGTGAAGATCACCAGGCCCTCGCGGTGGAACCGTTCGAGTGCCTCCAGCACGGCGCGCTCCACCTGATCCGCGGAGCGCTCGTGCCGGCGCCGATAGCCTTCGACCAGCTCCCCCACCGTGCGCGCACCGTCGCACTGCGAGACCAGCTCCGCGGTGAAGGGGTTGACCCGGAAGTGGTGCCCGTAGAGGTTGGGCCGCTTGTGGAAGAGCACGGTCGCCTCTCCTCCTGAACCCTGCCCGCCGCCGAGCACCCCGGGCGGCAGGGCGCTGAAGCGCTCCATCCGCACCCACCTGCTGCGCAGCGGAACCAGGGCTCGCAGCCGCTCGGCGGGGACCTCTCCCTTCATCGACTCCCAGAGGTCCGGGAAGTCGAATGGCGGCTGTCCCCCGTCCTCGGCGCTGAAGTGGCCCATCCACGCGATAAGCCCCGCCCAGCGGGCAGCCTCCGCCAGGGACGGCTCCGCCGAGCCGACCCACCGGCAGAACGCGACCGCGTCGACGAAGGGGTTGGCGTGCGCCTCCGGGTGGGCGTCCAGGAAGGCCTGGACCCTCGCGTCGGCCCGCTCCCCCAGGGCCTCGAGCAGCACGGGAACGGTGCGTCGCAGCGCCTCGGTGCGGTCCGCGGGCACGCCGCGATCGGCCGCGGTCATGGTCCGGGGCTGGCCCCGGTGCCGGGCGAGGACGTCCTCGAAGAGGCGCGTGTACTCGGCGGCGAGGTCCCGCTGGGGCAGTCCGTCCAGCAGCTCCATGCCGCGCAGGCCGATGGCTCGCGCACCGGCCGGATCCTCGATGGCCCGGCGCAGCGCCGCCGCCAGCTCGCCGTGCACCTTCGGGTCGGGCACCAGGAGCACGTTCTGGCCGGAGACCAGGCGCTCGCGGAACGGCTGCTTGGCGGCGACCTCCCCGGAGAGCACGAGGCAGGTGCCACAGGCGAGCACCTCCTTGGGCACCGTGGGCGCATGGAAGGTGATGGGAAAATCGCGCTCCAGGAAGCACACCGCGCGGCAGGCGCGGATGAAGCGCGCCACCTTCCAGTGCGCGACGAAGGGCAACACCCAGGACTGCTCCGACAGGCCCTGCTCCTCGATGGCCTTGAGCAGGGGCAACATCCTGCGGCCGCGAGTGAGGACCACCAGGTTGAAGCGCAACCCCTCCTTGCGAAGCAGGCCGAGCGCGCTCAGCAGATCATACGTCCCCTTGACGACGCCCACCTTGCCGTAGATGCCAATCACTGGCAGCGACGGGTCGATCGGGCGCGGGTTGTTCACCAGGTGCGGATGATCGCGGAGCAGCTCGCTGAGGTAGCCATTGAGGTCCAGCGGCTCCACGTCGGGGCTGAAGCACTTGCGGATGAGATCCGGGGGCACGCCACGGTAGATGTTGTCGGGGTGCACTCCCATGCCCATGAACATCAAGGGATTGCCGACACAGACGCCCTGCGCGTGCTTCAGGACCTCATGGTACGTGGTGCCAAGGCCCGGCCGGTTCATCAGCCGGCCCAGGTCGCTGCCGGCGTTGCGCACCAGGTACGGCACGCCCGTCCAGGCCGAGGCCAGGTGCGCCGCGACGCCATAGGGCTCCAGGTAGTAGCTGAAGATGACCTCGCAGCCGTGCCGGCGGATGACCTCCGTGGCCAGCCCGGCGAGCTTGCCGAGAAACGGATTACTCTGCGGCACGTGCAGGAAGGCCGGAGAGTGGGCCTCGGTCCGGTGGACGCGCACCCGTCCCTGGCCGAAGGTCGGCTCCAACCAGGAGCGATCGTCGGCCGTGAGCATGAGCCGGTAGTCGTCCTCGACTTCGTCCGCGTTGGTCACCACATGGACTTCGTGGCCTGCCTCGGCCAGCGCGCGGCACATCCAGTACGACTGGGCGCTCACACCCCCTTGGATGGGGGGATACTTCACGATGGCACAGATGCGCACGACGCTCTCCAGGTGACTCGGCGGAAGCGGATCAGCTCGCCGCCGCGGCGAAGGTGAGGGCATTCAGCTCGTAGAGGCGGCGGAGGGCCTCGACGAAGGGCAGCATCCCCGTGGCGGGCGACAGCAGCGCGGCGAGCTCCGCCGTGGTGCGCGTCCCGTCGCACAGCTCGATCAGGCGCTGTGTCCGCTCGTTGATGGCCAGATGGCGCACGTTGCGGAAGCCCGGCGCCTTGGTGAAGAGCACCACCGTGGGCTTGCCCGGGGACTCGTCTCCCACGTTCCTGCCCTCGTTGATGCGTCGCACGAGCTGCGTGACGTCACACCCGAAGCGCTCCACCCGGATGTGGGGCCCGGTGACAGGCCGCGCGGCCAGCATCTCCTCGAGGCCCGGAGCGGGACGGCTCTCGTAGGCCCGACGGAAGTCCCGCGCGCTCTGGACGGGGACGGCCACCGATGACAGCTCGAGCTGGACGCGCTCGAAGCGAGCGATGTCAGCCAGGGGTGCTCGCAGCTCGGGACGCTGCTCCACCACCCGCTCGAGGAGCTGGAGGAACCAGAAGGCATCGCGCACCGTGCGGTTCACGAACTCCGGCGTGTGGCGCGGGGTGTACTCGTCCACGAACCGGTGCGAGAGCTCATGCCAGAGCTTCCTGTCCTGCAGCCACCGGCAGCTCGCTGGCGCCATCTTGCTCACGAGCATGAGCCGCTTGCTCGCCAGGTCATGGGCGAACGTGGTGAGCGCCTCCGCCCCCACCGCGACGAGCGCCTCCGTCTGCTCCGGCTGGAGGCCCAGCTCCTCGCCCACGGCCTGGGGGTTCTTCGCCAAACGCCGCCCGAGCCCCGCCTCCACCAGCACCCGGGCCAGCGCGGACTGGAACTCCGGCGCGTCCACGGGCAAGTCCTCCGTGGGGCGCTCGGGCCATGCCGGGGCCGCGGTCATCGCCGGTCTCCGGACGGGAGCACGGTGGGCGCGGTGGAGGATCTCCTGGGCCCGCTGGATGTCCTGGAGCATCTCCTGGAACTCTTCGGGGAAGTTCTGATCCCGCTCGATGAGGATGGCCCGCACCTGCGTGCGTTGCACCAGGTACTCCAGCAGGCTCCAGACCTCGGGATGCGCGTCCACCCGCTGGCTATGGCTGTCGATCCACTGTCCGGCACGCCGCTCGCCACCCGCCAGATGCACCTGGATGACGCGCTCGAGCGGCAGCGCATCCAGGAAGGCATAGGGGTCGTAGCGGTGGTTCTGGGAGTTGATGAACAGGTTGGCCAGATCCAGCAGCAGCCCGCAGTCGGCGTCCGTCACCACCCGGGTGATGAACTCCGCCTCTCCCATGGGGCTCCGGAAGGCGAACGGATAGGTGATGTTCTCCAGCAGGAACGGGAGGCCGATGATCTCCTGCACCTGCCGCGTCTTGGCGGCACACCGCCGGACACCGGCTTCGGTGAAAGGCAGCGGCGTCAGCTGCCCCAGCTCCATGCCCCCCGCCTGCGTCAGGCACAGGTGATCACTGGTGAAGGGCGCACGGACCAGCCGGGTGAGCTCGCCCACCTCCTCGCAGTACCCGACGTCCAACGGCCCCGCTGTGCCAATGGACATCTCCAGCGCATGCGGCACCAGCGGATGGGTGTCCAGCATCGGCAACGCGCGCTCGAAGCTCTCGGGCACGGAGCGCACGTACCGGTCGGCGATCAGCTCGAACCAATCGATGCGATCCATGAACTGCAACTGCTGATCACGCAGCTCGGGGCGGTAGCCAATCCCCACCCCGAGCACGGGCACGTCATCCAGCCTGGACAAGGACTGTCGACTCAGGCGTTGGACGGGGTGCCGCACAGGCAGGAGCCACACACGCAGCTGAAGCACACGCTGCCGGTGTCCTGGAAGGCATAGGCGGGGCCACAGTCGAGCATCTCCAGCTTGAACTCCTCGGTCTCGACCTGGACCTGCGTCTGCGTGTCCTGCAAGAGGGCGGTGTTTTCCATGGAGTTCTCCAATGAGCCAGATTTTGTAGGGTACTCACGGTATCCAGGCTTCACTCAGGGTGTCAACCTCAACGCACTCCTGTCGTGAGGGAGGCCACGGCGGTGTCCACGCCCCTGCGGGAGTTCAGGGTGGCCGCGAGTCCCCGGGCCTGCTCGCGCAGCCGGTCATCGGTGAGCGCCTGTTTCACCGCGGAGGCCAGTTGGTGCGCGGTCACACCGCGCGCGGGCACTGGCGCGGGTGCGATGCCCAACTGGTGCGCCCGCTCCGCCCAGAAGGGCTGATCAAACGCATGAGGGACCAACACCTGGGGAACTCCGGCGCGCGCGGCGGCCGCCAGGGTGCCCGCTCCACCGTGATGCACCACCGCCCTGACACGCGCGAAGAGCGGACCATGCGCGGTGTGGCCAATCGAAAGTACCCGTCCGAAAGGCTCCCGTCGCGGGGGCACGGCCTTGCCCGTGAAGAACAGGACTCGGCACCCGACGGCCGTGGCGACCTCGTGGAAGAGCCTCTCATCCAGGGCGGGCTGGCTCCCGGAGAGGCTGCCAAAGCCAACGTAGATGGGAGGCTCACCGGCCGCGAGAAACGCCTCCACCTCGGCGCTGAGCGGACGTGGGTCCTCCAGCAGCAGCGCGCCTGTCGGCGGCGTCCAGAGCTTCACCCCGTCGAGAGGCCCCACGAGCTCGGCATCGGCGGCGAGCAACACGCGCTCGGAAGCGAAGGCGTAGGCGAGCAGCTCCTCCACGGCTGGCAGTCCATGCCGGGCGTGAAACTCTCGCAGGAGCTGGAGCAGCACCTCGGGCATGGCGATGGAGCGGCGCCCTCCTGTCAGGAAGACCCCGGGTGCATAGGCGACGGCGAGATAGGGCACGCCCACGGACTCGGCCGCCGAGCGGATGGCGAAGGACATCCCCGCGCCCAGGACGAGGTCCGCTCCCCGCGCCAGCGTGGGCACACGCTCGAGGTGGGTCAGGAACTCCTGCTCGAGAAACGCCTGGAACCCGGAGGGTGAGCTGCGTCCGGGTGCTCCTGCGGGCTGGCTCCGAATGAATGCCTCGATGTCCTGGCCCAGCGGCTCGAAGGGCACGGAGAAAGCGGCGGCGTCCGGGGCGTAGAGCGGCCGCGCGGCGAGCACGGCCTCGTGCCCCGCCGCGCGCAGCCCCAGGGCCAGGGCGAGCATGGGTTGGAAGTCCCCGCGAGAGCCCGGGGCAGCGAGCAGCAAGCGCATCTCACGCTCCTGACGGCTAGAAGGAGAACCTCACGCCCACCCGTTCATGCAGCAGATGGACGTTCGTGCCGAGCAGCCGCACGTACGTATAGGCAGCGCCCAGGTTGAGCGCGAACCATCGGTTGGGATGCCACTCCACCCCGGCCCAGATCTCCGGGAAGACACCCAGGCGCGACTCGAAGTTGGGATCCGATTCGCCGTCGCCGTCATCGAAGTCGAGGTCGAGCGATTGCACGGTGGTGACGAGCGGGAGCCCCAGGAACTCCCTGCCCGCTCCCGCGGCGCCGAGCTTCAGCCCGCCACCGAGGTACGGCACCCATCGCTGGCCTGCATCGCTGCGCCAGCGGTAGAGCAGCCCCGGGGTGACAGCCACCTCGGAGAAGGTGGAGTCCCCAGAGCCGCCGGTCCCCACCTCCAGCGGCACGCGGAGCGCCCACCGGGAACCCAGGTCCACCTGGAGCGCGGCCTGGAGGGTGACGCCGACCGCCACCCGGCCGCCCGAGAACGCCTGCATGGGCCCCAGCGCGAGGGGCTCCAGGTTGATACCCGCACCGAAATAACCCGAGCGCGGCACGTCACCCGCGTTTGCTGTGGATGCGAGGACGGCGACGAGAAGCGGGACGAACGTCATTTCATCTCCAGATGTTTCGCGATGAGACCCGGGCCAGCCGAGGTCCGCGAAACCACACGCGCAGCGGCGGGCCGCGATGATGCGCTGTCCGTGGTGCCCAGGTCATCACTTGGTATGGTGCGCGCCCATGAATGAGCCCACGGCCGTGACCGATCCCCGCATCGGCTCGGTGTTGCAGGAGCGCTACCGCATCCTCGAGCGGCTCGCCGCCGGTGGCATGGGCATGGTGTACCGGGGTGAGCGGCTGGAGGTGGGCAAGCCCGTCGCCATCAAGTTCCTCCACGCCTGGGCCGCCGGGGACGAGGAGTTCCGCAGGCGCTTCCAGGTGGAGGCGCGCGCCACGAGCCGCCTCACGCATCCCTGCTGCGTGTCGGTCATCGACTTCGGCGTGGACCAGGACTCGCCGTTCATGGTGATGGACTTCGTCACCGGAGAGACCCTGCGCGGCCTCTTGCGCGACGGTCCCCTGCTTCCGGCCCGGGCCCTGGGCACCGTGCGGCAGGTGCTCGCCGGCCTCGCCCATGCCCACGCGCAGGGCATCATCCACCGCGACATCAAGCCCGAGAACATCATCGTCACCCACGCGGAGGGGCTCGGGGAGCAGGTGCGCATCCTCGACTTCGGGCTCGCCAAGCTGCGCGACGAGGTGACGGGCCTCACCTCGGGGCTGATGCTCGGGACGCCGTCCTACATGGCCCCGGAGCAGATCCACGGCGAGCCGGTGGGTCCGCCCACGGACCTGTACGCCACCGGAGTGCTGCTCTACGAGCTCCTCACCGGCAAGAAGCCCTTCAACGCCACCAGCAACGCGGAGCTGCTGCGCATGCAGCGCGAGGTGACACCTCCCCGGCTGCGCGACGCCGCCCCTGACGCGGGCTTCTCCGCGGAGCTCGAGGCGACGCTGGCGAAGGCGATGGAGAAGGCCCCGGGGGATCGCTTCCAGTCCGCCACGGAGTTCCTGGCCGCGCTCGAAGGGGCCGGGGCGGGCCCGGCGGCGTTGCCCGTGGCGTCCGTGGCCAGCGATGCACCCGGGGGGCCGCGCGCCTCCACCCCCACGCCGTCACGTCCCAGGGAGGACGCGCTCGCGACGCGGAACGTCCGCGCGCAGCCCCGCGCGACGCCGGTGGGCCTTCAGGCCGAAGCCCGCGCCAGGGACGACTCCGAGGCCACGATCCGGTCCGGGCCCAGTACGCCCCTCCCCGTCCGCAACCGCTCGCGCCGCGTGGTGGCAGGCGTGGCGGTGCTCTCCCTGGCAGCGGTAGGCATTGGCGGATGGGCGCTAGCGTCAAGATCCTCGGGCCCAGCGCCTGTGTCCTCCGCGGGCCCGTCGCCCACGACCCCGACGGGTGAAGAAGCACGGCCGGAGGCTCCGGCGCGCGCCACGGCCTGGCAACCCGTCGTGGAGCCGCTGCCGGGCATCGATGAGGTCCATCGGTTGATCAAGGCCCAACGTCGGGACGCGGCCCTGGCGGCGTTGAAGAAGCTGGCGGCGAAGTACCCGGCGAGCGCCTACGTCCGCTACCTGGAGGGGAACGTCGACTTCGACAACCTCCGCTGGGTGGATGGCGTGGCGGCCTACCGGGCGGCGCTGCGGCTTGAACCCGCGTACCGCAACGCGCCGGTTGTCATCCAGGACGCCATCCGCTGTCTCGTCAGCGACCGGTTCCACGGCACCTGCGAGGACTTCCTCCGCAAGGACCTGGGTGAGGCCGCGGTGCCCTCGCTGGAGGAGGCCGCCCGCGAGCACCCCATGGCCAGCGTCCGGACCCGGGCCGCGGCGCTGCTCCGCCAGCGAGACCGCGAGCCCACGGAACGCTCACGCTGAGCCCTTCGGGCGGATGGCCGTTCCGAAAACCACCGCGACCCGCGGTGACGCGCACTCAGCGTAAAGTCGTGGCTTCCACTGGAACCTGAGCTGGGAGCCACACCATGAAGCTGATGTCGAACAGTGCCATCGTGACGGGAGCAGGACAGGGCATCGGTCTGGGAATCGCCGCGCGCCTCATGCGGGACGGCGCCAACGTCCTGCTGTTCGGGCGGACACCGGAGAAGTTGGAGGCGGCCGCCGCGGAGCTCAACCGGACGGCGGAGGGGCGCACCCGGGCAGTGCCCTTCGCGGGAGACGTGGTTCGCGCGGAGGACGTGGCGCGAGCGCTCGAAGTCGCCACGCGTGAGTTCGGCCTCCCGGGCATCCTGGTGAACAACGCCGGAACGGCCACCCTTCGAATGGTGCTCGAACTACCCGAGGCGGAGTTCGACCAGGTCCTGGCCATCAACCTCAAGGGGCCTTTCCTGTTCACCCAGGCGCTCGCGAAGGCGCTCATCGCCGCGAAGCAGCCGGGCTCCATCGTCAACATCTCCTCACTGAACCAGACGGCGGTGACGGACGGGCTTGCCCACTACTGCGCCTCCAAAGCGGGGCTCGCGAACTTCTCGAAGGCCGCGGCTTCGGAGCTGGGGCGTTACGGCATCCGGGTGAATGTCGTGGCCCCGGGCGCCATCCGCACCCCTCTGGCGGAGATGGCCGGCCTGGGGAGTGGCGCCATGGCGCAGGGATTCCTCGCCCACACGCCGCTCGGGAAGGCGTGGGGCGAGCCGGATGACGTGGCGAAAGTGGTGTCGTTCCTCTGCAGCGACCTCGCGTCCTGGATGACCGGAGACACCCTCGCCGTGGACGGAGGCAATCACATCCGCGGGCTGCACAGCTACGCGGACGCGCTGGGCCTCACCCGGCCCGTCGAAGGCTGAGGCAATGACAGAACGATGACCAACGCATGGACGCGGGCCCACCCTCGCGTCCATGCGCTTGCGTACCTTGGACACCGTTCCCGTCACCGCCGTTCCCTCATGGGGCCACACCGTGGCCCACGCGCACGGAGGCGCGTCTCGTTCCCGCCATGAACTTCACACTCGCGGGTCTGTGGACCCACATGGGTCCGGTCGCACAGCTCATCGTCATCGCCATGGGCGTGATGTCGATGGTGTCCCTCCTCATCCTCGCCGAGCGCGCGTTCGTCTTCCGCGCGGCCCGCCGCCAATCGCGCAGGTACGCCGCGCAGCTGGACGCCCTGCTCGCCAATGGCGACTTCGACGCCGCCGCCGAGGTGAAGACGGACAAGGACGTGGGCTACCTGGGAAGGACCATCCGCGCGGGGCTGACGGCCTACCGCGTCTCCGCCACCGACAGCCGTGAGGAGGTCATGGAGACCGTGGCGCGCGGCCTGGAGCGGCAGGCGCAGCGCGAGGTCCAGAGCCTCAAGCGCGGCCTGGGCCACCTCGCCACCGTGGGCTCCACCGCCCCCTTCGTGGGATTGCTCGGCACCACCATCGGCATCGTCACCGCGTTCCAGGAGATGGGCGCCGCGAACTCGGGCGGCATCGGGACCATCTCGACGGGCATCTCCGAGGCGCTCGTCACCACGGCCTTCGGCCTGCTCGTCGCCATCCCCGCGGTCATGGGCTACAACTCCTTGCAGGGCTGGGTGGACGCCCGCGCGGTGGACCTCTCCGAGGCAAGCAACGAGTTCCTCGACGCCGCCTCCCGCGCCCTCAAGCGCACGCGCGCCATGAGCCCAAGGAGCTGACGCGGGACGCGGTGCTGAAGCGGGCGAGGTCCGGACATGGTGCCGGCCCCGCCCGGACTTCCGGAGGCTCAGCCCTCGCGGGTCGAGTTCAGCGAACCGGCGGGCTGCGCGTCCTGACAGACCAGCGCATCGGAGTCGGACTGGAGCGACCCGGCCTCCATCACGGAGGCCATGGGCTCAGCCGGCGCGGGAGCGGGCTGGATGCAGTAACCGGACTCACCACACGTGGTGTAGTAGGTGGCCCCGAGGAAACAGACGGTCTCGCAAGGGGCGCCGGGGTAATAGCAGACCTCGTCACACTGCGGCGGATAGGCGAAGGCCGCGGCGGGGAGCACGGCAAGGGCAGCGGTGACAGCCTGAAGGAACTTCCTCGGCATGTGCATCGGGTCTCCTACGGGGATGGAGGTTGCACCCCAATCCTGGGGCAACTGGAACCCTAACACCATCCGCGGCGGCACTCCTCCGCGAAGCAATGACTTGCACCAGATGCCAGTGAATGAAAGACTCCTCCCGCCTTCGTTACACAGGCACATTGGGGGGTGTGGATTGTTCTTCGCCGGCGCTCGACTGGGTTTGTTTGGTTTTGCACTGTTCGCGATTGCCTGTGGTTCCAATTCCTCACCTCCACCGGCAGCCACGGATACGACGCCCCCGTCGGTCCAGGCGACGCCACGGGGAGGAACCTTCAAGGCGGACGTCTCCGTCACGCTGTCCTGTGAGGACGGCACGGGCAGTGGCTGCGATGCCACGCGCTACACCCTTGACGGCACCGTGCCCACCCAGGACTCCCCTCGCTACACGGCCCCGTTGCAGCTCTCCGCCAATGCCACGCTGAAGTTCTTCTCCGTGGACAAGGCAGGAAACGTGGGCGCCGTCCAGGCGGAGGTGTACGCCTTCGATGCCATCGCACCGGCCACCTCGGCGTCTCCCAAGGGGGGCACGTACGGCTCCCCGCAGACGGTCACGCTGGCCTGCGCGGACGCACGGGACTGCGCGGGAACCTACTACACGCTCGATGGCACGACGCCCACCCGGACCTCACCGCGCTACTCGGTCCCGGTGAGCCTCTCCGCCAATGCCACGCTGAAGTTCTTCTCCGTGGACACGGTCGGCAATGAAGAGCCCGTGCGGAGCGAGTCCTATGTCATCGACACGCTGAAGCCCACGGTCGCCGCATCCATCCGGGGCGGCGTCTACAACAGCGCGCGCACCGTCACCCTCGCCTGCACCGACGACGACTCGGGCAGCGGGTGCGCCTCCATCCACTACACCACCCATGGCGGTACACCGGACACGGGCTCGGCCACGTACGCCGCGCCGCTCGAGCTCTCCGCGGACACCTCGCTCAAGTTCCTGGCGGTGGACAATGCCGGCAACGTGAGCGCCGTCCAGACGGAGGTGTATGCCTTCGACACGGACGCGCCGCGCACCTCGGCCTCTCCCAGCGGTGGCGTGTACGGCTCCGCGCTGGATGTCACCCTGACCTGCGCGGACCCCCATGGCTGCGCGGGCACCTACTACACGCTCGACGGCACCACGCCCACCCGGGCTTCGTCGCGCTACGCGGCCCCGATACGCCTCTCCGCCAATGCCACCCTGCGGTTCTTCTCCGTGGACACGGCCGGAAATGAGGAGCCCGTGCGGACCGAGGAGTTTGTCTTCGATTACGTCGACACGACGGCGCCGCGCACCTCCGCCTTCCCGCCGGGCATCGTGGAGTCCGCCGAGCAGCTCGACGTCTCCCTGTCGTGCGACGACAACGGCGGCAGCGGCTGCGCGGAGACGTACTACACCCTCGACGGCAGCGTTCCGACCACGAGCTCGACGCGCTACACCGGCGCACCCATCACCGTGCGCGGCCATGTCAGGCTGAGGTTCTTCTCCGTGGACAACGCCAACAACATGGAGACCCCTGGGTACGAGATGTACAGCATCTCCACCCTGGCCAACACCTCGTCGCAGATCGCCACCATCCGCTCCAGACCGGACGGGCCCATCAGCGAGTCCCTGGCTGGAGCGTTCATCACCCACACGAAGCCGTTGACAGGGGCCGATCCGGCGGGTGTCTTCCTTCAAGCAGAGAAGGACGGTCCCGCGGTCTTCCTCGTGTTCGATTTCCCCTCGGGAACCCGCGCGGGTGACCGCATGGCCTTCCGCGCCACCGAGAAGACGACGGTGAATGGGATGGTGCACATCACCCGGCTCGACGCGTGGGTCGTCTATTTCACGAGGGACCCGGTGGATGGCCTCGTCAGCGAGGTGAGCAACACCGACCTCGTGACGAACCTGGACGCCTACGAGAGCAAGCTCATCTCCGTCACCGGCACCGTGGCCAGCCCCCTGGGCCCCTCCGGCGGCGGCAACGTCTCGGCGAGCTTCGTGACGATGGGCAACCCCGCCATCCACCCCAACCTCAAGCTGCGCCTGACCAACACGGTGTCGGACACGCACGACGTGACGCAGGACTGCGCCCTCACCACGACGGCGCCCTTGTGGCGATTCAACACGCAGGCCCAGCCCTCGGCCTGGTCGCTTGACGACATCAACCTGCTGTCCTGCCCCGGGCCCAAGGTGACGGGGGCCGTGGCGGGCGGCAACACGAGCGTGACGGTGAACTTCGACCGGAAGCTCGACCCGGCCAGCGTGCTCGCCGACGGCAGCCAGTTCACCGTCGACTCCGGCCTGGGTGTCCAGGCCGCCGCCGTGTCGGGCCGCCAGGTCCTGCTCACCACCTCCGCGCAGGCGGCGGGCACGGGCTACACGGTGACGGTGGCCTCCAGCGTGAAAGACACCCGGCAGAGCGGCCTCGAGACGACGGCCAACAGCGCCACCTTCACCGGAGTGGCCGTCTCTCCCGCCAGGCTGGTGCTCACCGAGGTGGCTCCTGGCATCTCCAACGGCAAGGACCTGGTGGAATTGGTCGCGGTCGAGGGAGGCAGCGTGGACAGATTCACCCTGACCCAGGGCGCGAACCTCCTGCTGGCCACCTTCCCCAACGTCGTGGTGGCCACGGGTGACGTCATCGTCGTCCACCTCAGGCCCACCACGGCGCCCGTCGACGCGCCCGCCTCCGAGACCGCCAACAAGGGTGAGTTCCCCGAGAGCACCTACAGCGCCAACTCCAACATCGCCTGGGACTTCATCGGGAGCACCAATGAGATTGGCTATTCCCAGCGCGTGCTGCGCGTGCGCGACGCCACCGGTGTGACACAGGACGGTGTGCCCTTCTACCGCCCGCCTCCGCCAGGCGGGAGCGTCACCAACGACTACTACCCCCAGCTTCAGGCCCTCCAGGCCGAGGGGCAGTGGCTGCCGTCGAGCTGTGGGGGCGCGCCCTGCAATGGCACCTCCACGCCTGCTGCCTCGGAGGTGTCCGCGGGCTGGGCGGACCTTCCCTTCACCAAGGCCACTTCAGTCCGCCGCGTGGCCGCGACGGACAACGACCTGGCCAGTGATTGGGCCGTGGGGCCCTCCTCGTTCGGCTCCCATGCCCCGTAGCGCGTGACACCCAGGGCCTTCCCATGAGTCCTCGAAGGCCCTTCAATCCCATCGCCGTCGGCTAGCGTCCGCCTCACCCCGCTCGAAGGCGGACGTGCCGCACGAGAAACAGCGCGAGCAGCACCCAGAGGGCGATGATGACCGCCCCCGCGACCCAGCTCGTCTTGCGCTGGTAGGGCTCCTGGCGGGCCCTCTCCCGGCATTCGGCGAGCACCGCGGGAGGAATGAGCCGGCGGACGAGCAGGATGCCGAGCGGGACGAGGATCAGGTCATCGAGCAGGCCGAGGACCGGGATGAAGTCTGGAATGAGGTCCACGGGGCTCAGCGCGTAGGCGACCACCGCGATCGCAAGGAGCTTCGCGTACCAGGGGACGCCAGGATGCCGGGCCGCGATGAAGAGCGCCGCCACCTCCGTCTTGAGCTGCCGGACCTTCTGCCTCCACCGCTCCAGGCTCTTCATCCTCGCGGGATTTATCACGTCCACCCTCACGGATGATTTACAGCTATTTCATGACTTGATTGCGTTCACCGATTTCACGAGGTAGACAAAGACAGCCGCATCCGTGTGTTTGCAACACGAAGAAAGGTCTTCATGCGCCGTCTCCCGGTCAGCCTCTTCCTGTTGTCCGCCCTCGTGCTCGCCGGCTGCGAGCCGGACTTCCGGGACGGTGACGCCGCGCCATCCTCCGACGAGGTCGCTTGGGCGGAGAGCGCCGCCGCGCTCGCCGATGCGGGCACTCCGGACGCGGGGATCCTGCCGCCGGTCCGTGCCACCCACCCGCACGTGTTCCTGAGCAGCGAGCGGCTGTCGACGCTCAGCGCCAGCTTCCCGACTCCGACGTTCCCGGCGCGCGGCGCGCTCCAGTTCACCCTGACGCCGCGCTTCCGCGCCGCCCTGGGGGTTCCGGAGATGGATGCTTCGGGCAACTCCATTCCCCTGAACCTCCTGGACGGCTACGCGACGGACCGCAACAGCATCTTCGTGCGGCACATCGCCACCTGGGATGCGCCGGGTGCGTCGCCGCCCACCGTGGGACTCCAGATTGGAATGCAGGTGGACCGGCGGCAGCCCCGGTACGCGGAGCTCGCGGCCGCGGGGAGCTACGTCGCCGCGGCGAGGATTGACGTCCCCGCGGATGTGGGCACGGCCATCCGCATTGACTGGGACGCCACCGCGCACACCGCCAGCGTCCAGCTTGGAAGCCAGTCTCCCACGGTCATGAACTGGTACCGGCTGAGCAGCGGCGTGCCCGTCGAGTGGTCCCCGGATGGCCAGCGCTTCGAGTTCCGCGGCCGGGAAGGAGAGCTGGTCACCCAGGTGCAGATCACCGACAAGGCGCTGAGCACCACGGTCAGCTACCCCGCCATCGACCTGAACCTGCACCGCGCCTGGAAGAACCTGCGCGGCTCGGCCGACAGTTACGCCACGCGGCTGTATGATCAGTGCACCGTCAAGGCGGATCCCACCACCTGCCCCAGCCCGGTGGTGCTCACCGGCGCGACGCCCTCGCATCCCTCTCACGTGCAGGACGTGGCCGAAGTCCTGGCCCTGGCCCACGTGCGGACCGGCGACGTCCGCTTCCGGGAGGCGGCCCTCACCTACGCGAGCAAGCTGCTGCAGGTGCCGGCCCTGGAAGGCGGCGAGTACCCCATGCGTGGCCGCATCGCCGCGATGGGCCTGCTGTACGACTGGCTGTACCCGGTCATGTCGACCACCGACGTGCGGGGCGTGACCGGGGTAAGTGGGCGCTACAGCCAGCGCCTCGCCGACGCCATCATCAACACCATCACGGCGAAGGACGCCAGTGGCCGCCATCCCCTGGGGGAGATGTTCTGCGGCAGGCAGCCCATCGACAGTGACACCGTCGCGCTCAAGTGCCGCGAGACGCCCCTCATGGTGGGCTGGGACCCGGTGGTGCATGCCTCCAGGCCGACCATCGCGCCCTTCTACCTGTCCGGACACCACCGGGGGGACGTGGCGGCCATTGCCCTGGCGCTCTCCGCCATTGCCTATGAGTACCCGCGCGTCCGGCCCATGCTGCAGACGGCCTACGAGCACTTCGAGCTGGGCTTCAATCCGGTGCGCGATTTCGTGGGCTCCGCGGGTGGCCACCAGATGGGCTGGTATTACGGCTCCACCAATCTGGAGGCCACCGAGGTGTTCCGCACGGCCTTCCATTGGCCGACGCCTCCGCCCGCCCCCACCTTCGCCCGGAGCCAGTTCCTGTTCTGGCTCTACGGCCTGCGCGGCACGCCGACGGTCTCCTTCCCGAAGCTCGGTGACACCTTCGCGGGCGGCTGGGATGACGCGATGGCCGTCCTGGCGCTGTACGGCTCGCATTACGGCCCGACGGCCACCGCGCCCGTGGGCCAGTGGCTCTATGACGAACACATCCTGCCGCGCCGCTCGGGTGGCGGCCTGTGGGATCTGCTGCTGTGGCGTCCCGGCATGGCCAGACAGGCGCCGAACGCGCTGCCGCTGTCGCGCCACTTCGGACCGAGCGGACAGGTGCTGATGCGCGAGAACTGGCAGTTCTCCCCCACCACCAGCCTGCTGGAGTTCCACTCCGCGGCGTTCGCCAGCAGCAATCACCAGCACCAGGACCAGAACAGCCTGTCGTTGTTCTACCGGGCGCCGCTGCTCGTCGACAGTGGCTACTACGACGAGTACGGGACCAGCCACTGGCACAACTATTACATCCGCAGCGTCGCCCATAACACGCTGACGGTGTTCGACCCCGCCGAGGTCTTCTTCCTGGGCAGCACCCAATGGTCGAACGATGGCGGCCAGTGGTTCTTCGACGGGAAGGCGACCTACCCCACGCCCGAGCAGATCCGCCCGGGAGGCGTCAACGCGCTGGCGGGCGTCGTGCGCTACGAGCCCGGCGCCGACTTCACCTTCTCGGTGGGCGACGCGAGCCGCGCGTATTCGAAGGCGAAGATCGCCGCCACGAACGGCTACCTCCGCCATGTGCTGTTCCTGCGTCAGCCGGGCTTCTGGTCGAAGCCGGTGACGCTCGTCTACGACAGCGTGCAGGTGGCGACCGGCAAGCAGGGGCTGCGCAAGAGCGTGCTCTGGCACAGCGTCAACGAGCCCCTGGTCAACAACCAGCTCGCGCAGGGACCCGGCGTCTGGCCTGTGCTCGTGGCGAAGGGCGCCGCCCCCGTCACCCGGGTGCGCAACGGCGGTGGCATGGCCTTCCTCCAGACGCTGCTGCCCGCGGCACCGAGCCTCTGCAAGGTGGGCGGTGTGACCGCGAACGGGCCGGACTTCCGCTTCGCCGTGTCCAGCAACCCGCAGGTCTGCGGCACGGCCTCGTACACGAACTTCGCGCCCACGACGGCCGAGGCCACGATGGCGCAGGACCCCGACGTGGGCGCCTGGCGCATCGAAGTCACCGACACCCAGGGCCAGGAAACGGCGCAGTTCCTCCATGTCATCAGCGTGGCGGATGAAGGCGTCACGGCTCCGCCCGCGGCGCGCCGCCTCACGGCGGACGCCGGCACCGAGGCGGTCCTGGTGGGAGACTCGCTCATCGCCGTCTTCCCCCAGCGCGGCATCCAGCAGAGCACGCACGGTTTCCGGGTCGAGGGCGCTGGCCGGCAGCGGATGATCATCACGGGCCTGTCCCCGAACCAGTCCTACGCCCTGAGCATCACGCCCATCATCAACACCGCGCTGAGCCAGGTGACGTTCACGCCCTCGACCACCGGCACGTACCGCAGCACCTCGCAGGGCGTGCTGACGGTGCCCGCCCGCTGACATCCGTTCCCAGGGTCCCCGCCGGGCATGACCATCGGGGACCCTCCGCTCGACTTCACCTCGCAGAACCCCCGGAGTGTCCCCATGCGAATCCCCCTGTCGCTCGTCGCTGTCTTCGTCGGTGTTGCCGTCTCCGTTTCGGGTTGCGGCGGCGCGTACGAGCCCGAGCAGGCCCCCGCGTCCGAGCCCGGCGCCGTCGAGGAACAGCTCCCCGAGAGGGACGTCACGCAGCAGGCCATCTGCTCGCAGCTGTGGACCTGCAATTACGTCAGGTGGTACGGCACCGAGACCAACTGCGTGGCCGCCTGTGGCACGGCCTGCACGCTGGACTACCGCTGCACGGGCACCTGCGTCTGCCCCTGAGCGACGCCTGTCGGCGGATGCATGGCTCACCGTGCCGCCACCCTGCATCGTGGACAAGGCGGCACGGGGGGCTCCCGGAACTCCAAGGCGTCTCCGCCCTGACGACCAAGCCATTCTTGCAGGCAATTCCGACTACGCGGTGCCGTGAGCAATTACGGCAACGCGTCTGGCCATTCCGGACGTACGGGCGAGCCGCCGTGAGGCGCATGGGTTCGCGCGGGCCCTCCGCCTCGACACAGAAGGAATCCGGAATGCATCGCAATGAGATGCTGGCGTGGCGTTTGTCCAAGGTGGTGGTCCTGGGACTGCTGACATTCGGCCTGAGTGCGTGCGGTCCATCGCCGGAGGAGGGCTCGAACACAGCTTCCGACGACTCGCGGTCCCGGACCCCGCAGGAACTGGAGGATGGGAGCAGGACGTGGAGCCCGCCCCCGGCCCCATCGGGTTGCGGTCGCATGGACGCGAACCAGGGACTGGGCTTCGGGCAGCGCCTCTATTCGTGTGACGGTCGCTTCTGGCTGGTCATGCAGAGCGACGGCAACCTGGTGCTCCGCCAGGGCGCGACGGCCCTCTGGCACTCCCGGACGAACGGGACCGCGGCCGTGGGGGCGGTCATGCAGGGCGACGGGAACTTCGTGATCTACACGGCGGAGCCAAGGGCCCTCTGGCACAGCCACACCTACGGCTACAGCGGCGCGTATCTCACCGTCCAGAATGATGGGAACGTGGTCATCCGCACTTCGCGTGGCGGGGCCCTCTGGAACACCCAGACCGGCGGGCACTGAGGTGAACGGAGCCGGGGCCTGGGAAGGGACGCCAGCCCCGCCCCCCGCCGCGCCGCCAGGAGCCTGTCAGGGCCGCCCCCCACCCCCGTCCGAAGTTCTTGCGGTCACGGTCCTGGCCCGGTATACGGGCGGGGCTTCACGGCCAGGTAGCTCACCTGGTTAGAGCGGCGGTCTCATAATCCGCAGGTAGTCAGTTCAAGTCTGACCCTGGCCATCAAGCAGCCCCGGAGTCACTTTCCCAAGTGATTCCGGGGCTTTTTCTTTGGCCCCGCCCCCTGGAGGGCGCAGCGGCGGCCCCACGTCCACGTCCGAAAACGGCCAGACATCCCGGGCCGGCCGTGTGACCTTTGCCCCATGAACGGCCTGGACCCCGCCGCCTGCTACCGCGCGCTGACGACGCGGGACTCCCGCTTCGACGGGCGGTTCTTCACCGCCGTGAAGACGACGCGCATCTACTGCCGCCCCATCTGCCCGGCCCGAGCGCCCCGCTTCGAGAACTGCACCTTCTACCCCTCCGCCGCGGCCGCCCAGGAGGCCGGCTTCCGGCCGTGCCTCCGCTGCCGTCCTGAGACGTCCCCTTCCCTGGCGCCCTGGCGGGGCACCTCCGTCACTGTCTCGCGCGCACTGGCCCTCATCGCGGAGGGCCTGCTCGACGCCGAGGACGCCAGCGTGGACGTCCTGGCGGGCCGGCTGGGCGTCGGGGACCGGCAGCTGCGGCGGTTGTTCCAGCAGCATCTGGGCGCCTCCCCCGTCGCCGTGGCCCAGACGCGCCGCGTGCTCTTCGCCCGCCAGCTCATCCACGAGACCTCCCTGTCCATGGCCGAGGTCGCCCTCGCGTCCGGCTTCGGCAGCGTCCGGCGCTTCAATGCCGTCGTCCGGTCGCTCTACGGCCGTCCCCCGGGCGTCATGCGCCGCACCCGGGCAGCGCCCGCGACGTCCGCCGTCCCCACGGTGACGCTGCTCATCCCGTACCGTCCGCCCTATGACTGGGACGCGCTGATGGCCTGGCTGACGGCCCGCGCACTCACAGGCATGGAGCACGTGGAGCCGGGCCGCTACCTGCGGACCTTCACGAATGCCTGGGGCCAGGGGGCCGTGGAGGTGTCACCCGCCCCGGGGCTCGACGCGCTGCGGGCCACCCTGCGCGTCAGTGACGTGCGGATGCTGCCCTCCGTCGTCGCCCAGGTCCGGCGCGTCTTCGACGTGGGCGCGGACGTGGAGGCCATCCGCGCGCACCTGTCGACGGACGCCCTGCTCGCGCCGCTGTTCGCCGCGCGCCCCGGCCTTCGCGCCCCGGGCGGCTGGGACGGCTTCGAGCTGGCCGTCCGCGCCATCCTGGGCCAGCAGGTGACGACCACCGCCGCGCGTCAGTTGGGGCAGCGGCTCCTGGACAGGCACGGCGAGCGCCTGGACGCCGCGCTCACCGGCGATGCCCGGCTCCTGCGCGCCTTCCCCCGTCCCGAAGCCCTCGCCACGGCGGACCTCACCGGCATGGGCATGCCGGCCGCCCGGGCCCGAGCGCTCTCCGGGCTCGCCGCGGCGACGGTGGCGGATCCCACGCTGTTCCAGCCAGGTCCATCGCTCGCGGACACCGTCGCCCGCTTCACGCGCCTGCCCGGCATCGGCGAATGGACCGCCCAGTACATCGCCCTCCGCGCCATCCGTGAGACGGATGCCTTTCCCGCCTCCGACGTCGCCCTGCTTCGCGCCGCGACAGAAGCAGGAGGCCCACGGCCCACGCCGGAAGCGCTGCTACGGCGCGCCGAAGCCTGGAGCCCGTGGCGCGCGTACGCCGCTCAGCACCTCTGGACCTCGGTGGCCCTCCAGGGCCAGGAGCCCAAGCAGGATGCGCGTCCCAAACCCATCCCTTCCCGCCGAGCCGCCCATGCCTGACCGTCAGCGCTTCTTCATCGACTCCACGCCCACTCCCGCCGGCGTCGCGCTCCTCGTCTGTGATGAGGAAGGACGGCTGCGCGCACTGGACTGGGAGGGCTACGAGGCCCGCATGCACCGGCTGCTGCGGCTGCACTACGGCGAGAACGGCTGTGTCCTGGAGCCCGCGCGCGACCCGTCCGGCCGCACCTCCGCGCTCCAGGCCTATCTGCGCGGGGACCTGTCCGCCATCGCCTCGCTTCCCGTGGAGACCGCGGGCACACCTTTCCAGCGCGAGGTCTGGCGCGCCCTCCGGGAGATCCCCGCGGGCACGACGACCACGTACGGCAAGCTCGCGGAGCGCATCGGGCGCCCCAAGGCCATTCGCGCCGTGGGTATGGCCAATGGCGCCAATCCCGTGAGCATCGTCGTCCCGTGTCACCGCGTTGTCGGCTCCAATGCCTCACTCACCGGCTATGCTGGAGGCCTGGAACGCAAACGCTGGTTGCTCAATCATGAGCAGACCCACGCCTGAATCCCTCTCAACCCCTCACCGGAGCCTCCTCGCATGACCTCCCGTCCTGACACCGCCAGCACCTTCCGCGCGCTGCACCAGGGGCCGGACCTGCTCCTGCTTCCGAATGCCTGGGATGCCGGCAGCGCCCGCCTCTTCGAGAGCCTGGGCGCCAAGGCCATCGCCACCACCAGCGCCGGAGTCGCCTGGGCCCTGGGCCACCCGGACGGCAACGCGCTGCCCATCGACGCGCTCGTCGCCACGGTGCGAGCCATCGCCAGCGTCATCCGCGTCCCGCTCACCGTCGACGCCGAAGCGGGCTACTCCGACGACCCGGCCACCGCCGGTGAGAACGTGGCGCGCCTCTTGTCCGAGGGCGCCGTGGGCTGCAACCTGGAGGACGGCAACGGGCCGCCGGAGCTGCTCGCCGCGAAGATTGAACGCGTCAAGCAGGCCGGCGCGCGGCTGGGCGTGGACGTCTTCGTCAATGCGCGCACGGACGTCTACCTGCGCAAGCTCGTGCCGCCCGAGCGTCGCGTGGAGGAGACGCTGTCCCGGGCCGCCCGCTACCAGCAGGCCGGCGCGGATGGCCTGTTCGTCGCGGGCATCACGGACGCGGCCGGGATCCAGGCCATCACCCGGGGCACCTCGCTGCCGGTGAACGTGCTCGCGAGGCAGGACCTCCCCGCTCCGGCGGAGCTGCAGCGGCTGGGCGTGCGGCGGCTCAGCGCCGGCTCCGCCATCTCGGAAGCCATCTGGGGCCGGGCCAGCGCGCTCGCCTCCACCTTCCTTCGCGAGGGACACTCCCCGAGCCTGTTCGAAGCCGCCGCCAGCTATCCGTCCCTCAACGGGCTGATGACCCGGAAGTAGGCCGAGCCATGTCCCAGGAGGATCGCCAGCGCTGGAACACCAAATACCAGCAGGCCTCCGCGCCGAGGGAGCCCTCCAGCTTCCTCCGCTCGCTCGAGGACCGGCTGCCGCGAACAGGCCGGGTGCTCGACCTGGCTGGCGGTCCGGGACACGACGCGTGCTGGCTCGCGCAGCGAGGACTGGCCGTGACCCTGGTGGACATCTCCGACGTGGCGCTGGCGCAAGCGGAAGTCCTGGCGCGCGACGCGGGCGTCTCCCTCACGCGCCTGCGTCTGGACCTGGAGACGGAAGCACTGCCGCCCGGTCCGTTCGACCTCGTCGTGTGCTTGAACTACCTCTGGCGGCCGCTCTTCGCCGCCGTGCCGCGACTGCTCGCACCCGGTGGGCTGTTCGTCTTCGCGCAGCCCACCCGGAGCAACCTGCAACGCCATCCGCACCCGTCCGCGCGCTTCCTCCTGGAGGACGGCGAGCTGCCCACCCTGCTCCAGGGACTCCAATTCCTCTCGTTCACCGAGGACTGGACTGACGCCGGGCGTCACGAAGCACGGCTCCTGGCCCGGAAGCGCCAGGCGCCGCCATGACCCGCCAGCCCTGCCATTGACTGAATGCCACTTTTGCTGCTTTGCATCCGTGAAACAGGGCGCATTTCCCCAAACGCCCTCGTGGAATGAACGACCATTCCACCAGGCTCTCGAAGCCAGACAGGATCCACCATGCGTTTCGCAAGGCTGTTCCCACTGATGGTGTCCGCAGCGATCGTTACGGCATGTGGCGGCATGCCCCCGGAGGAGGGCGGCACGACGGAGCCCATCACGCAGCCCTCTCAGGAGCAGGCGGCTCCTGGCGAGTCGTCCGAAGACCGGAAGGTCAACGCCTCCGGCACGTGTATCGGCTACGACCCCAACACCTACTGCCTCGCGGAATGCAACGACGGCATCAACTTCTATTACCCTGTCGGGCACGCCTCGGTGATCGCGTTCGGCAACTGCGCCTCGGCGGCGTACAACTACTGCAGGAGCATTGGCTACAGCGGCCACAATGACGCCTGCTGGGGTACCTACTACTAGCCGATAGTCATTGACGCGGTTCCCTGCGCGGATGCGACGCCCCGCCTGGATTCATGGGCGGGGCGTGTGCATCTCAAGCGCGCCGCTTGTATTGAATCTCAATCGCCTTCTGCGGCTCCGCTCCGGGCTCGATGTTGAAGTGGGTGATGGTCAGTGCATCCGGACCGGTCACCTGGATGTCCACGCGCCAGCCCCAGCGGGGGGACTGCTCGCCCGTGAAGTAGCTGCCGGTGACGGAGAAGCGGTCGCTCCCGCCAGCCTCTCCCTGCAGCGTCATGATGTCCGTGCCCATGTGGAAGCTGTCCACCCAGGACATGGTGAACCGCTGCCCGTCCAGGTGGTAGCCCAGCGTCGCGATGCCGGACAGCGGCTTGCCGCCCATCGCGGACGTGTACTCGTGCACCACGAAGCGGCCGTCGAGCACGCTCCGGAAGCTGCCGGAGCTGGGGGATTCATCAGCCACCTTGTCGGGCTCGAACCACGTGCGCGCCACGCCCTCCCACGCGCCGAGCAGCCTGGAGAGCAGATGATGGGGACCGTTGGAGAGGGATTGTTGCAGGCGTTCCTGGCTCATGGGCGGGCAGTCTCCCGGATGGCCCCCTGGCCGGTCCACACCTCCGTGCTTTCCCCCAGGCATGAAAGCGCCTGCGTCATTACATTGGCGCCCCTGCTTCGTTTCCCATTCAGGAGCCTCGCTTGCCCACCACCCCTGCCTATGCCGCCCCCAGCGCGAAGGCCGCGCTCGGCCCCTTCACCCTCGAGCGCCGTGAGCCGCGCCCCCAGGACGTGCTCATCGACATCCAGTACTGCGGCGTGTGTCACTCCGACATCCACCAGGCCCGCGACGAGTGGGGCGGCGCCGTCTTCCCGATGGTGCCGGGCCACGAGATCGTCGGGAAGGTGTCGAAGGTGGGCAGCGCCGTCACCACGTACAAGGTCGGCGACACCGTGGGCGTCGGCTGTTTCGTGGACTCCTGCCGTGAGTGCCCTCAGTGCCTCAAGGGCGAGGAGCAGTACTGCGACCGCGGCTCGGTGAACACCTACAACGGCCGCGACTACGACGGGCAGCCCACCTACGGCGGCTACTCCACGCACATCACCGTGGACGCGAAGTACGTCGTGCGCATCCCGGAGGGCATCCCGCTGGACCGCGCCGCGCCGCTCCTGTGCGCGGGCATCACCACGTACTCGCCGCTGCGCTACTACGGCGTGAAGCCCGGGGACAAGCTGGCCGTCGTGGGCCTGGGCGGCCTGGGCCACATGGCCGTGAAGCTGGGCAAGGCCATGGGCGCGGAGGTGACGGTGCTCAGCACCTCGCCGTCCAAGCGCGATGACGCGCTCGCCCTGGGCGCCGCGCACTTCGAGGCCACCTCCGACAAGGCGACGTTCAAGAAGCTGCGCCGGAGCTTCGACTTCGTGCTCGACACCGTCTCCGCGCAGCACGACTACAACGCCTACCTCAACCTGCTGAAGACGGACGGCACGATGATCCTCGTCGGCGCCCCGGAGATGCCGACGCCCCTGGCGGCCTTCTCGCTCATCCCGCGCCGGCTCAAGCTGGGCGGCTCGATGATTGGCGGCATCCGCGAGACGCAGGAGATGCTCGACTTCTGCGCGAAGCACCAGGTCGCCTCCGACGTGGAGGTCATCCCCGTCCAGAAGATCAACGAGGCCTACGAGCGCATGCTGAAGAACGACGTGCGCTACCGCTTCGTCATCGACACGGCGAGCCTGAAGGCGAAGTAGCCGTCCCGCGCGGAAAAAGCCCCGGCGACCCTGTACGCCGGGGCCTTCCTCCCCGCCTTCGTCAGCCGCGCCAGGCCGTCCAGAGCGACACGAAGCCGAAGAGGAAGAAGAGCGCGGCCGTGACCCAGCGCACGTACTTCATGTTCACCCGCCCGGACAGCCGGTCGCCCAGGAACACCGCGAGCCCGTCCGACAGCAGCATCCCCGCGGTGGTGCCCAGCGTCACCAGCACCGGGGCCTGGTAGCGCGCCGCCACCGCCATGGTGGCCAGCTGCGTCTTGTCCCCCATCTCCGCGAGGAAGAAGAGCCCCACCGTGGTGAGGAAGGCGCCGAAGCGCGGGGGCTTCGCGCCGTCCTCGTCCAGCGTGTCGGGCTTGAGCGTCCACAGGCCGAAGCCCAGGAACATCACCGCCAGGATGAGCGCCATCACCCGCGCCGGGACGTGCACGGACACCCACGTGCCCACCGACGACGCCAGCGCGTGGTTGGCCACCGTGGCCACGAAGATGCCGGCCAGCACCACCCACGGCTTGCGGAACCGCGACGCCAGCGAGAACGCCAGCAGCTGCGTCTTGTCGCCCATCTCGCTGGCGGCGACGAGGACGAATGAACCGACAATGGCTTCCAACGACACGATGGCACTCCATCCCAGTCCCTGGCGCGGAGGGCGTCGTGGTGGAGCGCGTCAGGGAGGAGCGCGCACGACGGACCTCGGCCAGGGAGCATGAATCCCTGTCCGAAGGTCTCGTTCGTCCCGCGCTTCGCGAGATGGGGGCCCGGGCTGTCACCAGCCAGTGTGTCGAGCGCCCCTCCGCCCATCGCTGCCGGGCGGGAACTACTCCCCTTACGTGGGTGTGCCAGTAGCAGCGCCCCCGGTGCCAGGTCAACCGGCGACGTCGGGTGTTCCTTTTTTTGACGGCGCGAGAGGCCGGCCCCCTAATGCCCACGCCAGGTCGGTAGCGGCCTGTAGCAGCATTCTGGAGGAAGCCCCGATGCAGGATGGAAGCGCCAGCCCGCTGAGCCCCGACGCTCCGTCGTCCCCGTCCGCGGTGGAACCCGGTGAGGTCCGAAGCCCCGAGGCCGACATCGTCTCCACCCACGTCCTCGTCCCCGAGGAGCAGGTGCACAAGCTGCGCGAACTGGCGCGGCGCACCCGCATCCACCAGAGCGAGTACCTGCGCGAGGCCGTGGAGGACCTGCTGTCGAAGTACGGCCGCATGCCCGCCAAGACGGAGGGCGAGTCGTGAGCCGCCTCCTGCCCCGCCGCCGTGCGCTGTCGCTGCGTGAACGGCTGCGGCGCTGGCTGGAGCAGGAGCTGTAATCCCTTCCCCGCTGCCTCCAGGGCCTCCCTGGAGCCGCCGCGGGGGAACACGCTAGGGTCGCAGGCCTCCCTTCCTTCTGGAGCCGCGCCCCTGATGCGTCCCGCCCTGCTGACCGCCGTCCTCGCGCTGGCCACCACCGGCTGCGCCGCCCGCGGCTTCGAGAAGCTCTACCCCGGCATGACCGCCGCCCAGGTGGCCGACACCATGGGCAAGGGACCCGCGCGGGCGCAGGAGTTCGCGGACGGCTCGTCGGCCTGGTACTTCGACGAGGACCACTGCGTGCTCATGCGCGGCCAGGTGCTCGTGGCCAAATCCACCACCGAGACGCGCACCGCGGTGCGCACGCCCATGGGCAAGCTCGAGGACGAGGCCAAGGCGTGGTGCGGCCCACCGGGCACCGACGGCCGGCACGAGCAGACGCTCGAGACGCCCTTCGGCACCTTCAAGGGCACCGTGGACCCGGCCGCCGTCACCGACCAGGTCCGCAACAGCGTCCGCAACCAGCAGGTCCCGCCGCCCTCCGAAAACAGCCAGCAGCCCACCCCCTAGCGGCAGAGGGCCTCAGGCCACCGAGCGCGACACCGTGGTGTCGTCGTCCTTCTTCATGTTCCCCGCCAGCTCGCGGAAGGACATGTGGCTGGTGGACAGCAGGATGAGGCCGAAGACGATCTGCTGCACCGTCTGGCACAGCCACAGCACGTTCGCGTACGCCAGCCCGTGCGCGTTCACCATCGCGGCGGGCAGGAACAGCCCCAGGCCCACCTTGGTCGCGGCCTGGAAGGTGCCCATCATCCCGGGCGCGGCGGGGATCATCACGCCCACCACCAGCACGCACATCACGATGTAGGACTGGAACAGCGACAGGTTCATGGGCTCGCAGACGACGCCCGGCGCCGCGCCGGAGCAGTCGAAGGCGCGCGCGAGCAGCGCCATGCCCAGGCCGTTCACGCCCCAGTAGGCGAACGTGTAGACGAAGAAGAGCGCGACGTGCTTGCGGTCCGGGAGCTGGCGCATGGCCCCCACGAAGGTGTCCACGATGTCCGCCACCTTGTCCGCGACGCCCGGCGAGAAGCGGCCCACGGTGGCGCGCACCAGCCGCACCGTGCGCTCCTGCTGCCACAGGCCCAAGAGCAGGAACATCAGGCCGCCGCCGAACACGGCGAACATCAGCCACGAGCCCAGCTTCACGTACCGGACCTCGGGGGTCTCCGTCGGGACGAAGAAGAGCAGCACGCGGAACAGCGCCGCGACGAAGAGGCCGTCCACGATGCGCTCCAGCACCACGGACGTCATCGCCGCGCTGCGCCGGATGGAGCTGCGCTGGGCGATGAGGAAGGGCCGGGCGAACTCCCCCAGGCGGAACGGCAGCACCAGCAGCATCATGAAGCCGATGCCAGACGCCTCGTTGAGCTTGCGGAACGGGACGTGCTCCAGGCCCGACAGCAACGCCCCCCAGCGCAGCGCGCGGAAGACGTGGATGGCGGCGAGGCACAGGAAGTACGGCAGGAGCCACGCGTAGTTGGCCGCCTTGAGGCTGGCCATCTGCGTGGACACGTCCGTGTCCCGGAAGGCCCACCACATGAAGGCGACTGTGACGAGCAGGCTGGCGATGAGGTTGACGGCGCGTTTCACGGCAGGCGGGTATACCGTCACTCTCCCCGCGACTCCAGCGGCACGCCTGGCCCCTGCCCTCCAGGGCGCACGGGCGCGGGCCGTTCAGGCGTCGTGGCGGCGCGTCTCACCATCGGAGGGCAGCTCGTCCTCCTGCTGTTCGGCCTGACGGTCGGGCACGCGGTACTCCTCGCCCAGCCAGCGGCCCAGGTCCACGGCGCGGCAGCGGCGGGAGCAGAACGGTTGAGAGGTGTTCTCCGGGCGCGGAGGCACGGGCTTCTGACAGATGGGACACGGCGCGAGTGGCATGGTGGATGGACTCCTAGATAAGCCTTGACGCTCCGGCGGGCCAGGACGTTTCGTGCCGCGCCACGTGCAGACCCCCTCGGAGACCGCTCACACGCTGCTGCAAGGCGACCGGCTGTCCCGGGACTTCACCGCCGTGGGCGTGGAGGACACGGTCTCCCAGGCGCTGGAGAAGCTGCGCGCCCACCCCGGCACGGGGGAGATCTTCTACTGCTACGCGTGTGACCCGGACGGCCGCCTGGTGGGCGTGGTGCCCATCCGCAAGCTGATCCGCGCGGGCCCCGACGAGCGCATCGCGTCGCTGATGTTCACACGCGTGGTGAAGCTGCCGGTGGACGCGTCCGACGCGGTGGTGGAGGACTTCTTCGTCACCTACCGCTTCCTGGCGTTCCCGGTGGTGGATGCGGACGGGCGCATCGTGGGCGTGGTGGAGATGAACCAGTTCGTGGACGCGTTCTCCGACACGCTCTTCGACGAGGTGGAGGGCCGCGTGCGCGACGAGGTCTACCGCTTCGTGGGCCTCCCGGAGGGCGAGGAGCGGGAGACGCGGCCGGTGCGCATGGCGCTCAAGCGCTTTCCGTGGCTGCTCGTGAACATCGCCGGCGGGTTCCTCGCCGCCACCACGACGCGGCTGTTCGAGCGCACGGTCGCCGAGCTGGTGGTGGTGAGCGCCTTCATCCCCATGGTGCTGGTGCTGTCGGAGAGCCTGGGCGTGCAGACGACGGCGGTGGCGGCGTCGATGGTCGCCCACGGCGAGGTGGACAAGAAGGTGGTGGCGCGCGAGGCGCTGGCCGCGAGCCTGGCCGGGCTGATGGCGGCGGCGGTGGTGGCGCTCCTGGGGCGCGTCTATTCGCCGGGGTTCGGCTTCCCCCTGGCGCTGTTCGTGGCGGTCGCCGTGTCCGCCACGCTGGCGTCGTGCCTGGGCGGGGTGCTGCCCTTCCTCTTCAAGCGGCTGAAGGTGGATCCGCACCTGGCGTCGGCGCCGCTGGTGCTGGCGGTGTCCGACAACATCACGCTGCTGACGTACTTCGGATTGGTGACGCGGTTGCTGTTGTAACGGCGATGGGTTTCCAAAGCGCGGGAGGCAGGGTCATGAAGGTCGTGCGCATCACGAAGCCGGGCGGTCCGGAGGTCCTCGCGCTCGACGAGCGGCCGGAGCCGGTCCCGGGGCCGTACGACGTGCAGGTGCGGGTGCGGGCCAGCGCGCTCAACCGGGCGGACCTGCTCCAGGTGCGCGGCGCCTATCCGCCGCCCCCGGATGCCCCCCAGGACGTGCCGGGCCTGGAGTACGCGGGCGAGGTGGTGGCGGTGGGCCCGCGTGCGCGGAAGTTCCAGCCCGGCGACCGGGTGATGGGGCTGGTGGGTGGGGGCGCATGGAGCGAGGTGCTCACCACGCACGAGCGCGAGGTGCTGCACATGCCCGGGGGCCTGGACTTCGCGGACGCGGCGGCGCTGCCGGAGGCGTACCTCACGGCGTACGACGCGCTGGTGCTCCAGGCGGACCTGCGGCCCGGGGAGACGGTGCTGGTGCACGCGGTGGCCAGCGGCGTGGGTTCCGCGGCGGCGCTGCTCTGCAAGGCGATGGGCGTGCGGGTGGTGGGCACGGGCCGCAGCAAGGACAAGCTGGCGCGGGCCTCCGAGTGGGGCGTGGGCCACACGGTGCAGTGTGAAAGCAACCCGCCGGTGTTCGCGGACGCGGTGCTCGCGGCGACGGGCGGCCGGGGCGCGGACGTGTGTCTGGACCTGGTGGGCGGCGCCTACCTGCCGGAGTCCGTGAAGGCCATGGCGCCGCTGGGGCGGCTGATGCAGGTCGGCTCGGTGGCGGGCGTGCGCGCGGAGCTGGACCTGGGGCCGGTGATGCGCAAGCGGCTCACGATCAAGGGCACGGTGCTGCGCAGCCGGCCCGCGGAGGAGAAGATGCTGCTCACGCAGGTGGCGGAGCGGCAGCTGTTGCCCCTGTTCGACTCCGGCGCGCTGCGGGCCGTGGTGGATGCCGTGTTGCCCATGACGGAGCTCCGCTCCGGGCTGGAGCGGATGGCGGGCAACGGCACCGTGGGCAAGGTCGTGGTTCGCTGGGACTGAAAGCCGCTACACGGTTTCCTTGAGCAGCCTGGCGGAAGCGCACCGGCGCCAGGCCTCCTTGAGCAGGGCTTCCAGCAGGCGCCGGTTCACGGTCTTCAGCCGCACGATGACCATGGGCCAGTCCTGGTAGTGCGGCGTCACTTCGAACATGTCGGGCTTGGAGTCCAGCAGGGCCTCGCGGTGCTCGAAGTCCACCTTGATGACGATGGAGTCGTCATCCAGCACCCGCGCGAAGAGCTTGTTGCTCACCCGGAAACCGGGCGTGCCGTAGGAGGGGCGCTCCTCCGTCGAAGGCAGGGCCAGCGCCATTTCGCGCACGTCGTCCACCGTGAGCCGCCCCTTGCGCTTCGCCACCGTCTTCTTCCGCGTCGCCATCCGTTTCCTCCCTGCCCTGCCCGCCAGGCACCACCGAAGCCATTGCGCCCGGGGAGCGGAACCGTATCCTGCGCGGCCATGGCTACCCACTTCGACCCCGCCGCCGCCGCGCAGCCGGGCTCCGGCATCTTCGGCCTCCCCCACTCTCCTGACGAGGCCCACGTCGTCGTCATCCCCGTGCCCTTCGAGGCCACCACCAGCTACGGCGGCGGCACGTCCAACGGCCCCGCCGCCCTGCTGGAGGCCAGCAAGCAGGTGGACCTGTTCGACGTGGAGACCGGCCGCCCCTACGAGCGCGGCATCGCCATGCTGGAGGCCCCCGCGGAGCTGCACGCGTGGAACGAGCGCGCCAAGGAGCGCGCCCTGCTCGTCATCGAAGCGGGCGGCATCGAGTCCGGTGACGCCGAGCTGCTCTCCGCCGCGAAGGACGTGAACGGCTTCAGCGAGAAGCTCAACGACCACGTCTACCGCACCGCGAAGCACTGGCTGGAGCAGGGCAAGCTCGTGGCCGCCGTGGGCGGCGATCACGCCATCTCCTACGGCATCATCCAGGCCCACGCGGAGAAGTACCCCGGCATGGGCGTGCTCCACCTGGACGCGCACGCGGACCTGCGCGTCGCGTACGAGGGATTCACCTGGTCGCACGCGTCCATCTTCTACAACGTCGCCGAGCGCATCCCGGGCATGAAGACGCTGGTCCAGGTGGGCCTGCGCGACATGAGCGAGAACGAGCACCGCTACATCGAGAACTCCGGCGGCCGCATCCACGCCTTCTTCGACGCCGTCCTCCAGCAGAACCGCTTCGACGGCCTGCCCTGGAACCAGCAGGTGAAGCAGATCGTCGACAAGCTGCCGCAGCAGGTCTACCTGTCCTTCGACATCGACGGGCTGGACCCCGTGCTGTGCCCGAACACCGGCACGCCCGTGCCCGGCGGCCTGTCCTTCCCGGAGGCCACCGCGCTCGTCGCGGGCGTCGTGCGCTCGGGCCGCACCATCGTCGGCTTCGACCTCACCGAAGTGGCCCCCGACCCGGAGGGCAGCGAGTGGGACGCCAACGTGGGCGCCCGCCTGCTTTACAAGATGATCGGCTGGATGCTGAAGTCGCAGAAGGCCTGAGCCCTCAGGCCACGCGCGGCAGCGACACGCTGAACGTCGCGCCCTGCCCGGGGCGCGACTCGGCGGACAGCGCGCCGCCGTGCAGCTTCGCCAGCTCCGAGGCCACGTAGAGCCCCAGCGCCTCGCCCCGCGCGGGGCCCTGCGGGAAGGGCTGGAACAGCCGGGGCAGCTCCGCCTCCGGGATGCCCGGTCCCCGGTCGCTCACGCGCACCAGCACCTGCTCCGGGGACGCCTCCAGCTCCACGCGCACCCCGCCCTGCCGGGCCGCGTTCGACAGGAGCACGTCGAACACCTGCTCCAGGCGTTCGGGGTCGAACTTCAGGCCCACCGCCTCCGAGGGCACCGTCACCTCCACCGGCACCCCGGGCCCCGCCGTGCGGCACCGGGCGACGGACGCCTCCAGGTGCCGGCGCAGGTCGCCCTCCACCGGCCGCAACGTCACGCTGCCCGCGCTCAGGCGGGCCGCGTCCTGGAGGTAGTGCCCCATCCGCTCCAGCGACTGGAGCTGCGCGCCCAGCGCCTCCACCGCGCCCTTGCTGGGGGGCGGCAGGTCGCGGAGCGTGCGCAGTTGTTCGCGCGCGGCCTCCAGCGGGCCCTGAAGCGACTGCGCCACCCAGCGGCTCAGCGCCTCCACCGGCGTCGTGGGCTCCGGGGACGCGGCGGGGGCCTTCTCCAGCACGTCGTGGATCAGCGTCTCGAAGTCGGTGATTTCAAAGGGCTTGTTGAGGAACGCGGCCGCATCCGGCGAGCCCTGCTGGAGCACGGCACTCAAGAGGATGATGGGCACGTCGCGCAGGCCGGGCTCCTGCTTCAGCCGGCTGCACAACTCCATGCCGCTCATGCGCGGCATCATGTGGTCCGTCACCACCAGCCGGGGCCGGTGGGCACGGGCGAGCGCCAGGGCCTCCTCGCCATCCCGGGCGCGCACCACGTCGTGCCCCAGGTCCTCGATCACCTGGCTCAAGACCTCCAGCACCGCGGGCTCATCATCCGCGACCAGGACGAGACTCATGTGCAACCACTCCCTCGGCCCCCGCGGGCATCAAGCAGTTCGCCGCGCCGGGATGCCCAGGCCCCACCCTGCGCTCCCGGGCCGCAATCGGGCCGGGGCAGGGACGTTCTGCCTGAAGTGCGTTCGATCACGGCCGCGCCATCTGGTCTATGAAGAGCCGGACGCCGCTTCCAGACACCCAGGGAATGGCTGAGGCCTTCCCGACATTCAGACTGTCTTCCGGGAGACAATTTCCGGCGGCGTATGGAGGAAGGGCATGAGGGCAGCACACATCCGGTGGGGGCTCTTGCTGACGGGGCTCGTGCTGGCGCTACCGGCGCACGCGGACCTGTCGCGCCGGCGCAGCGACGTGGTGGAGGTGGTGCAGAAGGTCTCCCCGGCGGTCGTCTACATCGGCACCGAGCAGGAGGTGGAGTCGCGCTTCCGGGGCCGGCCGCGCTCGCCGCTGGAGGAGTTCTTCGGCCAGGGCATGGCGCAGCCGGAGACGCGCCAGCGCATCACCGGCCTGGGCAGCGGCGCCATCATCGACGCGTCCGGCATCATCGTCACCAACGACCACGTCATCCGCGGAGCCTCCGCCATCCACGTGGTGCTGGCGGACGGGCGCACCTTCGACGCGGAGGTGGTGGGCAGCGACGCGAACAACGACCTGGCGGTCCTCAAGGTCAACGCGAAGGAGCCCCTGCCCACCGCGAAGCTGGGCACCAGCAGTGACCTGATGATTGGCGAGACGGTGGTGGCCATCGGCAGCCCGTTCGGCCTGAGCAAGACGGTGACGGCGGGCGTGGTGTCCGCGACGGGCCGCACCTTCCGCGCGGACGACCGCGTCTACAACGACTTCCTCCAGACGGACGCGGCCATCAACCCGGGCAACTCCGGCGGGCCGCTGCTCAACGTGGACGGGGAGATCATCGGCATCAACACCGCCATCTACGCGAACGGCCAGGGCATCGGCTTCGCGATTCCCGCGGACAAGGTGCGGCGCATCGTGGAGGAGCTCACGCGCTTCGGGAAGGTGCGTCCGGCGTGGGTGGGCATGGACACGGCGGACCTGCGCGAGCAGGTGGCCGCGCGGCTCGGGTGGGACCGCACGTACGGCGTCATCGTGACGAACGTGGATCCGGACAGCCCCGCCGCGCAGGCCGGTGTGCAGCGTGGCGACGTGGTCACCGAACTGGGTGGCTCACGCATCCAGGACGCGGAGGATTTCGACTCGCGCGTGCGCGGTTATCCGGCCCGCTCGGTCTTCCCCTTGGTGCTCTTCCGAGCAGGCGCGAGCCGCACGGTGCAGGTGACGCCGGTTGAATTTCCTGCTCGCCTGCTTGAAACCCTGGCGTGGGAGAAGCTGGGACTCCGCGTGAAGGAGAGCAAGGGCGGGATGGCGATTACTTCCGTGCGTCCGGGCTCCGCCGCCTCGGAGATTGGGCTGGAGCCGGGGGACGTGCTGTTGCGGATGAACAACCAGCCGGTGTCGACGGGTGACACTTTCCGTGAAGCCCTGCTGACGGCGCGACGGGGACGTAGCGTGCTGTTGCTCGTGCGGCGCGGGCGTTATGGCTACCACCTGACGCTGCCTTTCGAAGGGCAACGGCTCTAGGTACATCCCGGGGATTCCAGGATCGATGGGAAGGGCACTAGCATGCCGTTCCCATGAGTTCGCCTCGCTATCAGTCACTCGGCCCCCTCCTTGCTGGAGAGGGCTCGCGTGCCTTCCTCGGCCTGTCGCTGGAGGAAGGTGTCACGCCCCGCCCCGTGGTGCTCATCTGGGCACCGCCTGAGATTGCCCAGAACCCGGAGCTGGTGGCGCGCCTGGAGCGCGAGACGAACCGCGCCATCGTCTTCGACCATCCAAACATCCTGCGCGTGCACGGCCTGGAGAAGCTGGACGGCGGCCTGGCGCGAGTCACCGAGTTCGCGGACGGCGAGCCGCTGCGGCGCGTGCTGGAAGCGAACCCGCGCATGTCGCCCGCGTTCGCGTCGCTGGTGGTGGCGGACGCGGCGATGGGGCTGCACTACGCGCACGTCGCCGGCAACGACGACGGCTCACCGCTGGTGCACGGAGACATCCGGCCCGAGACGCTGATGGTGTCCTTCAGCGGCTTCACGAAGGTGACGGGCTACGGAGCGCTCTCCGTGGCGCCGCGCGAGCGCGGTGGCAAGCGCGTGAAGAACCGCCGCGCGTACACGTCCCCGGAGCAGCTCTTGGGCGGGCGCGAAGCGGTCAACGTGCAGTCGGACGTGTTCCTGCTGGGGCTCACGCTGCACGAGTGCCTCACGGGCAAGATGCCGTTCAAGGAGTCGGCGGATCCGGACAAGGCGGTGCTCAACCGCGCCCTGCCCCCGATGCCGTCGGACGTGCCGCTGAAGCTGGATGCGGTGGTGCGCCGCGCGACGACGAAGCGCGCGCTGGAGCGCTACCCGTCGGCGCTCGCGTTCCGCGAGGCGTTGGTGGAGGCCGTCGGGAAGCTGCCGGAGCACGAGGAGTTCGCGGCGCACCTGGCGAAGCTGTTCCCGCCTGAGAGCGAGGCGCGCGCGGCGCGAAGGGCGACGATCGAGAAGGGCATCGCGGAGGCGCTGTCGAAGGCAGGCATGCCCGCGCCGCAGATCGCGGAGCTCATCGCGCAGGGCGTGGGGCTCGCGGAGCCCGTGAAGAGCAAGGTGCCGGAGTTCTCCGCGGCGGGGAGCAGCACGCCCGTACCCGCGCAGCCCGTGGCCACCGCGCCGCAGGCGCCTGTGTCCGCGCCCGTGCAGACCGCGCAGGCATCGACGCCCGCGCAGGTCCCCCAGAGCGCTCCTGTTGCGGCTCCAGCGCAGAACCCAGTTCCGAGCACCGCGAACCCGGTCACGAGTCAGGGCGCTCACGGCGCCACGGCTCAGACCGCAACGCCCTCCCCTGCTCCGAAGCCTTCGACGGAGACGCGGCCCACGGGTCCCATCTTCGGCGGAGCGGCGAGCCCAACGGTTCCAGCCGCGGTGGCGCAGAAGCCTTCACGTTCCTGGATACCGTTCGTGGTCGGCGGTCTCGTGCTGACGCTCGGTGCGGGCGCGGTGATCATCCAGCGCCAGCTTCAGGGCACGATGACCGTCGAGACCTTCGACGCAGGCATGCCGGCTGTCGTCGTGGCCGAGCCCTTCGACGCGGGCATCGAGGACGCGGGCGTGGACGCCGGTGTGGACGCGGGCCCGACGATGGGCATCCTGGACCTCACCGTGGAGCCGCGCGTGGAGGTCACGCTCAACAACGCGCTCCTGGGCCGCACGCCGCTGTCCGCGTCGCTGCCGCCGGGCAAGCACCTGCTCACCTTCACCAATGGCGCGCTGGGCATCTCCGTGTCGCGCACCGTGACGGTGGCCCCCACGGGCCGCTCCGGCTACCAGTTCTTCCTCAACAAGGCCTTCATCAACGTGCGAGGCCCCGCCGGCGCCAATGTCACCATCGACGGCAAGCCCGCGGGCACCGTGCCGGTGGAGGAACTGGACGTCTACGAGGGCTACCACCGCCTCAACGTCACCGTGGGCCCGTCGCACTGGCAGAAGACCTTCACCATCGAGCCCGGCCAGCGCGTCAACTTCGACGTGGACTTCCAGGAGCCGCAGGAGGCCGTGGAGGAGTAGCCCCATCCCATGGGCACGCAAGAGGGAGACATCTTCGGGCGGTATGAGCTGGTTTCATGGCTGAGCCGCGGCGGGATGGCTGAAACCTGGCGGGCCCAACTGGTGGGAGACGCGGGCGTGACGAAGCCCGTCCTCATCAAGAAGGTGCTGCCCGAGTACGCAAACGACGACGCGTTCATCTCCATGTTCATCAGCGAGGCACGCATCAGTGCCACGCTGTCTCATGGAAACGTCGCCCAGGTCTTCGACTTCGGCCGCGTCGATGGCGAGTACTTCCTCGCCATGGAGTTCGTGGACGGCCAGCCGCTCGACCGGTTCCTCAAGCGCGCCAGAAAGAGTGGCATGCCGGCCCTCCCTGTGCCCGTGGCGGTCTACATCGCCATGGAGATGTGCAGGGGGCTGCACTACGCGCACACGCGCGCGGACAGCGGTGGCAAGCCCTTGGGGATCGTCCACCGGGACATCTCCCCTGACAACGTGCTTGTCGGCTACGAGGGCCAGGTCAAGATCGTCGACTTTGGCATTGCCAAGGCGCAGTCCCTGCGAGGATTCAAGACGGCCCCCGGAGTGCTGAAGGGCAAGTATCTCTTCTTCTCCCCGGAGCAGGCGCGTGGAGAAGAGGTGGACGCGCGAACGGATGTCTGGGCCACAGGCGTGGTGCTGTACGAGCTGCTGTCCGGACAACTGCCGTTGACGGGGCTCGAATCCGTCGTGCTGATGAAACTGGCGCACGGAAAGATTCCTCCGCTGCGCGAGCTGCGTCCGGACCTGCCCACGGCCTTGAGCGACCTGGTGATGAAGGCGCTGGCTCCGGATCTGAAGGAGCGCTTCGAATCCAGTCACGCGTTCGGGGACGCATTGGCGGAGTTCCTCTACGCAAGCTTTCCACGCTTCTCATCGATGAGCGTGGCGCATCTGTTGCGAACCCTGTTCCGAGAGGACCTGGCCAAGGCGGGCCGCGACCTGCCGGTGCCCGGCTCGTTCCAGGACGAGCGACGCGCCTGGCAGGCACGGTACGAAGCGCCTGATCCAGAGAACGTCGCCGACACACGACGGCATACAGGTCCCGTGACACCTGCGGCGTCCCCGCGCTGGCGGCTTCCAGCCGCACTGGGAGCCGGCCTGTTCAGTCTGGCAGGGGGGATCTGGTTGGCAATGAAAGCCGTTCCAGCGGAGGAAGCCGTCGGACCTCCGATGGCGACACCGATCCTGGCTCCCCAAGGCATGACCGGAACGGCGGCCCCGAAAGAGTCCTCCTCGATTTCGACAAGGCCCGCCCAAGAGCCCCCCAAGCCGGCCCAGACCGTCACGACGCAGCCGACCTCACCCGCTGTCATCCCGTCAGGTGGGCGGAAATATGAAGAGGCTCTTGCCGCCGGTACTCAGGCCTTGGCGAGGAGGGACTTCAGGAGTGCGGGGCCCAGCTATCGCGCTGCACTCAAGCTCAATCCTGCTTCAATGCAGGCCAAGACCGGCCTTGCCATTGCCCTCGCAAACAGCTCTTCGACTTCGGATGCCGGCTACCGCGAGGCGGCGAAGCTGCTCCAGGACGTGGTCAAGGCGGAGCCCAAGAACGCGAAGGCCTGGTTCTGGCTGGGCAGCTCACTTCAGTTCTCCGGCGATCAAACCCGAGCGGCCGAGGCCTATAAAAAGTATCTGCTCCTCGAGCCGACGGGGAACTCGGCGGAGGAGGTTCGCGCACTGCTCAAGGGCATGAATGAATAGACGCCACTCCACCAGGGCAACAGGATTCACCGGAAAAATAACGCCCAGGGTGCTCTCCTTACCCCCTGGGCCATCCACCCGCCCGGTCGGGACTACGCCTTCCGGAGCCCCACGACCTCGCCGTAGCCGCCGGGGATGAAGAACTCGTGTGTGTCCATGCCCAGGATGCGCAGCGCGGTCGTCACCGCGTCCGCGGAGCGGGGCACGCGCTTCGAGGCCTGGCCGTTCTCCTCGATGATGTCCACCGGGACGCCGAGCCCGCGCGGGGTGTACGAGCCCACCTGCCGGTTCCCCGCCACGTTCCCGCCCGCGAAGCAGATGGACGTGTAGGGGTGGTGATCGTCCGGCAGGTAGTAGCTGCCGTCGCTGCTCCGCGAGGCCCAGCTCCGGCCGAACTCGCTCATCACCAGCACGAGCGTGTCGTCGAGCAGCGTCTTGCCGGGCTTGCCGGGCGCGGGCGCGGCCTTGAGTTCGCCGAGGAAGCGCGCGACGTTGTCCATCATCCCGCGGCCGTGCGCGCAGCTGTAGCCGTGGCCCAGGCCGTTGTGCGTGTCGAAGTCCTGCTGCAGCGAGACGTGCACCGAGGTGCAGAGGTCCGCCTTGAGCAGGCGAAGCGCCATGTCCATGCGCGCGTCGAGCCCCGTGAGGTGGAAGTTCGCGAGGCCGAAGGTGTACGTGAACGACTGGTTGGGCAGGTAGCTCGACATGTACGCGGGGCGGTTCGAGGTCAGCGTCTCGATGCCCTTGGTCTTCTCCAGCACGGACACGACGTCCGTCGCGAGCACGCGCGACACCGATGACAGCGAGCCGTGCAGCCCCTCCAGGTAGGTGTCCACCTTCGCCGTCGAGCGGCCCAGGAGCTGCTGGGCGCGCGTCAGCGAGAAGCGCTCGATGGCCGTCGTCTTCAGGCTGCCCCCGGTGGGCTTCCCGCGCGCGTCCAGCTCGGGCGCCTCGGTGCGCGCGTCCAGCCCCGTCCACCACGCGTTGTCCGAGGGCTTCGCCGAGAGCATCGGCTTGAGCGCCTCGATGGACGGCACGCGCAGGGGCGAGGCGTGGGAGGGCAGCCCCATGCCCACCGGCATGCCGCGCTCTCCGGTGACGACGACGAAGGGCAGCGGCCGGCTCTCGCGGTACTTCTCATACAGGTGGTTCGCGATGACCGAGTGCACGGCGGGCGCCCGGTAGTCCGCGCCGGCGACACCGCACATCGAGGAGATGAACGCGCTCGAGTGGTCGTTGGTGCCCTGGTCGATGCCGTGCAGCACGCTGAGCTGATCCGCCAGCGCGAAGTGCGTGTAGCCGTACATGAGCGGGCTGTAGTTGCCGCGCGCGGCCGGGTCGGCGGGGTTCCACGACTGCCACGTCCGCAGCGGCTTGTAGGAGCCGTTCGGAGGCGCGAGGTTCACCACCTGGTTCGCCTGGAAGAAGACGGGCTCGCCGCTGTGGTTGGAGGGCGTGGGGACGCAGAGCGGGATGTCCGCGTCCTCCATCGGGGTGAAGTAGTACGCCGGCCGGTAGCCGCCGGGGATGTAGAGCACCACGAGGCGCGAGGGGACGTCGACGTCCGCGGCGTGCGCGGTGCTCGAACCGAGGAGCCCCGCGCGATCGAGGAGCGCGAGCTGTCCCGCGCCGAGGGCCCACTTGAGCAGGGTGCGACGAGAGGTGTTCGGCATGGTGTCCTCGCTCAGTAGGTGATCCACATCGGGTGACGGATGAGCGCCGCGCAGACGCCAATCCAGGCGAGGCGCGTGTTCTGCGCCTCCAGCGGCAGGTAGACCTGCTCGTACAGCGCCCGGGCCTCCGCGTCCGAGGGCGGCTGGCCGAGCATGCGCAGGTAGAGCGAGCGCAGGTTCTTCTGCACCGCGTCCGGGTTGCTCTTGGAGGTGTCGGCGAGCGTCACGTAGCGCAGCACCGCCGGGTTGTTCTTCTTGTCCACGGCGCGCGCGCACCACGCCTGGGACATCTGCACCAGCGTCTGCGCGGTGGACGGACCGAAGCCCACATCCCGCTTGCGGTACAGGAGCGAATTGCCGCCACCGAGCGCCTCGAAGCGCTCGACACTGCGCGAGTCGGAGACGTACTCGCCCGAGATGCCGGGGGCCCAGTCCCCGGGCCAGATGAAGAACTTGCCGCCGTTCGCCACGTACGGCTTGTTGCGCCAGTTGGTGTCGGTGGTGCTGACGAAGTCCTCGAGGGTGAGCCCGAGCTGATCCATCAGGCTGAGGATCATCTCCTCGGCGGTGAGCCGGCGGACGCTGAACTCCTCCGCCACGGGGGCCTCCAGTTGCGCGGGCGCGGCCGGCAGGTTCCGGATCCAGTCCTCCACCTGCGCGATGGTCAGCGTGACGCGGCCGCTGCTGACGAGCTCGTTGTACGGCTGCCCGGGCGGCATCTGGGGATAGCTGCCGGGGGCCACGCCGTCCAGCAGCTGGATGAGCATGCTGTTCGCGGGGTCGCCGCGCTTCACGTACTTCTCGTTGTAGACGAGCCCGTTCTCGAAGGCGGTGAGCGAGGCGAAGAAGGGCTTGTTGCCGGTGAGGTGGCAGCCCTGGCACGCGGGCGCGAGCGCGAGACGGATCTCGTCGTTCTTGCTCACGGCCTCGCAGCTCTCACCGCCCGGGTCCTCGGGAGAGTCCCCGATCTTCCCGACGCAGCTCACGGCGAGGAGCACGACCGAGGCCAGCGCGGCGCCACTCAGGGTCGAACGCAACGTGTTCATCACAGGCCCCTCCGCAGCTCGGGTTGTTCGAAGAGGTATCGGATGAAGGGTTTCAGCTTCCGGTCGCCCGCGACGAACTCCCGCGCGAGCTTGTCGATGAAGCCCTTCTCCGTGGCCGGGTTCAGGTCGCGGCCGATGAACATCGAATACATCTTGCGCGCGACGCAGCGGTCGAACTCGCCGGAGCGCACGACGAGCTTCCCGAAGCCGAGCGGGCCCATGGTGCCGTCGCCGTGCTCGCCGAGCAGCGTGTACGTGTCGGGCATCGTGTCGAGCAGCACCGCCTCGGGGTTGGCCTTCACCTGCTCGGGGGTGACGGGCGTGAGGAGGGTGTTGGGGACGAACGCGTTCTTCCAGCGGTAGCCCGGCGAGGTGCCGATGTACGGGTACTGCCCGGACAGCCACTCCTTGGTGATGCGGTGGCGGCCCACGCCCGGCATGAAAGGCCACGGGACGTAGGAGCTCTGGGCCGTGCCGAAGTCCCAGCGCTTGAAGGAGATGGCCGCGGGGTCGAGCGTCCGGTGGCAGTGCAGGCACGTGCCGCCGGTGCCGGGGTCCACCTCCAGGGGCGGGAAGTGCACGTCCGCGGGCGGTGGCGAGAAGTTCTGGCAGGCGAACATCTCGAGGAAGCGCGCGGCCCGGACGCGCTCGCGCGGGAAGGACGACAGCGAGCCGATCATGGTGAGCACGCCCGCGGTGGGGAGGCCCTGGGGCGCGTCGGTCGTGGTGCGCGGGTCGAAGCGGTAGGTGCGGTCGATGCTGCCGGAGCGCGCCCGGTCCGGGGTGAGCGCGAGGTGGAAGGGCTCCAGGTCCTCGACCACGAACTCGCGCCACGCCTGCGGATCATTCGGCGTGGGGTGCAGCGGGTCGCGCGGCGCGTTGTCCGCGTCGGGACGCCACCACGTGGTGTTCTTGTCCAGCGCGCTGTTGCCCATCTGCCGGCCGAAGCGCACGTACAGCGCGCGCAGCCAGTTGGTGCCGACCGAGTAGTTCCCGAGGATGAGGTCCGAGAGCGGCCGGTCGTGCCACGCGAGGTGCGCGAAGAGGCGCGCGGGCTCCTCGTAGGGGTGCCGGCGCTGCAGGCCGAAGTCGTGGTTGCTGTTGCTATGGAGGCCGTAGAGCGGGCTGCACCACACCAGGTTCGGGCCGCAGCCGCACGCGGCGGGCAGCATGGGGTCGTAGTAGCCGCCGTTCGCGAGGCCGCAGTCGACCGGCTGGCCCTTGCTGTCGGTGACCTGGGTGACGTCGGAGCCGGCCTTGCCGAGCACCGTGACGGTGGTGCCCGGCGCCCACCAGGGCTCCACCTGGTGCACCTCGGGCACGGCGGGGTTGCCGTCGGCGTCCTGGTCCTGGCACTGCTTCGCCGGGTCCTTCGAATCGCCGAACTCGTGCACGGCGTAGTACGCGCCCGCGTGCGCGGTGTTGGCGTCGCACTTGAAGAGGTGGCCGGACATGTCGCCCTGGTAGGCGTCACCCGCCGCGCCGGTGGTGTATGCGCCCACCGCGAGCCACTCGTGGCCGAAGTTCACCATCCGCTCGTAGAACTTCGGCGAGGCGAGCGCGGCCTCGAGCGTGGCGCGCAGGAGGGATTCCCGCGCCTCGGGCGTGGTCGCGGCGGCCATCGCCTCGTACTGTTCGACGGTGGGCGTCGTCCCCGAGAGACCGAGGACGAGGCGGCGCAAGACCCGCGTGCCGCTCATCTGGTCGTTGAGCGGGACGGCGGGGGGAGGCGCTTCGGGGCCACATTGTTGTGCGTGCGCGTCGACTCCAGTGAGCCCGGACGCCGCGAAGAGCACCGCCAGCAGGGCCGCGCGCTTCAGGTGCAAGTGCCAGTGCATATGCACGAACAATACACCGGGAGCATGACGCCATGACACGGAAGCGCGCTCCGGGCTCAGACCGGGCTTGGAGGCCGTGTCCCGGTATTCGCCAGCCGCTCGAGAGGACGGAGGAGCGACATGACGCCATGGCCCAACACGGGCAAGGCCACGGAGGGCTGGAGAACCGCCTCCAGCCCCGCGTGCAGGTGCAGGAGCCGGTAGAACTGGCGATGGACGTGTGCGTCGGTCGACGTGCGCTCCATCAGCCGCAGCAGGTACCAGTGCAGCAAGCCCAGCCCGAAGGGCCGCTTCCCGACGGCCTGCGGATACAGCAGGTCCATGCCCGTGCCCAACAGCCACGGGAGCCGGATGACTTCAGGCAGCCGCTCGCGGAAGCGCTGCGCCAGGCCCGAGAGCTCGCCTCGTCCGGACTGCTCGCGCAGGCAGGTGTCCAGCAGCTCCGCGCCAAGCCCCGCCACCGACATGCCTTGCCCGTAGAGGGGGTTGAAGGCACACGCGGCGTCTCCCAGGATGACCAGCCCCTCGGGAAAGCGGGGCAGCTTCTCGTAGTGCCGCCACCGGCAGTCCTTCACCTTGTGCTGGGAGATGGGCCCTACCGGCGTGGCTTCTTTCAAGTAGTTGTACAGGTCCGGACGCGTCAGTGAGCGCGCGTACTCGAGGAACCCCGCGTACTCGGTGGGCGCGTGCTCCCCGAAGTAGCCATTGAGGGTGACGAGCCACCGGCCTCCCTCCACGTGGGAGATGAACCCCGCGCGCCAGGCCTTGGGAGGACTTGGATAGAGGAAGAGCGCCTTCCATTCCTTCTGGAAGTGGGGCGGCGGCTCGTGCAGGCACGTCGTGTAGGAAAGGTCCACGAGGACCTGCTCCTCCTCCGGCCGCGCGTAGCCGATGGCTTCCAACCACTGAGGCATCCGCGAGCCCCGGCCACTGGCATCCACGACGAGGTCCGCCTCCCACGACTCCTCGCCCTGGGGTGTCTTGACCCGGACGCCCGTGATGCGCCCCGTGCCCTTCGCGTCGCGGATGAGCCCTTCGATGGAGCAGCCCTCGCGCACCGCGACGTTGGGCCGCGCCTTCACCCGGCGCAGGACGTTCCACTCGAGCAGGGGCCGCGTGCACAGCAGCCCGGGGATGCCGCTGGTGCGACGCAGCTTCCACACCCCGAAGTGGTGCCAGGCGAGGTCTCCACTCGAGTCGATGAGCTCGGCGCCCTGGACCTGGAGCTGCTCGAACAGGTCCGGGAAGTACGTGTCGAGGATGCGCCGGCCCGTGTCCAACAGCACGTGGATGTGCGGCCCTTGCGGAACACCCTTGCGCGCGGCGGGTCCCTCCCCCCGGACATCCCGCTCCACCAGTGTCACCTTGTCGAAGTGGTCCGCGAGCACCCGCGCGCTCAAGAGCCCTGCCATGCTGCCGCCGATGACCACGGCGGTTCCGAATCCTCGTCCAGGGGTTTCCAAGACCCAAGCCTCCAGGGTTTCATGTCGTGACGGTGCCGCTCAGAGGGCGATTGCATCTCACCGGTCTGACATGCCCTCTCGGACCCTGGAGCATCTCCCATGCAGAAGTTCTCGCACTTCACGGTAGCGCTCCTCTTCGCGCTGGGATGTACGGACCCCCAGCCGCCCCCACCGAGTGAGCCTCCGCCTCCGGTGCCCAATGAGAGCCTCTGCACCCTGCCCTCGGCGCCGGACGTCTGGGAGGAGGGCCCCGCGCCCCTCTGCTTGAAGGGCGGCTGGTGCTTCTCCCAGCCCTCTCCTCAAGGCTTCCAGCTCTCTGGCCTCGCGGGCGTCTCCGGCGACGATCTGTGGGCGGCGGGCGAGGGGCGACTCCTGCTGCACTGGGATGGCGTCACCTACAGCGCCAGGACGTCCCCCGCCGAGGGCCGCATCTTCAAGCTCTGGGGCTTGTCCGCCAACGACATCTGGGGAGCCGGCGAGCGCGGCACGCTCATCCACTGGGACGGGAAGACGTGGGCACGGGTCTGCAGCCCGACGCAGGGGGCGCTGACAACGATCTCCGGGACCGCACCCGACGATGTCTGGGCCGCGGGAGGCGACGGTGAAGACCTCCTGCACTTCAACGGCAAGGTCTGGTCCACCGTGGAGCTGGCTGACACCGTTGATCCGATGGCCGTGTTCGCCGTGGCGCGGGACGATGTCTGGGTTTCGGGCCGCTTCGGCGGGCTCGCCCACTGGAACGGACAGGCGTGGACCCGTTTCTCGGAGCTCTCGAGCATCGCCCGCGGCTATCACCTGGTGAAGATCTGGGGCACCAGCTCAACGAACATCTGGGCGCATGGGGACTTCCAGTTCGACTACGAGCCGCCGGTCCGGTTCAGGTACTTCCATTGGGACGGAAGCACCTGGACGGGCATGACCTCCGTGGACGGAATCGTGGGAATCGAGGGCCTGACGCCTGACAATGGCTGGGGCGGCGATGGCAACGATCTGTTCCACTGGGATGGCAACACCTGGCACAAACTCGGTCCGCGGAACGCGGACGCGAAGCTCGCGACGCCCGATGGCTACTACGGCCTCGAGATGCACGCGATGATGCGCTGGAGTGACGGAGCGTGGGTCACGCTCGACGGCTCCCCCCCGCCAGAACAACAGTGGCGCATCCAGCGCATCGTGCAGCGGACCCCCGATGACGTATGGGCTGTCGGCGATTTTGGCTTTGCCCTGCACTTCGACGGCGGACGGTGGACGCAGGTGCAGACCCCCGCCACGTCGACCGACGAGAGGCTGGGGGGCCTGTCGGTACTCAGCTCCAGGGAGGCCTGGGCTACAGGGTCCCTCGGTTCGCTCCTTCACTGGGACGGCGCTTCCTGGGCTCGGTTCCCCGCAGCCAGACCTCTCAACACGGTCCTGGTGGACGTCTGGGGCGCGGCCACGGACGACGTCTGGGCCGTGACCCCCGGCAACCTGCTGCACTACGACGGGGCGCAGTGGTCGGAGTATGCCTTTCCGGAAACCACGACCTTCGCCCGTATCCATGGCACGTCGCCTCAGGACGTATGGTTGTTCTCGGGTTACGGCCAGGTGTGGCACTGGGATGGCATCGCGTGGACCCAGCGCCCCAGCGGCTTGCCTGGCAGTCCTCATGGGGTCTGGGTGGGAGCGGTGGACGATGTCTGGACGACGCACTGGCAGGGCCGGATGACCCACTGGGACGGCACGGCCTGGACGGACATCCGCACGGGGGCCGACAGCGACCTGGGCCATGTCGCTGGCAGCGGCCGTAACGATGTCTGGGCAACCGTCCCCAACAGCGGCGTCCTCCACTGGGACGGTGTGAGCTGGTCCCAGCACTCCCCTCCCCTGCCCCTTGGCATCACCACGGTGGAGAGCCGAGCCCCCGGCGAGGTGTGGATCGGCTCGGACAAAGGGCTCCTGCGCTACACGCAGTGACTGTCTTTCGCTTCTGGGGTCGCCTCAGAACTCCGCGACGAACGCCAGCTCACAGACCCGCTCGCGACACGAGAACACGTGCAGCGCCCCGTCGAGGAACTGCCCGCCCTCGTAGTCGAGCAGGTGCGGCATCTCGCCGTGCGCGCAGCTCGGCGTCGCGTCGGCCTGGTCCCAGCCCGCCACGCCGCCGAGGCGAGCTCCACCCCAGCGCGCGCCGCCGCGCTGCTTCGCGAGCCAGTCGTCGTACTCCACGTCGAGCAGATCCGGATCGAAGTCCTTGGGGAACGGTCCGCCGAGCTCGGGCGCATCGAAGCCGAAGAGCCCGCTCGACGCGGTGTCCGGCGTGATCTCCGAGCGAAAGCGGTACCAGCTCGCCGGCGCCAGCTCGGTTGCCGGGGAGCCCGGCGTCACCCGCTGACTCTCACGCCGCCAGCCACTCGACGCCGATTTCCACTCCTTGGGGCCGGTCACGCGGTGCCTCGGATCCACCAGGCGCACGTGCGCGACGCGCGGATCGCTGTTCATCGAGACGCCGCAGTGAAAGCAGAAGAGCGCGGCGAGGCCGCGGCCACCGGGAAGGAAGTCCGCGAGCACCGCCGGCGAGATCTGGACGCACATCTCCAGCGGGCGGGCGCAGACGCCGCAGCTCGGCCAGCGCGGCTCGTCGAGCCAGGCGACGGAGCCGTGCGCGAAGCAATCGCCGGGGCCGGGATCGAAGCTCTCGGGCTTCAGGTAATGCGGCACCTTCAGGTCGACGCTGGTGGGCGCGGTCTCGCAAAGCTCGCGGCGCCAGGGCGCGAACAGCGGGTGCTCGGGGAGCGTGGGGCGAGGCGCCTTGCGCGCGCAGGGCACGCACGTCTCTGCGACGTCGCTCCAGCGCGGGTGCTCGCGCACGAAGGTCGCCCATGGGGTCTTCTTCCGCGCGCGGCGCGGCTCGGCCTTGGGCTGCTCGGTGGCCTCGGACGCGCCGACGAGCGGCGTCACCATCACCGCCTTGGGCACGCCCTGGTAACCCGGCGCGATGCCGTGCACCTCGACCCGGGTGCCGACCGAGGGGTTCACGGCGAAGCTCTTGAGCGAGGTGCCGCCGAAGCGCACCCGCCCGCCATCGTCGAGCTCGATCCACCCAAGGGCATCCATCGGGTTGAGCTCGACGATCGTCCCTTTTTGCCCACTCATTGCGTGGAACGCTAACACGCCGGCCTACGGGTCAGAGGAGGCCCGGGTCGATGCCTGCCGCGAAGATCGCGAGGAGCGCGCGGAAGTCCCTGGCGACCACCCGCGTCTCATCTCCTTCTTCATGAAGCCAGAGATGGACGCGCCCCTCCTGGTCCAGCAGCAAGAGGTCGCCATCGCGGCCGAACAAAGGGGCCATGTCGGCAAGGTGCGCCCTCGAGACGTCCTGCCGAAGCCCCTCTCGGAGGTCCATATCGTCCTGGGGCTCGAACATCCCCCAGCCGCCAATATCAATCAGCACCTCCCCCGCGCCGTCCGCGAGCTCGGCGAGTCCCTCCGGACACGGAAGCCTCCACTCGGCGAACTGCCGGCGCCAGGCATCCCCGAATGGATGGAAGTCCTCCTCCTCCTCGAAGTCGTCCTCGAGCGCCTCCTTCGGCATGGCCAGGGCGAGCACGGCTTCGACCAGCGTGCGGGTCTGGAGCTGTTCGTGCGATGGCCGCGCGGGGGCCTCGACGCCAAGCGTGGCGCATACCTGTGCGTGGCTGGCGAGCGTGCCCCAGAGCGCTGTCCCGCGGTCGAAGCGCGCCGAGGCGGAGAGCGGCCCGACGACGACGGGGTCGAAGCCCGCATCACGCGCGAGCCGCGCCGCCGTGGCCGCGGCCTCCGGGTCATCCGAGGCGATTGGAACCGCGGGGGGCACGAGCGCGACCGTCGGGCCGAACAAGGCTCGCTCGTCGAGCGTGTTGAAGGCCTTCACCATTCGCGCGCCCGGGAACAACGACCCGGTCAACGATCCAGAGCCGCACTGGGAATTGCCCAACCTGGCTGCGTAGTAGGGATCCTCGGGGTTCGTCACGTCGATCACGACCCCCCCGGACAGCGCCTGTCGCGCGGCTTTGGCGACGTCCTTGAGGGCCGAGACGGGCGTCGCCAGCACGATGACCTCCCCGTGAGACAGCGCCCGTGAAACATCGCCCACCGCGACCGGTGGCTCCACGGACACCTGCCACGGCCGCCGGACCCCGATGCGGACGGTGTGCCCTGCCCTCGCCCACAGCGCGCCGAGCCGCGAGCCAATGCGCCCCCCGCCGATGATCCCGATGCGGAGCGGCTTGTCGGTGCGCTGCGCAGGCACGTCGCCAGGGGCCATGCCCTGCGGCGCGTCGGTGGCGCCGAGTTGCGCTTCGAGCCCTGCGGCCGCCTCGGAGGCGCGACGGCGCAGCTCGGCGAGGATGCGCGACGCCTCCTCGCGATCCTTCCAGTACTGGTACGGCGCCAGACCGGTCACGTGCTTCAGGAGCTGGCGCTCAGGCCACCAGGAGAGCTCGATTTGCCAGCGCACGAGCTGTTCCGCGGGCTGCCGCTCGAACCACGCCAGGTACTCCGGACGAAGGGCCTCACGGCCTTCCGGCGGCAGCCAGGCGAAGAACTCCGCGACGGCAGGCGCATCCTCCGCTTCGACTCCACGCTGAAAGGCATGACGCGCATCCTCGACGCTGCCCGCCATCTCGCCCGCCTTCAATCGCGACCGGGCACGGGCGAGAAGAAGCCATGCCCGCGCCGCGATGAAGTCCTCCGGCAACAGCGCGGTGACGTTCGCGAGTCCCCGCTGGCGCTCGCAGAGCTCGACCGCGATCAGGTGCGAGACGTTGTAGTGCCGTCCCGGGGCGACCCGGCAAAGATAGGCGAGCTCGACACCGTCAGGCAGCCGCTCCAGGATCCCGCGAAGACGTTCGTGGATCGCGTGGATCGGGTGCACGCCACCGGAGTTGACGAGCTCGAGCAGGCAGCCCCCATCCGAATCACGACGCAGCCGCAGGGACCACCACTCGCGCCTGGGGTCTGGCGCGGACTCTCCTCCAACGAAGGGCAGGCTCACGAACCCCGACAGTAGGCCAACGCGCGCCGGATCGCCCGGGATTGCCACTCAAGCTGCTTGCCGCGGCCTCCCGGGGCGCAGCAGCGCGGCGGCCAGCACGACTCCGTAGACCACCAAGCTTCCATGGACCGCGAGCGCGAAGGCGAGCGAGGCACCGCCGTGCATCACGGTCAATGCGTCCACGGTGGGCATCACGACGCAGGCGAGGACGAAGACGCCCGCGGCCTGTCGCTGCCGGATGGCCACCAGGGCGAACATCGCCAGCGCCAGGCCCAGGTCCCTGCCTGCCTTGACGTGCAGCCAGGGGATGACCTCGCCCCCGGAGTCGGGCAGACCGAAGCCCCGCGCCGCGCTGATCGGGTCCGCCACGGCGCGGAGGCTGAGGAACAGCATGAAGGCCCCCAGAAGCAACGTGAACAGGGCCGTGGGCGAGGTGAGCTTCCAGGACAACGGAGCGGCGTTCGGGTTCATGAGGCCTCCAACTGAAGCGGGGGTGTCGTTCATGGCTGGAAATGTGACGTGCGGGCCTCGAAGCCGCCATTCGCGCACGGCTCAACTTTTTGTCTGAAACGCTCAGGCCGTGAGCGCCGCGGGCAGTCCGCTGCTAGCCTCGAAGGCATGGACCTCTCGCATGCTTCCGACCTGCTGGGGCAGATCCTCGAGCGAACCCGCTTACGGGGGCAGCTCTACTGCCGCACCGTGGCGCGGGCCCCCTGGGGGTTGCGCTTCGCTCCCACGACCACGGCGACCCTGCATCTGGTCATCGCGGGCTCCTGTCATCTCACGCAGGGCCGGGACGCCGTCGCGCTCGGGCCAGGGGATGTCGTGCTGCTACCGCGCGGAGACGGGCATGCCGTGGCGGACTCGCCCCGCAGCCCCAAGCAGCGGGTGGAGGATTGGCTGGCGACACGCGGCGAAGGGGCCTCTGGGTATGTGCTGGGCGGGACCGGCGTGGAGTCGCGGATGCTCTGCGGCTTCTTCGCGTTCGACGAGCCGGGAGCGCATCCCGTGTTGCGGCTGCTTCCCGAGCGGGTCCACCTGCGGGGGGCTTCCGAGGACGCGCGTGCCCTGCTGCCCACGGTGTCGCTGCTCGAACAGGAGTACGCGCGGGGGGAGCGGGGCTCCTCGGTCATCGTCTCCCGGCTGCTCGACATCCTCCTGGTACAGGTGCTTCGTGCCTGGGCGGACGCGCAGCCGCCGGGTGGCGCGGGCTGGTTGGGCGCGCTCGGCGACCGGACGCTCGCCAGCGCCCTGGGCTGGATGCACGCGGAGCCGGGCCGGAGCTGGACCGTGAGCGAGCTGGCGCAGCGCTCGGGGACATCGCGGGCGACGCTCGCGCGGCGCTTCGCGAGCGAGGTGGGCGCGGCGCCGCATGAGTACCTCACGCGGCTTCGGATGCAGGAGGCCGCGCACGCGCTGCGTGAGGGACAGGACGGGCTCGCGGCCATCGCGGCCCGCGTGGGCTACGAGTCCGAGTTCGCCTTCAATCGGGCCTTCCGGCGGGAGATGGGAGTGCCGCCCGGCGAGTACCGGCGCAAGGCGCGTGAGGTCCAGGGGCCCTGACATCCGCGTCCCCTGGGGCGCCCCCTCGCGAGTGCCAGCCCTGGCACGTTCGCGCGGGAGGCGCATCCGCGTGGAGCGCGTCCACCCGCGCAACACCGCGAAATCCCGGCTGGAGCCCGCGCGTATCGCCGCTGGCCCCGCCCTTGCCATGGAAGGGCTCCGCAGCCAACGCCAAGGAGCCCCACCCATGAAGCCCACCCCGAAGTCCTTCGCCGCCCCCACCTCGAAGCGCCGCGCGACCCGCGCCCTGGCCTGGAGCCTCACCGTGCTCGCCGTGGGCTGCGGCGCGAACGACGCCGCGTCCCAGGCAGGGACGACCTCCGCGTCCCAGGCGCTCGGCACACTGCCCGCGACGTGCGCGGACGTGCATGCCCTCCACCCGGATGCTCCGGATGGCACCTACGCCCTGTACGTGGGCGGTGACCCCAACGCCTCCTGGGGCGCGTACTGCCACGACATGGCCGGCACGCCCCGGGAGTACCTCACCCTCCCCTTGCAGCAGGAAGACACCAATGTCTCGCGCTACCTCGCGGGCGGCGCCTCACCCGGCACCAGCGTCGTCACGCGCTACACCCGCGTGCGCCTGCACCCGGACACGTTCCAGGTGGATACCGGCGACCAGACCTTCGCGACGTCCATGGGTGAGCTGACGCACTCGCCGGACACCGTGCGTGCCATGCCCTTCGGCGTCGCCATGTCCTGCGATGGCGAGCAGGCCCAGGCCAACATCAACCTCATCGGCACGAACTTCGAGGTGGATCCGGCCCTGTTCGGCGTGGGGGGCTTCGACGCCTCCGGCACCGCCGTCGCCAGCGGCGATGGACAGGTCGTCAACCTCTCTGGCGGAGGCTTCTGCGGCTGGACCGGCCCCCTGGGCAGCTACAACCCCTACAACCAGACCGGTTCGCTGCTGCAGCTGAAGTACCGGCCCCCGCTCCTCCTGCCGGCCACCTGCAAGGCCCTCCAGACCGACTACTCCCTCCACCACGACGGCGAGTACACGCTGTGCGTCGGGAGCGACCCCAACAAGTGCTGGTCCGCCTGGTGCCACGGCATGGATGGAGCGTCGCCCCGGGAGTACCTCACGCTCCAGCACACGGAGGACGGCGCCAACTTCTCGCAGTACCTCGCGGGTGGATCCTCGCCCGGCACCACGGTGCGCACTCGCTACACCCGCGTGCGCGTGCTCCCGGACACGCTCCAACTGGACACCGGGGATCAGACCTTCTCCACGTCCACCGGGCAGTTGACCCACTCGCCGCACACGGTGAAGGCCATGACCTACGGCGCCGCCATGTCCTGCAACGGCACCCAGACCCAGGCCAACGTGGACCTGCGCGGCACGCGCTTCTCCGTGCAGCCCTCCCGCTTCGGCGTGGGCGGCTACCTCGCCGCCGGCTCCGTCAACCCCAGCGCGTCCAACCAGGTCTTCAGCCTGTCGGGCGGCGGCAACTGCGGCTGGGTGGGCGCCGTGGGCAGCTACAATCCCTACAACCAGTACGGCACCCTGCTGCAGCTGACGCTCAACCCGCCGCAGCAGTAGGTCCTCCTGCCCGCGCGATGAAGTGCACCGGCCCTCGCGTGGGGCCGGTGGTATCGTCGTGCGAATGCGCCAGGGGGCAATCGGCATGAAGCGGTGGATGTTCGTCGTGATCAGCATGGTGATGGTGGGCTGTTCCACTCGCGACGATGATGATGACGCGGACGGTGGCGTGAGCGTCGTGGTCGATGCGGGCACGGACGGGGGCCTCGACGGGGGCCTCGATGCAGGCCCCGACGGAGGCTTCGATGCGGGCTTCGATGCGGGCACGGATGGGGGGCTGGACGCGGGCGCGGACGGCGGCTTCGACGGGGGCCTCGATACGGGCCGGTGCACGCAGGACACGGACTGTCTGGCTTTGGAGTTCTGCCATCCCACGGCGAAGGTGTGTGTCCAGACCTGCACGACCGGCGCGGACTGTCCGGACACGGCGAAGCAATGCGACGCGCTGAGCTCCACCGATTCACGGCGGATCTGCAAGTGCGCCACGGACGCGCTGTGCAACGTGGAGGATGGCAGCTCCAACCGGGTGTGCTCGATCCAGGATTCGGTCTGCACGCCCAGGTGCACGGAGGATGCGCAGTGCGGTGAGTGGCAGCGCTGCGATACCGCGTCGGGGCATTGCAAGGCGCGGGGTGACACCGGAGCCCCCTGCACGGAAGAGGGGCAGTCGAACTGCGATTACGGCACGCACTACTGCAGCTCGAACGTGTGCACGGCCCTCTGGGAGCCCACCTGCCCCAACTACACGAACTTCCCGAACAAGGACTGGTTGGGCACCACCGGTCCCATCCTCTACGGCTTCCGCCTGTTGAGCGTCACGACCGACACGGCGATCTGCGGGAGCGCGAGCCCCAATCGCTGGGATATCGCCCTCTCCGCGTACTCCAGCACCCCCTTCCCGGCGCTCAAGTCGCAGCTGAGCGGCTTCTTCCGGGTGCTGGTGGATGGTTCGACCCGGGATGGCCTCTCGCATCTGCTCCCGGGGAACAGCTACACCGTGTCAGGCGAGAACCGGGAGCGCGCGGAGCTCGTCGTGGGTGTCTGCCTTCCGACGACAGGCACCGCCCTCTCAGGCGGCTTCTACTTCACGAACGGCAACTTCTTCTGCTTCCAGGCCTACCGCTAGGAAGCCGTTCCGACCAAGGCCTGAGCGACCGGTCCGTTGTGCCGGTGGGCCTCGCCAGTATCCTGCCCACCATGCCCCAGACCCCTGCTCCGAAGTCCGTCGCATTGACCCTGGTCACGGCGGTGGGACAGGAGATTCCCGTCACGGGGACCTCCTTCACCATTGGCCGGCAGTTCGACTGTCATTACCGGCCTGACTCCGTGCAGGTCTCGCGCCGGCACACCCTGCTGCTCCACGAACCGGAGGGTTGGTTCGTGGAGGACATGGGCTCCGCGATGGGGACCTTCCACAACGAGCGTCCCCTCACCCACCGCCAGCGGCTGACCGATGGCGACGAGCTCAGGGTCGCGGACGTCAAGCTCCGGATCCGGCTTCGCTAGCGCCGGAGCACCTGGAGTCCGTCCGCGGAAGTCCGCGCACGCGCGTCTACCGGGAGGCGGGCTCCCGGACGCGCGGCAGCTTCACCACGAAGGTCGTGCCCTCTTCGTGCGAGGAGCGCACCATGACCTGGCCGCCGTGGGCGCGCGCGATCTGGTGGACGATGTAGAGCCCCAACCCCACGTTGCGCCCGCTGCGGTCCTGCTCCGCGCTGGCCCGCTGGAAGGGCTCGAAGAGCCTCGCGAGCACCTCCGCCGGGATGGGCGCGCCCTCGTTGTGCACCGTGAGCACCACCGCCTCGGGCAACCCCTCCAGCCGCACCCGCACCTCCGATTCCGGCGGGCTGTATTGCAAGGCATTGGCGAGCAGGTTCGTCGCGAGCTGGGCCAGCCGCTCACCGTCCGCCACGAGCCCCGTCTCCCCCTCCACCTCCCAGCGCAACCGGCGGTCGGGGCGCGCGTTGCGCGACTCCTCCAGCACCTGCGACACCACGTCGCGCAGGTCCTGATGACTCATCACGAGCGGCAACCCTCCGCCCAGGCGCGTCCGCGTGAAGTCCAGCAGGTCGCTCACCAGCCCCGTGGCCCGGGTTGCCGTCCGGCGGATGCGCTCCAGGATGTCGCGGGTGCCCGCGTCCTCTCGGGCTCGACGCAGCCCCACCGACGCCTGCATCAGGATGGCCGCCAGCGGGTTCTTCAGGTCATGGCTGACAATGCCAATCAGGTGCCGCTCGTACTCGGCCCGCATCCGCTCATCGGTGACGTCCCGGGCAATGGACAACACCGACAGCACGTTGCCCCGCGCATCACGCTCCGGAAGCAGTCGGGACTCCATCACCCGCCGCCCCTCCAGACCGGGAAGCTCGAACTCAATTGACACCTCGCGGCCGGTGAAGGCTTCGTCGATGGCGGCGTCCCACTGATGGACCCGCTCCGCGGGCATCCCCAGCTCGGCGTTGGTCTTCCCCAGGAAGTGCTCCACCGGCTCAGTCGTGAATCGCTGGATGCTGGGGCTGACGAAGGTGTGACGGTGCTGCCGGTCGAACCGGGCCACGACGTCCGGCAGGTGCGCCGCCAGCCGGCGAAACCCCTCCTCCGCGTGTTGAAGCCGCTGGTGGAGCTGCTGGGTGCGCAGCTGCGACGTGACGCGGGCGATCAGCTCCGAAGGGTCATACGGCTTCGTCACGTAGTCGTTCGCCCCGGCCAGGAGGCTCTCCACCACGTCCGCCTTGCTCCCCGCCACCGTGAGCATCAACACCGGCAGCTCCGCCGCGTCCAACTGGGCGCGAAGGAAGCGCAGCAGCTCGATGCCCGAAATCCCCGGCAGGTTCAGGTCGAGCAGCACCAGCGCGGGACGTGCCCCGAGCGCCAGCTTCTCCAGCATCGTCGGGCCTTCGGCGAAGGCCTCCAGCACGCAATGCCCCTCCAACACCCTCCGGGCACGCTCCCGTTCAAGCGCGCTGTCCTCCACCAGCCACACCACCGGCAGCGCGTCTTCTCCTCCCTCGCGGGAGCGTCTTCCGCCATCCAAGGATGCCAGCGACGACGGCGGCGACACAGGCGGTGATGCCGAAAGAGACGCCTGCACAGGACTTCCTCCGTGACCTTGTGACCGGCTGCGCCTCGGGCGGTTTACTGGCGGCCCCGGTTACAGGTCAATTGTGTCCTCGCCAGCGGCAGTGGATAGGTCGTCCCCCCTCCCCCCGACAACCCGCTCGGCCCCTGCTGTAGCGGACGCCCAAGCCTCCGCAGCCCTACCCGCCCCATGGGTTGCGACTCGACCTGCTTCCAGGGGGTGAGTGCCTGAGCCGGGCAGGAGGAAGCGGGGACCTGCCGACTGCAGGCCCCTATCGCTTCGCGAAAGCCCCTAACGCAAGGCTTCCAGCCGCGTCCGCAGGCGCTCCGCCACGCGGGGAAGGTCATCCGGGGCCTTCACCGGTTCGAAGCGGCTCGTCGCGGGGTCCGTGCGCCCCACTTCAATGAAGGCGACCGACAGGAGCGGCTGGCCATCTGGCCGGGTGAGGCTGCTGGCCTCCGCGGTCACCTGCTCGAACTGGAGCACGGGCGCGCCGTCCACCTTCTTGGGGACCACCCGGTAGGGAATGGGCAGCGCTTCGCTCAGCATGGCCTCCAGCCGGAAGGTGATGTTGTTGGTGGAGATGAAGGCGTGCTGTTTTGCGTCCACCTTCTCCACGAGCTGGAGCTGGCCGTTCACGCGCACCGGCGCCGCGCCCGCGTCCAGCGCGCCACTGGGGTTGGCTCGCGGCGTCACCTCCACCGTCATGTCGCAGCCCCGTTGCAGGTGCATCCCGATGACGACCGGGTCGAGCGTCGCCGCCAGGTTGTCCACGTTGGAGAAGTACATGCAGCGCACCCCGCGCTGGCGCAGCGTCTCCCCCACCCCGCTCTCGCGCAGGGCGCGGAACACGTCCCCATGGCCCGAAGGGGCGAAGGACAGCTGCCCGTCCGCCTCCCGGAACAAGGCGCCCTCCGGCGTGAGCCGGGGAAGCATCTGCTGCCGGAAGAGGACCACGTCCCGCCCCAGCCCCCGGGCTTCCAGGTGCGCGGCGATGAGATCGTGCGTGAGGAAGGAGGTCATCACCGCCACCGGCACCGGGCGGCCCAGCCGCTCGCCCAAACGGCGTGCCTCGGCGAGCTTGAGGTCCAGGAAGGTGTGCTCCCCCAGGACGGGGACCAGCCCCTTCACGCCCCCGCCAAAGCGCGTCCCCGCCCCACCGGCCACCACCAGGGCGGCCACGGCGCCCTCGCGGAAGGCCTGCTCCCCCGCCGCACGGCAGGCTTCGTGGGTAGGGGTGCCCTCGGCAGGCAGCGGCTGCACATCCCCCGGCCGTGGCGGTTCGAGCGGGCCCGCCAGGGCCTGGGACTCCGTCAGCTCCCCGCGCTGGTAGCGGCCGAGCAGCGCCCGGAAGTTGGCCGCGTCGAAGCCGTCACGCGCGAGCCGGGGGTCATTCAGTTCTCCATCCACATCCGCGGTCTGGGTTTTCACGCACGGGAGGATAGAGCGCCCTTCACCGAAACGCATGGGCCAGACAGCCAGGGTCAGTACGCGGGCTTCAGCAGCCCTTCGATGGTGTGATGCTGGACCACCGTCGTGAGCGCATCCACCACCCGGCAGGTGAGGTGGTCCCTGACGCGGGGTGGCAGGGACTCCAGGTAGCGCCGCGTCACCTGCAGGTCATGGTGGTTGGCGTTCGTCGCGTCCGGCGCATCCACGCCCACCACCAGCACCGGACGCGACTGATCCGAGCGGTTGGCCGTGCCCCGGTGGATGGTCAGGGCGGAGCGGGCGGAGATGTCGCCCATGCGCGGCAGCTTTGGGACCGCGCGGGAGATGTAGCGCGGCCAGAGCTCGCGAGGCGGGAACATGCCCCTGGCGCAGCCTTCGAACACGTCCCACTGGGTCCCGGGCGCGACCTCGAATGGCCCCATCTCCGGGAGGGTGTCCACGGCGGTCAGGTTGAAGGCCAACGAGTTGAGGCGACGGCCCTTCGTCGTGGCCTCCGGCGCGGCGAAGTCGCGGTGCCAGGGCTGGTCAGCCGCGCCCGGGAAGGGAACGTCGAAGCCCACCTCGACGATGCGGTAGTCGGGCCCGAGCACCGCCTCGCAGACGGCGACGAACCACGGGTGGGTGGCGATGTCGACAAAGCCCCGGATGCGCTCCGGGTGCACCTCCACGTACCAGCGCTGCGGCCCGCGAGGCAGCGCCCCGCCAGGGACCTGCTGGGCCTCGGCGAAGAGCGTCTCGATGTCCTCGCGCATCCGCACCACCCAGTCGCGTGGGAAGGCGCCCTTGAGCCCGATGATGCCGTCGCCGTAGAGGCCGCGCAGCAGGTCGGCCGGTTCGTGGGTTTCCTGTAGTGCGTGCACGGTGGTCATCTTTCCTCGCTCACTTGCCAGTCAGCGCCGGCGCGGCCACAGGGCCCGCCGAGGGTGTCCCGCCCTCGACGCGCGGCCATCCGTCCTTCCACGTGAGCCGGTCCATCAGCATCGGGCGGCGCACCGAGCGGTCCTTGCCGATGACCTCCTCGACGTAGGGACGCCGCACGTCGATGGCGTGATAGGCAATCCAGTCCTGTCCCTTGCGGTCGGTGAAGACGGAGTTGTGGCCCGGTGCGATCCACGCCTCGCTCCGGCGCAGCACGGCGCTGTCGGGTGCGCCCGTCGCCTGTGCCAGCGTCTCGAAGGGCCCGGTGGGCGTGCGCGAGCGCGCCACCAGGGCGGCGTACTTCACGTCCTGCAGCGGGCCGTGGCAGCAGTTCTCCCCCGAATAGAAGAGGTAGTAGTAGCCGCCGCGCTGGACGACCCACGCGCCTTCGACCAGGGCCTGGAACGGGACGCCCTTGTCCGCGCGCACCAGCTCCGTGGGAGCGCTCCCCTTCTTGAAGGAGAGCCCGTCCGCCGCCAGCTCCTGCACGCGGATGGGTTGGAAGCCCGACCCCCAGTAGAGGTACTTGCGCCCCGTGCGCGCGTCATCGAAGGCCATCGGGTCGATGTTCACGAAGGACAGCCCGCACACGAGCGGACGCCCGCTGTCGCGGAACGGGCCCTCGGGCTTGGACGACGTGGCGACGCCCAGGCAGAAGACCTCTTCCGGGCTGTCCACCGCGCCCCGTTCCTTCTTGAAGCTCGCCGCACGCTCGGCGTCCAGGGTGGCGGAGAAGTACAGGAAGAAGCCGCGCTCGCGACGGTGGACGTCCGGCGCCCAGAACATCTGCGTCGTCGAGGCCCACGTGGGCTTCACGGGCATCGCGTCGCCCATGCGCTCCCACTTCACGAGGTCGCGCGTGCGAGCCACCTGGACGTTCTGCACCTTGCCGGCGACGGTGCCCTGCGTCGCGTAGGCGTAGTACCACCCACCGCCCGCGTCGAGGACGGTGGGGTCCGGGAAGTCCTCGTCGAAGACGGGGTTGGTGTAGGTCGCGGCCGTCAGTCCGGCGCCGAGGATCAGCAGCGGCAGCAGTGGCATCCGATGCTCCGTCAGGCCGGGGTGGAGTAACGCGCTTCCACGACGAACGGCGCACACGGGCGGCCCTCCAGGTCCCGGAAGGCGACATGGCACTGGATGGCCCTGCGCTGGTCTCCGTCCTTGGAGTAGTCGGTGCCGTTGCGCCACACGTGCAGGTACATCGCGTAGAGGCCCTCGCCCACCCGGACGAACGAGGGGTGCCCCGGGCCATTCCATTGCCCGCCGAGCGCCGGGCTCTGGCTGTCGATGAGGAGCCGCTCGTCCCAGACCTTGTGCGCCAGCAGGTCCAGCTTCGCGATGTACGTGCGGTACTCGGCGTTGCCGAAGAAGCCCGCGCTGTAGACGAGGTAGGACTGACCGTCCTCGTGCACCACGAACTGGCCTTCAACCAGGCCGTCGTGATGCGGGCCATTGGTGAGCAGGACCTTCGCCGGGCCCAGGAGCGTGATACGGCCGTCGGCCCCCTGATGGAACTCGTGCGACAGGATGGGCGTGGGCGCCTTGTGGCGCTGCCCCGTCACCGGGTCCGTCCACTGCAGCCCGTTGCCGTCCACCTTGGTGAGCAGGAACGTCCGCTCCCTCCCCTGCGCGTCGACAGCCGTGGCCACGTGGCCGTCAATCATCCCGACCACCGGGTTCCCGCCGGCGGGCCCGCCCGGATAGCCGGGCGCCAGGTCCTTCACGCGGACGTTGATGTCCAGGAAGCCATGGTCCGTCCACTCACCGTCGATGGCGGTAGCCGTGGCGTAGGCGGAGCGCAGGATGCCGGCGCGGTCGCGCGCGGTGTAGTGCAGCGTGAGCATCCCGTGGCGCACGTCGATTTCAGGGGCCCAGCGGGCCACGACGAGGTCCCGGGGCAGGCCCGGCGAGAGCGGATCCAGCTCGCCGGCGTTCCACCACGCGGGGAGCCGCCCTTCGGGGAAGATGGCGCAATGCCTGCCATCTCTCAGGTGCGGCACCCAGCGGCCGCCGTCGAAGCGATACAGCCGGAAGGCGAACGGCTGGTCATTGGTGGTGGCCACCATCCAGAGGCCCGCGGTGCGCGCGCCTCCGGGGCTCGCCGCCGTCAAGCGCAGCACGAAGGGGTCCGCCATCGTCTCGTCGAGGAGCGGCTCGGGAACCCGCGGCAGGTTCGCGACGATGTCGCCGAGCGTGAGCGTCGCGTCCGGCGGAAGAACGGAAGAAGTCATAGGGGCGCGTGATGCGAGTAGAGGCAAGGGAGCATGGAGGGCGGCTATCGGCGTCGGGAGCGGCGCAGGATGCTCGCTGCCGCCCGTTGGGAATCCGCCAGGGCCTTGTCCGGATCCTTCTGGACCAGCCAGGTGGAGTTCAGCTCGTTGACCAGCAGGTCGCCCAGGGCGCGCTGGTACTGGATGGGCGGCAGCGCCGTGGCGATGGTAGCGGTGCGCGTGTACTCCGCCCGGTGCGGCAGGGCCTGCATCCGCGCGCTCTGGAGCACCGAGGCGCGCACCGGCAGATGCCCCGTGCGGGCCCACTGGAGGCTGTTGTCGTTGAGGAACTTCAGGAAGGTGAGCGCCGCCTTCTGCTTCGCGGGGTCCGGCCTCGACTGCTTCGGCATGACCCACGTGTGGCTGTCGGACCAGACGGCGTCCTTGCCATAGAGGGTGGGCATGTCCCGCACGACGTAGTTCTTGAGGCCGGACTTCCCTGTCGCGGCCTGGGCCGCGTACGTGTCCACGCCCCAGGTGCCGTTCACCAGCACCGCTGCCTCTCCGGCGAGGAAGGCCTGCTGCGCGGCCGCGTAGTCGTGTTGCGGATTGGCGGCGCCTGACGCGTAGAGCGCGTCGAGCAGGCGCAGCGCCTCGCGGCTCTCCTTCGACTCCAGCAGCGCCTCCTTCTTCTGTGCGTCCACGATGTTGCCGCCCTGCTGCCAGACCCAGGTGAGGTACTGCCAGGAGGGCATCGGATCCGCGCCGGAGGGGATGGCGAAGTAGGCCTTGCCCGTCTTCGCCTTCATCGTCGCGGCGTGTTGCATCAGCTCGGCGGGGCTGCGGGGCATCTTCGGCTGGCCCTTGTCGTCCACGAGCCCCGCCTTGATGAACAGGTCGGCGTTGACGTGCCACAGCAGGGCATGGAGGTCGAACGGCAGGGCCCAGACTTCACCGTTCGCGGTGACGCCCTCGCGCGCCGCCGGCACGAAGTCCGCGACGTCGATGCCCACCGCCGCGAAGTCCTTGCCCAGCGGCAGCAGGAGGTTGCGCACCTGGTAGTTCGGCAGGACGCTGCGGTGCATGACGGCGATGTCCGGCGGGGTGCGGCCCGCGACGTTGGCGCTCAGCCGGTCGTAGTAGACGCCCCACTCCACCGACTGCGTCTTGACCGTGATGCCGTCCGTGTTCTCCGCGTTGAACTTGTTGGTCAGCACCTGGACGATGCCGCACTCGCCCACCGCCTTCGCCACGTCCGTGACGTTGGCGTACGCGTCGCTGCACCCGCCAAAGAAGCGGAACAGGGTGATCTCCGTCCCGGCCCGCGCGGCAGTGGCGCCGAACATCGCGGCCAGCAGCAGTGCCGGCAGTAGCGTCTTCATCTTCATGGGAGCGGCTCCAGGGGGCTACTTGCCGCCGGTGATGGCAATGCCTTGCACGATGTAGCGTTGGAACACGACGTAGAGGAGGAGCATGGGGGCGCTGGCGAACACGGCGGACGCCATCAGGAAGCCCAGCCCCTCCGACATCGCGAAGTTGCCCTGCAGCGAGCCCAGTCCGACGCTGAGCGTGTACATCTCCGGCTGTGTCGCGGTGACGACGGGCCAGAGGAAGTCGTTCCACGCGAACAGGAAGGTAAAGATGCCCAACGTCGTCAGCGCGGGGCGCGACAGCGGCAACATCACCGACCAGAAGATCTTGAAGCGGCCCGCGTTGTCGAGCTCCGCGGCCTCCTCCAGCTCGCGGGGAACCGCCTTGAAGAACTGTGTCATCAGGAACACGCCCATGGGCCCCGCCAGGCGCGGAGCGATGAGGGAGAAGTACGTGTTGTGCAGCTCCCAGTCCGCGAACATGGCGTGCAGGGGCACGAGGATGGCCTGCTCGGGCACCATGAGCCCGGCCATCACCAGCAGGAAGACGGCGCGCCGCCCGGGAAAGTCGATGCGGGCGAACGCGTAGCCGGCGAGCGACGACAGCAGCAGCGTGGACACCGTCATGCCCACGGCGACCACCACGCTGTTGAGCAGCCAGCGCGGCGTCAGCGACACCCGCAGCAGCGTGGCGAAGTGCTCCAGGGTTCGCGGCCAGGGGATGATGCCATTCGTGGAGCGCACCAGCTCCTCGTTGGGCTTGAGCGACAGGGTCAGCACCCACAGCATCGGCATCATCCACACGAAGGCGGCGGCCACCACCAGGGCGAGGATGAAGCGGTCCGTCAGGGTCCGGTTCATCGCGTCACTCCCCTTCCTGCCGCGACAAGCGGAACTGCAGCAGCGCCACACCGAACATCAGGACGAACAACACCGTGGAGACGGCGGAGGCGTAGCCGGAGCGCCAGTCGCGGAAGCTCGTCTCGTAGATGAGCTGCACCAGCGGCCGGGTGGAGTTGGCGGGCCCGCCGCGCGTCATCAGCAGCGGCTGGCCGAACACCTGGAGGTGCATCACCGTCTGGAGCACCACCACGAGCAGCGTGGTGCGCGCGAGCGCCGGGAGCGTGATGTGCCGCAGCACCGCCCACCGCGAGGCCTTGTCCAGCCGGGCCGCCTCGTAGACCTCCGGAGGAATCTGCTGGAGACCGGCGAGGAAGAGCGCCATCGGGAGGCCAGCGGTCCACCACAGGGAGGTCACCATCAGCGCCGGCATGGCCCAGTCCTTGTCGGCCAGGAAGGCGATGGGCTGGAGGCCCACCGCGCGCAGGCCGTTGGCGATGAGGCCCCGGTCGGGGTTGAGCACCATGGCCCACACCAGGGTGACGACGGTGACGGAGAAGATGTTGGACGCGAAGAAGACGGCCCGCAGCGCGGCGTAGATGCGCAGCGGCTTCTGGAGCGCCAGGGCCAGCACCAGGCCCAGCAACGTCGCGGCCGGGGCCGTCATGGCGGCGAACTGCAGGGTGCGCTTGAGGGCCTCCCAGAAGTACGGGTCGTCCCACAGCTCCGCGTAGTTCAAGAAGCCGATGTACTCGCGATAGTCCCCGACGATCTCCCAGTCGTGCAGGCTCATCCACAGGCCCAGCGCGAAGGGATAGAGCAGGAAGACGCCGTAGAAGAGGAGGAAGGGCGCCAGGAAGGCGTAGCCGGCGACGGCGTTGCGGCGGTTGGCGCTCGGAGCCTGGGCACTCATGCGGCGCTCGCGGCGGTGGACGGCAGGGCCATTCCATCCGCGCCAAAAAGCCGGCCATGGCCGGGTTCGATCGCCAGCGTCACCGTGTCGCCGAGGCGCACGGCGCTGTCGCCCGCGTCGGTGGCGATGAGCGTGGCCCCATCCGCCCCCACCACGTGCAGCAGCGTTTCGCGCCCCAGCCGTTCAATGGCCCGCGCCTGTCCCCGGAAGACGCCCTCCCCCGACGTCGGCCGGACGTGCTCGGGGCGGACGCCGAAGGTGACGGACGCGCCCGCCGTCAGCGCGCGGCCATCCGCCGCGATCCGGGCCTGGCCGCCCGGCAGGGCGACCTCCACCTGGCCAGGGCTGACGGCCGCCACCCGCGCATCGAGGAGGTTCATCTTGGGGGCGCCCATGAAGCCGGCGACGAAGGTGTTCGCGGGCGAGCGGTAGATCTCCAGCGGCGTGCCCACCTGTTCGATGCGCCCGTCGCGGAAGACGACGATGCGGTCCGCCATCGTCATCGCCTCGACCTGGTCGTGGGTGACGTAGATGGAGGTGGCCTCCAGCCGCTGGTGGAGCTGCACCAACTCCACGCGCATCTGCACCCGCAGCGCCGCGTCCAGGTTGGAGAGCGGCTCGTCGAAGAGGAAGACGTCGGGCCGGCGGACGATGGCGCGGCCGATGGCGATTCTCTGGCGCTGGCCGCCGGACATCTGCGACGGACGGCGGTTGAGCAGGTGTTCGATCTGCAGCGTCTTCGCGGCGGCCGCCACGCGCGCGTCGATTTCAGCGCGCGGCGTGCCGACGTTGCGCAGGCCGAAGGCCATGTTGTCGGCCGCCGTCATGTGCGGATAGAGGGCGTAGTTCTGGAAGACCATGGCGATGCCGCGGTCCCCCGCCGGCGTGTCGTTGACCCGGCGCCCGCCAATGGAAATCTCTCCGCCGCTCACCTGCTCCAGGCCGGCGATCATCCGCAGCAGCGTGGACTTGCCGCACCCCGAGGGGCCGACGAAGACGATGAACTCGCGGTGTCGCAGCTCGAGCGAGACACCATGAATCACCGCCTGCGAGCCATATTGCTTCCGCACATCCCGAAGCAGCACATCCGCCATCGTTCACATTCCTGGGGGCGGCAAACGCCCCTTCACGGCTGGACTGACAAGAAGGATTCAGGACACCACGCGGGGACGCGTCACACGACGCTCGTCCCCTCCGCGGCCTGGCACACGTAGCACTGCGGGGTGTTCCCCGTGGCCTGCGTGTACTTCGCGTGGACGCTCTGGACGAACGCTTCCGCCTGGCCGGGGGCGACGAGCGCCACCGCGCAGCCGCCGAAGCCCGCGCCCGTCATCCGGGCTCCGAAGCAGCCCGGCTCCGCCCGCGCCAGCAGGACGATGGTGTTGAGCGCTTCGTTGGTGACCTCGAAGTCGTCGCGCAGGCTGTCATGGCTTGCGTCCATCAACCGGCCCAGTTGCTGGAGGTCTCCGGCGCGCATTGCGTCGGCGGCCCGCAGGGTGCGGTCGTTCTCCGTGATGACGTGCCGCGCGCGGCGGCGCACCAGCGGGTCCAGCTCCTGCTCCCGCTTCGTGAAGGTCTGCACGTCCACGTCCCGCAGCGCCTTGACGCCGAAGAAGCGCGCGGCGGCCTCGCACTGGCTCCGGCGCTCGTTGTAGGCGGAGTCCACCAGCCCCCGGCGCGTCCCCGTGTCGAGCACGACGACCACGGCGCCCGCGGGAAGGGGCACGGGCTGGAGCGACAGGTCGCGGCAGTCGATGAGCAGCGCGTGGCCCTCGCGTCCGCCCGCGACGATCATCTGGTCCATGATGCCGGTGTGGAGGCCCATCCACTGGTTCTCCACGCGCTGGCCGAGCAGCGCCATGGTGGCGGGCTGCCACGCCAAGCCGCTCACCGTGGCGAAGGCGCGCTCGGTGGCCAGCTCCACGGCGGCGGACGAGGAGAGCCCCGCACCGCGCGGCACGTTCCCGCCCATCACCCCTTCCCAGCCCTTCAGCGTGTGGCCGGCCTCCCGCAGCACCCAGGCGACACCCTTGAGGTATTCCCCCCACTCCGTGCCGACGCGCGACAGCGGCCCGATCTCAAAGGACAGGGACGCGCTGTAGTCGAGCGAGTGGACGACGACGCGGCCGTCCTCGCGCGGACGCAAGGCGATCCACACCTCGCGGTCGATGGCGATGGGGAGCACGAAGCCGTCGTTGTAGTCGGTGTGCTCACCGATGAGGTTGACGCGGCCCGGGGCCCGCACGACGGCGGTGGGGGCCGCGCCGAAGCGCCGGTGGAAGTCCTGCTCGACCTGTTCGCGAAGCGTCATCGATGTGTTTACCAGGGTGGGGGCGCGGCGGAGCTCACGCTCCGGAGACGGAGAAGCGGTAGACGGTGCGCGAGCGGTACTCTTCGCCAGGGCGCAGGATGGTGGAGGGGAAGGCCGGCTGGTTCGGCGAATCCGGCAGGTGCTGGGTCTCCAGCGCGAGGCCGAAGCGGTGGTGGTAGACGGCGCCCCGCTTCCCCTTCAGCGTGCCGTCGAGGAAGTTGCCGGAATAGAACTGCATGCCCGGCTCGGTGGTGTGGACCTCCATCACCCGGCCGGTGCCAGGCTCCAGCACGTGCGCGGCCAGCGTCAGCGCGCCGGGCTGGCCCCCCTTGTCGAGCACGAGGCTGTGGTCATAGCCAATGCCGTTGCGCAGCTGCTCGTCGTCCTGCTGGATGCGCGCGCCAATGGCCGTGGGCCGCCGGAAGTCGAACGGCGTGCCCGCAACGTCGCGCAGCATGCCCAGCGGGATGGACGTCGCGTCAATCGGGACGAAGCGGTCCGCGTTGAACGTGACGACATGGCCCAGGACGTCGCGCCGCCCGTCGCCCGCGAGGTTGAAGTAGCTGTGCTGCGTGAGGTTGACCGGCGTGGGCTTGTCCGTGGTGCCGTGGTAGTCGAAGACGAGCGCGTTGTCGGCGGTCAGCGTGTAGGTCACCCGCGCCGTCAGCGTCCCCGGATAGCCCTCCTCGCCGTCAGGGCTGACGTAGGTGAGGACCAGTCCCATGCCCTGGTCGTTCTCGAAGGGCGCCGCCGTCCACACCACCTTGTCGAAGCCCTTGAGCCCGCCGTGCAGGTGGTTCACCCCGTTGTTCGTCGCCAGCGTGTACTGCCGGCCATCGAGCGTGAAGCGGCCCCGCGCGATGCGGTTGCCATAGCGGCCCACGAGCGCGCCGAAGTACGGGGACTCCGCCACGTAGTCCGCCAGCGCGTCGTAGCCCAGCACCACGTCGTCGAAGCGGCCATCCCGGTCCGGCACACGCAGGCTGAGGATGATGCCGCCGTAGTTGGTGACGCGGGCCTCCATCCCCTGCCGGTTGGTGAGGGTGTAGACATCAACGGGCTGCCCGCCCGGGGCCGTACCGAAGGAACTCCGCTCCACGCGGCCTCCTGCAATGAAGATGGGCGCGCGAGCCTATGTCAGTGCGCGAGCCTCCGCGCCTTGAATCACAAACAAGTGGACCTGGGTACAACCGCGCCCATTTGACGCAGGAAGTCTTACGCGCCCCTCGGGAACTGTGCGCGGCGAAACACTGATAACTCGTCTTGACACCCTCCAGTCCCATAAGGCAGATGCCAACCGAACAAAGCTGGAATGCATGAAATTTTAGGAGAGCACTGGATGCGCTTGAAGAAGCTTCTTCTTTGTCCGACCTCCCTCGCGCTACTGATGCTCTCCACCGCCCCGTCTGGAGCCCTGGCCGCCCAGGCGGATGCGCCCCTGCGGACCGCGGAGGACACGCCGCCCGCTCCTGACGCGGGGACGGCACCGGACGCCGGGACGGTGGTGCAGGCCCCTCCGCAGCAGGCGGACGCGGGCACGTACGCCGAAGCCACCGAGCCCTACGACGTTGGCGCTGACGAGTTCTACGAGGAGGTCGTCGTCGTCGGCCTGCAGCGCAGCATGCAGCAGGCGCAGACCATCAAGCGCGAGTCCGACCAGATTGTCGACACGGTGGTGGCGCAGGACATCGGCAAGCTGCCGGACGTGACGGTCTCCGAGACGGCGGCGCGCATCCCTGGCGTCCAGGTGGACCGCGCCCGCGGCGAGGCGAACGGCCAGGTGCTGGTGCGCGGCCTGCCCGACCTCACGACGACCTACAACGGCCGTGAGATCTTCACCGCCGAGACGCGCAGCGTCGCGCTCGCGGACTTCCCGTCGGGAGGCATCGCGGCGCTGGAGGTCTACAAGACCACGACCGCCGAGCAGGTCGAGGGGGGCCTCGCCGGCCTCATCGACGTGCGCTCGCGCCGGCCGTTCGACTTCGACGGCTTCGAGGTCTCCGGCTCCGTGCGGGGCAGCTACGCCAACCAGTCCGGCCGGTATGATCCGAACGCCAACCTGCTCATCACCGACCGCTTCAAGACCGGTGCGGGCGAGTTCGGCGCGCTGGTCAACTTCTCCTACACCCGCCTCAACTACCTGGACTCCGCGCGCTGGAACACGGGCTTCATCAATCCCGGCGTGGACGCGGTCACGGGCCAGCAGTTCGTCTCTCCGGACGTCGTCGGCATCTTCTACGGCGGAGGCCAGCGCGAGCGGCCGTCCATCAACGGCTCGGTGCAGTGGAAGCCGAACGACAAGCTCGAGTTCTATGTCGACGGACTCTGGCAGGGGTACCGCGACCGGGTGTCGGACCGCCAGCTGGAGATGCGGCTGTGGGGTGATGGCCACCGCTACACCAACGTGACGCTGCGTCCGGGCACGACGGATCAGGCGCAGAGCATGACGGTGGAGAACGCCGCCCGGCCGTTCATGTTCCAGGGCGCCACCACCCGCGAGACGGACACCATCCAGCTCGCCGTCGGTGGCATCTACGAAGCGGGGCCGCTGCGCGTCTCCGCCGACGTCGCGCGGACGAACAGCCGGTTCGACCTGTCGCTCTACAGCTTCGACCAGGAGTTCGCCACCTCCCCCACCTTCGACGTCAACTTCGACGTGCCGCGCGGGCCCGGGGGCATGGAGTTCGCGGTGCGGGACTTCGACCTGACGGATCCCGCCAACTACCGCTACGTCGGCTTCTTCGACCGCTCCTACGTCGCGGCGGGTGACGACTGGCAGGCCCGTGCGGACGCCGACCTGAAGACGGGCCTCTCCGTCATCCCCAAGCTGGAGTTCGGCCTCCGGGCCACGACGCGCGACGCCTACCAGGAGAACGGGCAGCGCTACTGCGCCGACGATGACGGCGGCAACCCCGGCGCGCCCTGCGGCCTGGCGGCCGGGACGCCGCTGTCCGAGATGCCGGTGGACCTGCATGTGTTCCGCCCCGGCTTCCGCGGCGGCGGCGACATCCAGGGCCAGCGCACCTGGGTGGTGCCCACCTATGACAGCCTCCGCAACAACGTGGAGCAGCTGCGCGCCATCCAGGGCTTCAACCCGGGCGACCCCGAGCGGCTGCGCATCTTCGATGCGAGCGAGCAGACCTACGCGGGGTACGGACAGGGCCGCTACGACTTCAAGGTCGGCAGCGTGCGGGTGGACGGCGTCGTCGGCGCCCGCATCGTGAACACGCAGACCGAGGTCAGCATCACGCCGGTGGGCGGTGCCCTCCAGAAGGGCAGCGGCAGCTACACCGACCTGCTCCCCAACGCCACCGCGCGCGTCCGCTTCATCCCGGACCTGCACCTGCGTCTGTCCGCCAACCAGACCCGCACGCGGCCGGGCTTCGACCAACTGCGCCCCGAGACGCTCGGCTCGCCCCCGCCCTGTCTGTCCGAGCCGAACCCGCCGCCGGGCTGTCAGATCACCGGCAGCGGCGGCAACCCGGACCTCAAGCCCGTGCGCTCGAACAACTTCGACGCGTCGCTGGAGTACTACTTCCTGCAGACCGGCATGGCGTCACTCGCCCTGTTCCACCGTGACATCAAGGGCTTCATCACGAACCTGGACGTGACGCGGGACGACCCCACCTACGGCGAGGGCCGGGTGCGCGTGAACATCCCGGTGAACGGCGGCGAGGGCAGCCTCCAGGGCTTCGAGGCGTCGCTCGGCACCTTCTTCGACTTCCTCCCGGAGGGCTGGCTGAAGGGCTTCGGCGCCTACGCCAACCTCACGTACCTGGACGACGAGCAGGCCTTCCCCACGGGCTTCAACCTGGCGCTGGGCGAGACGGGCCGCATCCCCGGCGTGTCCAAGTGGTCCTACAACCTCGTCGCCATGTACGAGCGCGACGGGCTCTCCGCGCGGCTGGCGTACAACCGCCGCTCGCGGTGGATCACCAGCTACGTCCAGAACCCCGACGGCGACGGCTTCACCGGCGAGTACGTGGACGGCGTCGCGCGGCTCGACTTCTCGGCGAGCTACGCGCCCTGGACGTCGAAGCCGCTGGACGGCCTCTCCTTCACGTTCGACGCGTCCAACATCCTCGGCAATCCCTACCGGAGCTTCCGGCAGTTCACGCCCGAGGGTGACACCTACCCTCGCGACGTGCGCTACGAGGAGAGCATCTTCGCGCTGGGCCTGCGCTTCCGCATCTAGCGCAGGCGGGGCCGCGCTGGGGCCTCTGGAGCCTCAGCGCGGCGCGAGCGGGGTGATGCGGGGCACGCTGTCCTGCCACGTCAGCTGGGCGATGTGCATGAAGCGGCCCTGCTTCGCGGGAGCGCACGACGGGGTCGCCGACCAGGAGTGGAAGGCGATCAGGTCCTGGCCGCCGGCCTGGAACACGGTCTGATGACCGGGCCCGCTGAGGCAGGGCTGGGACGTGCTGGCGAGGAACGGATTGGTGGGCGCATCCACGCAGGGGCCCAGCGGTCCCTCGCAGGTGGCGTAGCCGATGGCATAGCTCGACACGCGCTCGGAGTCCTGCCAGCCATAGTCACCGGCGGAGAAGAACAGCACGTAGGCGCCGCCCCGCTCCACCATGGTGGGCGCCTCCACCACGTGCCGCTCCCAGGGTTTGTCATTGCGCACGAGCGACACGGGCTCGCCTACGAGGCTGAGTCCGTCAGGGGACAGCCGCTGGGCGAAGAGCTCCGTCGGCTTGTTGAAGGCGGAGTGGTTCCCGTCATTCTTGAAGTACAGGTAGAGCTGCCCGTCCGGGGCCCGGAAGGGGCTCGCGTCGATGGTGCCACCGAGCGCCTGCTGACAGACGAGGGGCTCTGTCGCCTCCGACGTGAAGGGCCCGAGCGGATCCTGGCTGGTCGCGGCGCCAATGCACTGCAGGCCGCTGGCCGCGTGGCGCGCGGTGAAATAGAGCACGAAGCCGGCGTCGGTCTTCAGCACCTCGGGGGCCCAGGTGAAGCCTTCCTTCGCCCAGGGGGGCAGGACCGGCATGGCGTCGTGCTTGCGCCCGGACGCGCCCTCCTCCGTGAGCAGCCGCCAGTTCATCAGGTCGGTGGAGGCCGCCATCTGCACGTTGGCGCCGTCATTCGTCGCATAGGCCAGATAGCGCCCGTCGTGCTCGAGGATGAACGGGTCCGGGAAGTTGGCCCGGAACACGGGCGCGAAGGGGACGTCGGCCCGTGGGGGCGTCTCGCTCTTCGTGGCACAGCCATTCAGGACCAGGGCCGCGGTGAGAAGGCCGCGAAACGATGCGCTACCGATGCCGGACAAGGAAGGTCTCCTGACGCCCTCGCCCGGGGTGGGCGCGGACTGAAAGTCATCCGCTGGAAGGGTAGCAGTCGTCACCACGGTCGTGGAGTCACGCCGTGATATCCAACCGTCCCATGTCGATCCGTTATCGCAATCCTGTTCATCCCACCTATTTCGCGGACCCGTTCGTGTTGCGCACGGGGAGTGGATACGTCGCCTATGGCACCGGGAAGGTCGTCGATGGACGCCCCTTCGAGGTGCTCACCTCCCCTGACCTCGTGCACTGGACCTCGGTGGGCGGCGCACTCGAGCCGCTGCCGCCCGAGCAGGGCACGGACTACTGGGCGCCGGAGGTCGCGGAGCACGAGGGGCGCTGGTGGATGTATTACTCGGTGGGGTTCGAGGACCGGGGCCATCACCTGCGCGTCGCGGTCGCGGACACGCCCACGGGCCCTTTCCGGGACCAGGGCGTCAACCTGACCCCGAACGAGCGGTTCGCCATCGACGCCTCGCCGTTCCGGGATGACGACGGGACCTGGTACCTCTTCCACGCCCGGGACGTGCTGGAGGGAGCACGCGTCGGAACGATGCTCGCGGTCGACGTGCTCGACGGGATGACGGCCCTGCGCGGGGGACCGCGCACGATGCTCACGCCGTCGGATGACTGGCAGATCTACCAGCGTCAGCGCCCGATGTACGGCCAGGTCTACGACTGGCACACGCTGGAGGGGCCGTCCGTCGTGAAACGGCACGGGCGGTACTGGTGCTTCTACTCGGGAGGCTCCTGGCTCACTCCGTCGTATGGCGTCGCGTATGCCGTCGCCGACCACCCGCTCGGCCCGTGGACGGAGCCCAAGGGCGTACCGCCGCTGCTGCGCACGGTCCCCGGTCGCGTCATCGGGCCCGGGCACAACAGCGTCGTCGTCGGGCCAGACGGCCAGGACGTGATGGTCTACCACGCGTGGGACGTGGGCCAGACGGCACGGCGGATGTGCATCGACCCCATCGTGTGGACGCCGGAAGGTCCGCGGGTGCTCGGCCCGACGGATGACGACATCGAGCTGCCAAGGCGTTGAAGCAAAGACAGAATCACAACCAGCGACACCCACCCAGAAGGGTAGAAAACATGCGTGGCAGGCCGTCTTCATTCCGAAGTTGGAGCCAGAGGAGCGCAATGCTCCTGATGCTCGCAGTGCTGAGTGCCACGGCGTGCAAGAACGACCCGGTGAAGCCGCCAGGCGAGCCGGTGGTGGAAGAACCGCCGCCGCCCCCTCCTCCGCCGCCCCCTCCCCCACCGCCCCCGCCGCCCGGGCCCGTCACGAAGAGCTTCACCAATCCCTTGCGGATCGCGGCCCCCGAGGGTGGGCGTGTCGAGACGTGCGCGGACCCCACGATCATCCGCGGTCAGCAGCAGGGCGACGCGGGCTGGTACATGTACTGTACGACCGACCCCCTCAACGATCAGGACAAGGACTCGGCGGGCCGCTACAGAAGGCACCTGATCCCCACCCTCCAATCCTATGACCTGGTGAGCTGGACCTACGTCGGAGACGCGTTCTCCGCGCCTCCGGCCTGGGCAAAGCCGGAGACGGCGCTCTGGGCGCCTGAAATCACCTTCTTCGGCGGTAAATACTATCTGTATTACACGGTGGTGGACACGCGGGCCGGCGGCAGCGCCATTGGCGTGGCCACGAGCGCCAGCCCGATGGGGCCCTGGACCCATGCCGACCAGGCCACCGTGGAGCCCCATGACGCGCCCTGCTGCAAGGGCGAGCGCCGGTGGGTGTTCGATCCCGAGGTGATCATCGCCGCCGACGGTGCCAGGTATATCTATTACGGGAGCTATTTCGGCGGCATCTCCGTGCGCCAGCTCTCGGAGGATGGCCTGACTTCGGTTGCCGCCTCGCAGGTGGAGGTCACCATCCCCAACCGTTACGAGGCCGCCAACGTCATCAAGCACGGGGACTACTATTATCTGCTTGGCTCCTCGACGAACTGCTGCAACGGGCCGCTCAGCGGCTACAGCGTGTTCGCCGGGCGCTCCCTGAGTCCGCTGGGTCCCTTCGTGGATCGCGAGGGTGTCCCGCTGACCGCGGGCCGCGTGGGTGGCACCCCGGTGCTCAGCCTCAATGGCAACCGCTGGGTGGGCCCGGGCCACAACACGTTCCTCACGGACCTGGGCGGCCAGGACTGGATTCTCTATCACGCCATTGACACCGCGAATCCCTACATGGCTCCGACAGAGAATGGCGATCTGCTCCCCAGGCGCCCGGTGTTGATGGATGCGCTGGACTGGGTGGACGAATGGCCCGTGGCGCGCGGCGGCCAGGGGCCCTCGGACACCGAGCAGCCCGCGCCAGCGGGCGAGGCGGAGAACACGAAGAGCCGCTACACGATGGTGCCGGCGAAGCAGGACGAGCCCGGCGCGCTCATCCCCGCGGCCTCGGATGAGTTCACCGGCACGGTGCTCGGCGGGCAGTGGACCTGGGTGCGCCCGCCTCCTCCGTCCGACTTCGCGCTGGAGGATGGCACCTTCCGCTTCAACACCCAGGCGGCCGACCTCTTCGAGGATGTCGACAACGCCTCCATCCTCTGGGAGCAGGCCCCCGCCGGAAACTACCTGGTCGAGACGAAGCTCAAGATGAACCTGCCTCCGGAGGGCTGCTGCCACAACTACGTCCAGGCGGGCCTCGTCCTCCACAGCGACGAGGACAACTACGTGAAGCTCGTTCAGTTCTCGTACTGGGATACGCGCCAGGTCGCCTTCGCGAAGGAAGTGGGCCCGGGCGTGCCCGCGCGCTACCCGCGCTACGGCGAGACCGCGGGAGGCCCGGCCGATGAGACGCTGTGGCTGCGGGTGGCCCGGCGCATCGTGGGGCAGGAGGAGTCCTTCACCGCGTACTCCAGCCGGGACGGCAGCCACTGGAGCCGCGCGGGGACGTGGGCGCACAAGCTGGGAACAGGGGCGCGCATCGGCCTGGTGTCCCAGGCGGGAGCTGGCTTCGTCGCCAACTTCGACCATGTCCGCGTCTACGAACTGAAGGACTGAGCCGTCACCCGCGCGAGCGGCGAGCTCCCCCACGCGGGGGCTCGCCTCTCGGTGGTTTTCCAGGAAGCTTCCGGACTCAGAAGGCGGCAGCGCCCGCGTCGTCGGCGCCCGCATCCGCGACACCGGCATCCGCGGTGCCCGCGTCCGGCGTCCCCGCGTCAGGCTCGCGCACCGACTTCTTCGTGCAGGTCCCTTTGCAGTCATTCCCCCGGCACCTGAGCTGGGTGCAACCGTTGCCGAAGAGTTCGCAGCCCTGCGGCGGTTCACAAGTGGAGTCACCCGTACAGCTTCCCGTACATTCAACAATCACTTGCGCCGCGGCTGTGGCCTCCACCTGGAATCGCCGGGACGAAATCCGCTTCCCGTCCACATTCCGCACCGTGATCGGACCCAAGGGCGTCAATCTCGCGCCCTCAAGACTTCGCGCGACCTCGGGTTCGGTCAAATCGACATTCCTGCAATTCGTTTCCGCCTGTGTTTGGGGCTCGGTTTCGCGAGGGACGCCCCGCTCGTCTCCACAACCGAGCAGCGTGGCGACCATCAACCCTGCGACCCATCCACGGATGCCTGCATGCTTTTGCGATTTCATCTGTCAGTGCCCCTCGCGGTGAAATCACGAATCTATCCGGGGAGGGTGGCGGCGCGTGGCCCGCCCCCCTGATGACCGGACTCATCAGCCCGTGACGGCAGTCACCAGGTCCAGCCCCGGGAACGGAGGCCAGGTCACAAGCGAGTCCAAGAAAATCAATGGGTTGGGCATGCAATGGGGCTTCGGTGGGGGTGGCACGCCCGCTGCTATGGGTGGACTCAACGCAGAACGCGGCTCCCACCCTCTTCCTCCGAAACGAGCTCCCCCATGAAGATCTCCTCCCGCGGCTCCTCCACCAACGCCATCCGCCGTCCCCCCGCGCAGGACCTCCCGTCTTCCAAGCCGAGCACCCCCAACGCCTCCCAGAAGCCGGACGCCACCAAGCCGTCCACGCCCAACGCGCCGAACGCCACCCAGAAGCCGGACGCCACCAAGCCCTCCACGCCGAACGCTCCGAACGCGCCCCAGAAGCCTGACTCCAGGTTCTCCAAGTCCTCGCTGCTCGACGCCGCCACCGCGTTGCCGGACCTCGCCTCGCCCTTCCTGGCCGGCGCCGGCCAGGTGTCGGACCTTGCCTCGTCCTTCCAGGCCGGCGCCGGCCAGCTGCCGGGCGCCATGCCCTTCTCGCCCTCGCTGCCTGGCGGCGCCCAGCTGCCTGGCTCCACGGCCTCCTCGCCCCTGATGCAGTCGCTCCAGACGGACGGCTTCTCGCCGGCCGGTGGCAGCAAGACCGAGAGCCTCGGCAAGCTGCTGGAGGGCGTCGTCTCGGTCATCAGCAGCCTCACCGAGCTGGTGCAGGCCGCGACCCAGGGCGTGCAGGCCGTCAGCCAGGGCGTGCAGGGCGTGGCCCAGGGCGTGACGGGTGTCGTCGGCGCCGTTGGCACCGCGGGCAGCTCGCTGCTGGGCGGCGCGCTCGGCCAGGGTAGCGCGGATCCCACGGCCAACATGAACCAGGCCCCGACCATCGAGTAGCTTTGGGCGAGGCGCCAAACTCTTTCTGGATGGGAATAGACGGGGCGGGCAATACAGACGGTGAAGCTCCATGTCAGTCAGGGCAAGCCAACGCGTTTGGCAATGCCCTGTCCAGGAGCGCCAGGATGTTCCGCAATCGTTTGCAAGCCCTGTCTTCCCTTTCGCTTCTCCTCGCCGTGGCGGGAGGCGCGACGTCCGCCGAGGCCGCGACCACCGGCACGGTCACCGTGCTGTTCAAGAACACCGGCGTGGGGAAGTTTGGCCCGTCTGATCAGGTGTATGTCTATGCGGACGCGGACTTCCACTCCTACGACAAGACCCTGTACGGGCCCACGACGACCGTAGGCCCGGGGCAGACGTTCACGGTCCAGTTCAGCGGCCTCTACGTGTGGAGCGGTTTCCAGGGCATCTACCGCTTCGAGGTCCGGTACCCGGACACGACCCCCACCACGACCACGGTCATCTCGGGCCTCAAGTTCACGGGCACGGGGAACTGGTTCGTCTCCACGCTGGGCGTGACGTCCTACAACCCGGGCGCGGCCTATGCCCTGCCCATCGCCAACCAGGCGCCGCCCGCGCCCACGCTGACCTACTGCTACCCGGACCATCCGGACCGGACGACCATGCTCTACACGGCGTGGTCACTGCCTCCCCGACCGACCGAACTACAACCCGGACCCCGGCCGTGCCCCCGGCAGCACGTACCAGTACCGGGTGGCCCTCTACGATCGCTATGACGCGGGCTCCTACAGCAACGTGAAGCAGTGCACCCCCCTGACCGGTGACTCCGACCTGGATGGGTATGTGTCGACCAGCTACGGCGGCGACGACTGCAACGACAACGACGCCAGCATCCACCCGGGAGCCACCGAGACGCCGGGAGACGGCATCGACCAGGATTGCGACGGCTCCGACCTGCCCGCCGTCGTGGATTCGGATGGTGATGGCGTCGCGGACGACGTCGACAACTGCCCCGCCGTGCCCAATCCCGACCAGACCGACACAGACCAGGACGGGGTGGGCGACGCCTGCACGTAGACCCGGCCTGAAGAGAACCCACGCCGGAGGCCTTCAGCCGAGTTCGGAGCACTGAACGCTCCGGACAGGCCACGGGTCGAACAGAGCGCTCAGCGTGCCCTCGGAACCCACGCGCCGTGAAAGCCGGCTGGCACCCGACGCGGCAGGTGAACGGTCGCGACGGGCTCCTCGTGGATCGCGCGCGCGTCGAGGATGACGAGGTCGCTGGAGTCCGTCGCCGCGCGATACACCATCACCATCAGCCAGCCGTCGTCCTCGTCGACGCCTCCCGGGCGCGGCACGAAAACGGGCTCGCTGTTCTGGTCACCGGCCGGCACCGCGTAGCGCGTCGTCGCGCCCCGCTCGACATCGAAGCGGACCACACCGCGCATTTCAGCGGAGGTCGGCTGCTCGGTCGCATACAGGTAACGGTACCGGCGCCCGGTACGGCTCTCGTTGATGCGCGGCAGTTCGAGTCCGCCATCGGTGAGCGGCCCTTCGTCGACCCGGCCGTTCGCCGTATCGATCACGTAGCGCCACAGCATGGCGACAGGATTGTCGGCGAGCCTGCCCGTGCTCGCGTCGAGCCGCAGGTACCACGGGTAGCGGATCGCATCGAGCACGACACACGCTTCGTCGCGGTCATACGCGTTGACGACGTGCAGGATGAAGCAAGGCTCGATGCCAAACCAGCGCACGTCGCCGCCGTGCCTCGGAATCACGCCGATGCGCGCCGGCCGGTCGTCGTACCAGCGCAACGGCATCCGGTGGCCCTGCTTCAGCATCGAGAAGTCGTACCCGACGTTCAGGTCGAGCAGCAGGCTGCGGGTCGCGGTGATCGCGAGGTCGTGCATCATTGACGGCGCCGGCACGTCGACGACGACGTCGACGCGCTGCACGCCCTGCGCGTCCGCGACGCCATAGCGCAGCCACGGTGCGCGCCAGTCCGCGCGAAACGAGATGAGCTCGCCCGTCAGCGGATCGACCTTCGGATGCGCGGTCATCCCGCCACCGCCCCCTGCGTGCCGTCGGGGTACGCCGAGCGAATCGAGCTCGGCGGTAATCGCGAGCGGCGCCCCACCCTCCGCCAACGCCAGCAATTCGCCCGCGTGCAGCACCACGTTCACGTTCGGGTTGGTGTCAGTCAGATGCGGCGCCTGCTCGGGCGCGTACACGTCAGCCCACCGGCGCGTGCGCGCCCAGCGGTTCCGGTAGCGGGCCGCGCGGCCGTCCTCGAATGAGATCGCGTGCAGCATCGCCGCTTCCGGCCACCACGCCAGCACGTCGTTGCCCTCGAAGCGGCCGCGCAGGGGGTTCGGCCCGTTGCGCAGCAGCGTTCCGTCGAGTCCGCGCGGGAGGTCCCCCGTGACACGCAGTTCGACGAAGTCGATCTCGTCGGCAACCGGAGCGCCCGCGCCACGGCTCAAATCGAATGCGGTCATGACATCACTCCTGTGAGTGCCCCTGCCCGGGCAGGAATCAGAATGACGCCATTTCTATCCGGGTATAAATGCCCCGTCAATATCACCCGGGTAAAACCCAGACCCAGCGACCGGGAAGCTGCTGCTGGAGGGCCAGTGAAGGCAACCCTGCATCGTTTTCCCTGTCGTGGACTTCTCCCCAGGCAAACTGAAGCGGAGGAATCACTTGACGAAGAATTCCATGCCCCTGGTACGCGGCGCGCTTGCACTGACCTTGGTCTGCGGAGGCTGCGGCGACACGCCAGACGCGGCGCGTGGGGCGCGCAGGCGTCCATCCAGTTCGTCTATCGCCCGGATCAGGACGCGAACTGCACCAACACGAATGGGAACGTCGTCTTCAACGTCGCCCCCTTCACCAGCACGACCACCCTCGCGTCGGCCTTCGTACCCCGCAGTGCTCGCGATCGGCGCACGCTCTACATCTCGAACATGGCGTTCGTCAGCGGCACTGGCTGGCCCCTGCTGTCAGGCCTCCTGGCGCACGAGCTGGGGCATACGCTCGGCTTCGTTCACGAGTTCGTCCGGACCGGCACGTGCGCCGACGACTTCGGCGGATTCTGGCTCGCCGTCACGCCCTACGATGCCGGCTCCATGTCATCGCCTCGCCGCAGGGGCAGGTGCTGTGGAGCACGGGGACGGCGGGGTAACGAGACGGCCATGTGGCCTCTTGGGCCATGTATTCATTTCATCGAACTGAATGGAGTTCGGATGTGAGCCAACGCAAAGGGGCCTCCCTGCCCAGCACGAGGAAGGGGGCCCAGTAGTGCGGATGGGGCCGGGCGGCCCGGAGCTTGCGCATGGCCTCGCGCAGCGCGGCGGCCCTCCCCTGCCCCGCCAGCAGGTTACGGTAGTAGGCCTCCATCAATGCGCTCGTCGTCTGGTCATCCACCTTCCACAGGCTGGTGACCACGGTCTCGGCGCCGGCCACGAGGAAGGCCCGCCGCAGCCCATACACGCCCTGCCCCCGGCGGACGTCGCCCCGGCCGGTGTCGCAGGCGGAGAGGACCACCAACTGTGTGCCCCACAGGTCCAGCCCCGCCAACTCCAGCGCCGTCACCAGCGCGCTATCAGGTGGAGCCCCCGAGGTACTTGCCATGGCGGGCGTCCGCGCATTCGCGCCCGCGAAGAGCAGGCCCGCCCGCAGCAGGGGATCCGGCGCGCGGGAAGCGAGCGCGTTCTCCCCCAGCGCGCCGAAGTGGGCGACGGCGCGGGAGCCGACGGCAGCGACGTCGTCATCCAGGAAGAAGCCGTGAGTGGCCAGGTGGAGGATGCCGGGACGGGTCAGGTGCAGCAGCCGCTCCTTGGTCGCCTCCGGCCCCAGGAAGAGCTGGGCCTGCGGGAACAGGCGCTGGATGGCCTCCGCCTCCTGCCGGGATCCTGGCAAGGGGACGAGGTTCCAGTCCCGGCTCGCCAGTTCCTGACTCCGCGACGAGAAGGAGCGCTCGGCTCGCTCCGGAATCCCCACCGCGACCGCGGCAGGCACCGGGAGCGGCGTGTTGAATGCAGGGTCCGCCAGGACGACCACGGAAGAAGCCGGCTGGAGCTGCTGGAGCCGGGACAGCAGATCCTTGCCGGAGGTGAGATAGGTGAAGTCATAGGCGTCCACGAGGAACCGCTCGCCGTCGTGCAGGGCGGCGAAGGGGACCAGGGACAGCTGCCCATCCGGTGAAAGGAAGAGACGGTGGGCCTTCCCCAACAACGCAAGCAGCGGCTGGAACGCGAGCCGGTAGAGCGCCTGGGCGTGGGACTGGAAGGCGGCATCCCGGCTGGCCAGGGCGTCCCGCAGCCGTGAGGCGGCTGCTTCGAGGGGGCCGGCGGGGCCCAGGTCGACGGCGCGAAGGCTCGCGTCGGGCAGGAGCACCAGCGCCAGGCACCGCAGCTGGGAACCGGGAGCACCGGCCCCTGGCACGAGGGGGCGGTCCTCGTAGGTGAGGAACTCCACCAGGGCGCCGTCCCCAGGGAGGGCCGCGGCGACGCGGTCGACGATGTCGGCGGGAGCGGGCAGCGCGGCCAGCGTGCGCAGCGGAGCCGAGCGCCGGGCGAGGGTGGCTTCGAGAGCATCCCCCTGCTCCGCGAGGGCCTGAAGCTGCTGCTGATACGCCCTCAGGGAGAGCGTGCCGGGCCCGTGCAGTGAGAGGCTCGCCAGTTGGGTACGCAGTCCGCGCAACTGCTTGAAGGTGCCGCGCTCCTCCGCGCCCAGGCTCCGGTAGACCGCGCGGGAGATGTCGGCGGTCTCCTCGACGGAGCGCCCCTTGAGGAGCAGCGCGGCGCTCAGGGCCAGGCGCCGGACGTCGGCGGACTCCGGGTGCGCGCGCAGCAGTGCATAGAGGCGCTCCTCGTCGGTGCGCAGCAACTGGAGGAAGCTGGCGAGCCGCGCTTCGGAGAAATCCAGCGCCTCCTTGCGAAGGCGCTGCTCGGACACGACGAAGGCGCGCGTGAACAACGGAACGGCCGCGTCCAGGCGGTGTTGAGCCAGCTGGAGGACGGCCAGGCTGTTGAGCGAAGCGGCGAGGTCCGGATGGTTCTTGCCGAGCACCGACTCCCGGATGGCAAGCGCGCGTCGGTAGAGCGGCTCGGCCCGGCTGTACCGCCCCTGGTCCCGGTAGAGGGTGGCCAGGTTGTTCAGCGAACCGGCGACATCGGGATGATGGGGGCCGAAGGCGTCCTCCCAAATCGAGAGGGCTCGCAGGTAGAGCCGCTCCGCCGGGTCGTCCTGTCCCTGGTTCCGATGGAGGGTGGCCAGGTTGTTCAGCAAGGCCGCGATATGGGGATGCCGCTTGCCGAGTGTCCCCTCGCAGATGGCCAGCGCGCGCACGTACAGCGGCTCCGCCTGGCCATGCCTCCCCTGGGCGAGGTAGAGGCTGGCGAGGTTGTTGAGCAGTGCGGCGAGTTCGAGAGGGCTCTTGCCAGGGGCCGCTTCCCGTATGGCCAGCGCGCGCACGAACAGCGGCTCCGCCCGGCCGTACAAGCCCTGGTCCTGGTAGAGGGTGGCCAGGTTGCTGAGCGATGCCGCGACGCTGGGATGGTTCCTGCCAAGCGTCGTCTCCCGAATGGCAAGCGCGCGCACGTACAGTGGCTCCGCCTGACCGTACAAGCCCTGGTCCTGGTAGAGGGTGGCCAGGTTGCTGAGCGATGCCGCGACGTGCGGGTGGCTCCCACCGAGGGCCGCTTCCCGGAGGGCCAGCGCGCGCACATACAGCGGCTCCGCCTGGCCGTACAATCCCTGCTGCCGGTAGAGCAGCGCCAGATTGTTGAGAGAATCCGCGAAGGCGGGGTGGTCCTTGCCGAACGTCTCCTCCCAGAGACCGAGCGCGCGCACGTAGAGCGGTTCCGCCCGACTGTACAATCCCTGCTCTTGATAGAGATTGGCGAGATTGTCGAGGGACTCGGCGACGGCAGTCCGGTTCCTGCCAAGGACCTTGTCCTGAGGAGCGAACCCCGGCTCCTGGTAGAATTCGACAGTGCTGGACAGTTGTTGGTTCCCGAAAGGAGCAATCAGGGACTGCTCGAACTGGATTGATTCGGTCATCCCGCCAGTGTGAATGGCCGCGACCTCGAACCTGGACTCATTCGCGTGGAGCTGCGGGGCCCGGCTGTATGACTCCAGGGCCGTGGAGTGGCCGAGGGCGTAGCGCGAGCCAGCGGTTTCCAGAAGGGTCGCTTCTCGAATGGCAAGCCCGCGTCGTAGCAGGGGCTCCGCCCGGCCGAAGTCTCCCTGGAGTTGGTAGAACACGCCGAGCCGGTTCAAACAGTCGGCGACTTCGGGATGCATGCTCCCGAGCACCGCCTCTTGCAGCACGAGTGCATGTTCGCCCTGCGCCAGGGCCTCCGCGTACCTGCCCGCGCCGTAGAGCTCCAGCATCCGGACATAGGCCTTCCGAGCCTCGCTCAGCCGTGCCTCTTGCTGCCCCCCTTCCGCAGGCATTCTCGCGGCACAGCCCAGGGCCAGCACCACCATCCATCCGACAATCCACCGCATGTCGCCCCCGTTAGGTCCTGAAAGGGGGCCATGACCCTCCCCCTCCAGTCCAGGAGCCGGGGACCAGGAAAGTCATGCGGAAAACCCAAGCGGGACGAGCCCGCCTGCTACCGGGCCCTAGATGGCGGGGCTGGCGAGCGTGAACGGATCGGGGACGACGCCACGGATCGCCTCGGCGAGCTTGGGCCCGAGCTGCGACCGCTCGGTGTCGTCGAACGGCTGCAGGGCACTGCGCATCCGCTGGTAGAGCGCGATGAAGTAGAACGGAGACCGACCATTGAAGTTCATGCCGCTGCGGCGGCGACTCATCAGGTGTGCTTCGTACCGCATGGGCTCGAAGAACGACATCCGGGTCGCCAGCTCGATGCACATCGCCTCTTCGCGTCGGGGATGAACCGCCGCGAGCAGGAGCAGCATCGCGACCGGATCGTCGCTCGTCAGCCAGGCGGCCGTGACCGTAGGGCGTTCGACGCCGAGGTCCTGCGGCGATGCCCATTCGTGGGCGCGGCGATGCACTTCCGCCATCAGGTCCGTGAGCGTGCGCTGCGTCGTCATGCGCCGATAGTACGGCATCGCGCGGTGTGCAGCTGGTAACGACAAGTCCAAGGTCGACTCCATCGCCTATTCGGCGGGATTCACCAGGGTCCTCCCAGGTTCCCTGGAGAACTCCAGATGCGGATGACGTCCTCGCGCACGGTCATCCAGCGGTTCCGGTAGACCTCCTTCGAGGAGAGTGTCTCGATGGCCATGGGCTTGTCCCTCCTGGGGGTTGGAGACGAATGACCCGCTCGGCGACGGCGAGGTTGATGACCCAGCCGGCGCCCAGCAGCAGCGCCCTGGCGAGCTCGCCGGGCGTTCCGGCGATGAGGAACCAGGGCACGGTGACCAGCACCTGCGTGCCCGCGCCCACACCGACAGCGTAGCCTCGAATCATCCAGGCCCGGTGGCCCACAACGTCCCGCCGCCGGAGCGCGGTCAGCCCCAGGACAAGGGACAGGACCATCGCCGAGCCGAACAGGAGCCGCAGGCCGTCGAGGAGCTCACCGTCACCTTCGGCGCGCGGATAGAACAGCGTCATCCACAAGCCCGAGAGCCCGGCCACGAGGCCGCACGCGACCAGGAGCCGCCCGGCGACGCGGTGCCAGCCGGGCCGCCGACGGCGGAAGTCCGGGGCGAACTGGAAGGCACCCAGCACGCAATACACGCTGGCGCAGAGGACGTGCAGCACCACCGGCAGGGGCGATGCGAAGAACCGCGCATTGTGCGGCGTGAGCTCAGCGCCGCCCGCCAGCTCGGTCAGACGGCCGGCGCCGGCCAGGATGGGTACGAGCGAGAGCGCGACCAGCGCAGCGGACACGAGCCGCTCGGCCTTGGGGGTAGAGGTCATGGGCGAACAGATAGCCCTCTGTGCCCCTGTCGTAATTGACTGAGTTCCTTCTACTGATATGCACAAATGCATGGATTGGCGGTCGGTCAAGTTCGACTGGAATCGAGCGCGGGCTTTTCTGGTCACCGCGGAGGAGGGCTCGCTCACGGCGGCGGCGCGTGCGCTCGGAATGGCGCAGCCGACACTCGGGCGTCAGGTGAGCGCGCTCGAGGACGAGCTGGGCGTGGTCCTGTTCGAGCGTGTGGGACGGAGCCTCTCTCTGACGCCGAGCGGGCGCGAGCTGCTCGACCACGTTCGAGCCATGGGCGACGCCGCGGGACGCGTCTCGCTCGTGGCCGGCGGACAGTCGCAGAGCATCACCGGGCTGGTCCGCATCTCGGCCAACGAGATCTACTCGGCGTTCCTGCTGCCACCCATCGTGGAGAAGCTCCGGCGTGAAGCGCCGGGCGTCGAAATCGAGCTTGTCGCAACCAACACCGCGGTCGATCTGCGCAGGCGGGAGGCGGACATCGCCCTCCGGAACTTCCGCCCCACCCAGCCCGACCTCATCGCCACGAGGCTCAGGGACGACCCGATGCGGCTGTATGCCGCGACCGGCTACCTTGCGAGCATCGGCAACCCACGGACGCCGAAGGCACTGAGCCGCGCCGACTTCATCGGGCTTGGCGGAACGGACGCCATGCTCCACGGGCTGAACGGGCTGGGCTTGAGCCTGACGCAACGGAACTTCCCGGTGCTGACGGGGAACCACCTCGTGCACTGGGAGATGGTCAAGCGGGGCATCGGCGTGGGCGTCGCTCCCGAGCGCGTGGGCGACACCGAGCCGCGGGTCCGGCGGGCCCTCCCCAGCCTCACCCCGTTGCTCCTTCCCATCTGGCTGACGACCCACCGCGAGCTGAACACCAGCAAGCGCATCCGGCGGGTGTTCGATCTGCTCGCGACCGAACTCGGGAGGTGAGTGACGGCGGCGCCTGTGGAGCCCGGCGCGGGCGGTGACGGACGCCACCGCCCGCTTCGATCCTTCAGGGACTACTGGACGGTGTACGCCACCGTGCCGCTGCAGCTCCCGGTGTTGTAGCAGCCGGCGCGGATCTGGTACGTGCCCGCCGTCGTGGCCTTGAAGCTCGCGAAGGACAGCGTGCCGCAGGCGTCGTCGTTGAAGGCCACCTGGGTGGAGCCGTTGTACAGGCGCAGGTACGTGTCACCCGTGCCGGAGGCGCCCGCCACCGAGCAGGTGCCGAACTTGAGGGTCTGCCCGGCGGCCAGGGTGACGTTCCGGTTGACGGTGTTCTGGTTGGCGCTGTTGGTGTTGGTGGCAGTGAAGGTGAACGTCACCGGCGTCGGGGGCGGCGGGTAGCCCGCGCACAGGCGCGTGCTGGTCGCCACGCCGCAGTACTCGTCGATGGCCGGCCGGACGTAGGTGATGTCCTCGCCGCGGCAGCCCGTCTCCGTGCAGGTGTTGACGACGTTGCAGCTCCCGCTGGCCTTGTAGTCGGTTTCGCCGCGCACCAGGATGCCGGCCACCGTGTAGCCGTTGTTCTCATACACGCCCGAGCCCGAGTTGCCGCCGAACGTGTCCGTGGTGCCCACGAAGTAGTCCAGCGTGCCCGCGCGCGCGTCACGCACCGAGCCGCCCGAATCGATCTTGAAGGGGATGCCGCTGCCCGAGCCGATGACCGTCACGTTGGTGCCCACGGGCAGCGCGGCATTGCCCGCGCGAATGGGGGCGGGCGTGAAGCGCGGGGTGGCCGGCCGGTCCAGCCGGACGACGGCGAAGTCCAGGTTGCGGCCGCCCACCGTGCCCTGCTGGCGCGCGACGATCTCCTTGCAGGAGAAGATGTCCGCGGTCGTCACCGTCTGCAGGGTGCCGGCGGCGGTGCGGTAGAAGTTGAAGACGAAGCGCGTGCTGGTGCAGGCCGACGCGCTGGTGATGCAGTGGCCCGCCGTGAGCACCAGGTCATCGTCGATGAGCGTGCCGGAGCAGAAGGCCGGAGTCGGGTCGTCCAGGAAGCGCTCGGAGGTGCAGAGGTTGTACGCGGAGCGCAGCGTGGAGGCGTTGAAGGTGACGTTGTTGATGTTGGTCGCGTTGAAGTCCGAAGGGTTCATCAGCGCGACGGTGGACTGCTGAGCACGGGCGCGCAGCGTGGCGTTCGCGTGCGCGTACACGTCCGTGCGGTTGTCGGTCCCGTAGACGACGGGCTGCTTTTCCGTGCCCAGGGGAGTGGTGTCGGTGGGCTCGGCCTCCGGGGCCGGACCACAGGCCACGAGGGACAGGGTACACAGCAGCGTTCCGAGCAGCGTCCTACGGCTGGAAGTCCGGGGGCTTCGCATGGGCGAACACTCCTTGAGGGTGAGGACCGCATGCTCGCGCCAACCACGCACTCTCCGCAACGTTCACTTAACGAGACTTCAACGCTTTCTCTGACTCCTGGGCGTGGACGCCCCGGCGCGCACTAGGGGCGAAGCGCACGCATCAGTGCTAGTCCATGGGACCATGTCCGGCGACTCACCCTCCCCTACGACCCCCGGCGGCGTGCCCACCCTGCGCTTCCCCCCCGAGCTCCCCATCTCGAGCCGGGTGGAGGACATCACCGCCGCCATCTCCGCCCATCAGGTGGTCATCGTCGCGGGGGCCACCGGCTCTGGGAAGACGACGCAGCTTCCGAAGGTCCTGCTCGCCATGGGGCGCGGCCGCCCGCGCCAGATTGGCGTCACCCAGCCCCGGCGGATCGCCGCGACGAGCGTGGCGGCGCGCGTGGCTCGCGAGCTCGGCACGGAGCTGGGCACGGACGTCGGCTATCAGATCCGCTTCGAGGATCGCTCGTCCAAGCGGACGGCCGTGAAGTTCATGACCGACGGCGTCCTGCTCGCGCAGATCCACAGCGATCCGCTGCTGAGCCGCTACGACACCATCGTGCTCGACGAGGCCCACGAGCGCAGCCTCACCATCGACTTCCTGCTCGGGTGGCTCAAGCGCATCCTCCCCAGGCGCCCCGACCTCAAGGTGGTGGTGAGCTCGGCCACCATCGAGACCGAGCGCTTCTCCCAGTTCTTCGGCGGGGCTCCGGTCATCCAGGTGGAGGGCCGGACCTTCCCGGTGGACGTGCTCTACGAGCCGCCCCCCGAGGACGCCGAGCTCGCGGACGCCGTCGCCGATTCGGTGGCGAACGTCATCTCGCTCGACCCGGACGGGGACGTCCTCGTGTTCCTCCCCGGAGAGCGGGAGATCCGCGAGGCCGAGAACGCCCTGAACGCGCGCGAGCTGCGCGGCACGGTGGTGCAGCCGCTGTATGCGCGCCTGTCCGCCGCGGAGCAGTCGCGCGTCTTCGCCACCATCCCCCAGCGCCGCGTCATCCTCGCCACCAACGTCGCGGAGACGTCGGTCACCATCCCCGGCATCGTGTACGTCGTGGACACGGGGGTGGCGCGCCTGTCGCGCTACGACCCGCGCTCGGGCACCACGCGCCTGCACATCGAGCCGGTCTCGCAGGCCAGCGCCGACCAGCGCAAGGGGCGCTGCGGCCGCGTGCGCGAGGGCATCTGCGTGCGCCTCTACGACGAGGAGGGCTTCACCTCGCGGCCCGCCTTCACCGACCCGGAGATCAAGCGCACCGGGCTCGCGGGGGTCATCCTGCGCATGAAGTCCCTCGGCCTCGGTGACGTCGAGGACTTCCCCTTCCTCGACCCGCCCCAGCCGAAGGCCATCGCCGAGGGCTGGCGGGTGCTCGAGGAGCTGGGGGCCATCGAGGGCAAGGAGCGCACCTTGACGCAGCTCGGGCACCAGCTCGCGCGCTTCCCGGTGGACCCGCGCATCGCTCGGATGATCCTCGCCGGCGCCGAGTACGGGTGCCTGGAGGAGGTGCTCGTCGTCGCCGCGGCGCTCAACCTTCAGGACCCGCGCGAGCGGCCACGGGAGCTCGCGCAGAAGGCGGACGAGTCGCACGCGCGCTTCCGTGACGAGCACTCGGACTTCGCGGGGCTGCTCAAGCTGTGGGCCTTCGTGCGCGAGGCCGAGGGCCGGGGCACGTCCCATCTGCGGCGCGTGTGCCGGGACAACTTCCTGTCCTTCCTGCGCGTGCGTGAGTGGCGCGACGTCCAGCGCCAGCTCGAGGAGACCGTCCGCGAGCTGCGCCTGCCGCGCAAGGGCCGGGGTGCGCCGGCACGTGGAGACGTGCTGCACCAGGCGCTCCTCACGGGGCTGCTGTCCCGCATCGGCCAGTGGAATCCGGAGCAGCGCTTCTTCACGGGCGCGAAGCAGACGCGCTTCATGGTGCACCCCTCGTCGGCGCTCGCGAAGAAGCCGCCTGCCTGGGTGATGGCCTTCGAGCTCGTGGAGACGTCCCAACTGTTCGCGCGCACCGTGGCGAAGCTCGACCCGGAGTGGCTCGCGTCGGCGGCCCCCCACCTGCTCAAGCGCAGCTACTCCGATCCGCACTGGTCGGAGAAGTCCGCGCGCGCCATCGTGAAGGAGAACGCGACCCTGTTCGGGCTCCAGGTCTTCAAGGAGCGCCCCGTGCCGCTGGCCAACACGGACCCCACCGAGGCACGGCTGATGTTCCTCGAGCATGCCCTGGTGCGCGGCGAGTACCGCACCCGGGGGGCGTTCCAGGAGAAGAACCGCCAGGTGCTCGAGCGCGTGGCGCGCCTTCGGGACAAGGCCCGGCGCAGCGAGCTGCTCGACAGCGAGGCGCTGCTGACGTTCTTCGACCACCGCGTCCCGGAGGACGTGACGGACGGAGCGGCCTTCGAGGTCTGGCGCCGCAAGGCCGAGGCGGACGACCCCGACGTGCTCGTCCTCTCCATGGAGGATGCCCTCTCGCACGACCCGGGCCTGTCCCCGGCGCACTACCCGGATGCCATCTCGCTGCATGGCGCGTCCGTGCCGGTGACGTACACCTTCGACCCCTCGGCCGAGGACGACGGCATCACCGTGAGCGTGCCGCTGCTGCTGCTCGCCCAGCTGGTCCCGGGTGAGCTCGACTGGACCATCCCCGGGTGGCAGCGGGAGAAGCTCACCGCCCTGCTCGAGCAGGTCCCCCGCGCCCAGCGCAAGCAGCTGGGGCCGGTGCCGGAGCTGGTCGACCGTCTCGAGAAGGAACTCACGCCCTTCCGCGGGCCGATGATTCCAGCGCTCACGCGTGCGGTGTCCCGGCTGTGCGGCCTGGACCTGCCCGAGGAGTCGTTCCGCGCGGATGCCGTGCCGCCGTACCTGCGCACCACGCTCCGGGTGCTCGACGAGCGGGGCAAGGAGATCGCGCGCAGCCGCGACGCCGACGCGCTGCTCGAGCAGCACGGGGGACATGCACGGGCGGCGCTGCGCAGCGTGGCACCGACCTCGGACTGGGAGCGCAAGGGGCTGACCGCCTGGACCTTCGGCGAGCTGCCGGCCGTGGTCACCCGGCGGGTCGGCGGGCTCGAGGTCCGCAGCTATCCCGCGCTCGTCGACCGGGGCGCGACCGTGGACCTGGTGCTGCTGGAGACCGCCGCCGCCGCCGAAGCGGCCTCGCGCACGGGAATCCGCCGGCTCCTGATGCTCGCCGCGCGCGGACACGTGGCCGTCAGCGCCGCGCGCATGCCGATGCCCTTCCCTTCCCTGGACGGCGCGCCGCCCGCGCGCGGCCAGGCGGACGCCTTCAAGGCGCTCGTCCTCGCCCGCAGCGTCGATGATGCGTTCAAGCTCGCACCGGGTGCGCCGCTGCCCCGCACGAAGGCAGCCTTCGAGACGCTGCTCCGAGAGGGCTCCCCGCGCATCGAGCAGGCGGCCCGGGACTGGGCGAACGTCGTCGTCGCCACTTCCGGGGATCTCGCCGAGACGCTCGCCGCGCTCAAGGCCGCCTCCAAGGGGCCGAGCGGCGCGGCGGCCGTGAGGGACATCCGCGCGCAGCTCGGGCACCTGTTCCCCGCGAAGCTCATCGAGTGGATTCCCCTCACGCGCCTGCTGAACTACTCGCGCTACCTCCGTGCGGCCCAGGCACGGCTGGCGCGCGCGGTGGCGAACCCCGCCAAGGACGCAGCGAAGGCCGCCCCCTTCACGCCCCTGTGGGAGTCCTTCCTCGCCAGGCGAGCCAGCGTGCGTGACCAGGACGCGGCGCAGGAGCTGCGGTGGACCTTCGAGGAGCTCCGCGTAGCCATCTTTGCTCCGGAGGTGACGACGCCCGTGTCGGTGACGGCGGCGAAGGTCAGCGCGGCCCTCGCGGCGCTTCGTTAGAACGATGATGGAGATGCCCAGGCGAGCGAGGGGGTGGAGCGGCGTCCAGGTGTTCGCGCTGGGCCACTCCACGCGCCCCATCGAGGAGCTGGTGGAGATGCTGTGGGCGAACGGCGTGCGGACGCTGGTGGACATCCGCACGGTGCCGCGCTCCCGCAAGAACCCGCAGTTCAACGTGGACGTGCTGGGAAAGACGCTGGCCCAGGTGGGCGTCGAGCACCTGCACCTGGCAGCGCTCGGCGGGCTGCGGCGTCCGCGCAAGGACTCGCCCAACGCGGCCTGGCGCAACCTGAGCTTTCGCGGCTACGCGGACTACATGCTGACGAAGGACTTCGCGCAGGGGCTGGAGTCGCTGCGCGGGGTGGCACTGCGGGGGCCGGTGGCCGTGATGTGCGCGGAGGCGCTGCGCTGGCGCTGCCATCGCTCGCTGGTGGCGGATGCGCTCTGGGCGAGGGGCGTCCTGGTGACGCACATCACGAGCCCCACCCGCACGGAGCCGCACCGGCTCACGGCCTTCGCGGTGGTACGGGGGCGAGAGGTGCTGTACCCGGCGACGTAGGCAAGTCGTCCCGGACTCTTTCATCGCCAGCACGTGCTCCACGAACTGATTGATGGCGATCTCGGTCCCCTGCTGCCAACTCGACGTCTTGTCCTTCTCAAAGTCCGCTTCGTCCCGGTGCAGCGCCGTGAAGACGTAGCGCGCTCCGGGCCCCACGCTCTTCTGATGCGCAGGAGAATCCGACGAGACGCACAAGAGGCATGGGGGCCCTGTTGAGGGGAGAGGCGTCCCGCGAGGAGCCCCGCCGCAATCGATTCGCGCTGGTTGCGTACCCCCAGCGCCGGTCCGGGTCGTCTTCACGAGAGGTGCGGCGGGGCAACTTCCCGTCACCCCCGCGGACAATCCAAAGAGAAGAATCTCGGATGTATCAGAGGGGGGCAGCACGTCATGCGAGTCGATGGTCCGTCGTATCCAACCCAGACAATCTCTTCCTCAGAAAATGGCAAGGCCGAGGCCCGTGAGGGCTCCGAGGCCAACGTCCTCCGGGAGGAAGGCGCTCCCGGTGCGCAAGGCCCGGATTCAGCCTCCCGCTTCGAGGACGCGCCCCCGGCACACCGGGAGCGCCTGACGCCCCCGCCGCCGCCGCTTCCTCCCGAGCCGGAGCCGGAGCCCCGGCCCGTGCCGGAGAAGAACCTCAAGCGCGGCGACACCGGCGTGGACGTGAAGCAGCTCCAGGACTCACTGGTGGAGCTGGGCTATCTCACGCGCGAGCAGGTCGCCACCGGGCCGGGCCAGTTCGGTCCGCAGACGGAGGCCGCGCTGCAGAAGTTCCAGAAGGACAACGGCGTCCCCGCGAATGGCCGCTACGAGGCCGCCACCCGCGAGGCGCTGTCGAAGTCGCTCGCGCGCTCCGCGCAGACGGCCGGCAAGACGCAAGGCCCCGCCATGTCCGCCGAGGCCGCGTTCATCACCCAGTTCACCTCCGAGTACAACCCGCACGGTCCGTCCGGCAGCACCAACTGCGGCCCCGCCAGCCTCGCCATGTCCCTGGCGTACACGGGCCACATGCCCCCGGGCCTCACGAAGGAGCAGCAGGTGGACCATGCGCGCGCGCTGATGTGCCCGCGCCGCACGTCGGAGTTCACCTTCGTGAACGCGTCGGACGGCACGCGGGTGCCGCTGCTGGACCGGGACCATGAGTTCACGGGCGGCACCATGGTGGCCGACGGCATCAAGGGTGCGGGCCTCACGTCTCGCTACGGGCAGGGCTGGGAGTCGCTGGATCAGCAGCTCGCGGCGGGCAACCCCGTCATCGCCAATGGCGCCACCAACGCGGCCTGGCGCTCGCAGTTCCCCGAGCGCATGGGCCGGGGCGACGTCGCTCACCTCAACGCCATCCTCGCGAAGACTCCGGACGGGAAGTACCTCGTCGCGGATCCGCTCCACACCGGGGGCCCGGTGGCGATGACGCGCCAGCAGCTCAGCGTCTTCTTCTCCCCCACCGGAGGCCAGCCGTCCTTCAACGCCCTTCAAGGGGCCTCGAGAGGCGCCGGGGCCGCGGAGGCCGGAGCCAGCGCGGGAGCCAGCGCGGGCACCACCACCGCGCGCCTGTTGGACGAGGCCGCCGCGCGCTTCCCGCCGTTCCAGCCGGAGCCCTTCACGCTGCCCGCGATGGGCGTGGGGGTCGCCAACGTCACCGGGGCGGGCGCGACGGGCGCGGACGTCAAGACGCGCGCGCAGCAGGACGCGAAGGCCCTGGCGGGCACGCTCCAGAACAGCCTGGAACAGGGGGCCGCGCAGTTCGAGCAGCTCATCGCCAGCAACCCGGATCCCGCCTACCAGGAGGCGTTCGTCCGCGCCGCGGAGCCGTCGCTCGCGAAGATGGGCCAGCTCTTCGCCGGCGTGTCACCGGAGACGGACCGCCAGCTGCACCCGCGTCCGCCGCTGCGCGCCCCCGACCTCCAGCGTGACCAGCCGCTGCTCGACAAGCTGGCGAAGGCGGAGACCGACATCGAGCAGAAGACGTACCTCAGCCTGGCGCGGGCCACGGAGCGGCTGGGGGAGCCGACCGCGGGCCTCGTGGGCCGGGCCTTCACGCGGGACACGCCTCCGGGCTTCGCCAAGCTCTCGCTGAGCCACGCCATCCGGACCGCCGTCAACACGGGCATCGGCTCGCGCCTCGCGTTCGACATGGAGCGCGCGCTGAACGTGAGCGAGGCCCTCCCGCCCGGCTTCAAGGGGCCCACCCGCGCCCTGGATGCCAAGGCCATCCACCAGACGCTGTGGAGCGCCATCGAAGGGCTGCGAGCCCCGTTCGCGGCGGTCGCGGACAAGGCGGAGGAGCACCAGAAGCAGCTCACGGAGCTGCTCAGCGGCCCGGCGAAGATCCTCACCCCGGAGCAGCAGCAGGCCTTCACCGCCACCTACCTGAACGACCCCGCGCGCAAGCATGACCTCGCGGAGTTCGAGCGATACAGCAAGCTGTTGGCCCGCGCGGCCCCGGATGGCCCGCCCTCGGGCAAGCAGGGTCCGGAGGTGGTGGCGCTGGCCCGCGAGCTGCCGCGCATGGCGGCGACGCAGTCCGGCGCCGAGTACCTCGCCTCCCAGCTCACCGCCCAGGGCGAGAACCGCCCCACGTTCCTCGACACCCTCGGCAAGCTGAAGGACCTCAAGGACTTCGATGAGAAGCTCGCCGTCGCGCTCGTGAAGAGCGCGGGCTCAGGCGCCATCCTCGCGGCCGGCTTCAAGTCGAAGGGAGGCGCCGAGGCCATCTTCAACGGGCTCGCGAAGAACGCCCACCTCTTCGGGATGGCTCCGAAGGACATGCAGCAGTACGTCAAGCTGCTGCGCGGCATCAAGCCGGACTCCACGCAGGAGCAGGTCCAGGGCATCACCCAGTCCCTCAGGGGCCTCCTGAAGGAGCAGGAGACGGGACTGCCGGGCAGCCCGGATTCCCCTCGGGGCCAGGCGCTGCGCGGGCTGGGCGTCCTCGTCACCGCGTCAGCGGCCGTGGGGGACGCCGCGGGCTGGAACCAGGCGGACTTCGCCGCGAAGCTGAAGATCGTCGGCGACGGGCTCAGCGTCGGCGGGGACGGCGCGACGTTCGTCCTCGATGCGCTCGGCAAGGCGGCGCCGGTCCTCTCCAAGGTGTTCGACAAGGCGTCCGGCGTGGGCACGCTGCTGGGCGCGGTGGGCGACGGCATCCAGACCTTCCAGGCCGTGCAGGAGGGCAAGTACTGGAAGGCGAGCGCATCCGGCGCCCAGGCGCTGGGCGCCCTCCTCATGGCAGGAGGCGCCGCGACCGAGTGGATCCCCGGCGGACAGCTCATCGGCGCCGCGCTGTTCCTGGGCGGGCTCACGGTGAAGTACCTGGACCCGGACCAGTACGCCACGCGCGGCGCCCAGGTGCGCCTGCTCACCGAGAGCGGCATGGACGCGAAGCTGGCGCAGAACCTCATCGACCTGGGCCCCGACCTCCTCGACAAGCGGCTGCGGCAGGAGGCACGCATGTCGCCGGAGCAGGTGCAGCGGTTCATCACCGACCACCCGGAGCTCGCGCGGGCCCCCCTGCACTTCGACAGCCTGAGCCAGGGCGCCAACGCCATGGGGATGAAGGGCGCGGACTACCCGGCATTCCTGGAGCGGCTGGCGAAGGCCCACGGCGTGGAGGTCGGCACGCTCGCGGCCGAGGTCCACACCCGGTTCTTCGGCCATCCGCCCTCCGCGGGCGCGAGCCAGGGGCAGCTGTCCCCGGAGGACGAGTTCCGCCAGTGGGTGGAGACGCGCACGCCGGAAGTCGCCGCGTGGGCGAAGCAGCACCGGACGCCCTGAGCGCGTCCCGCGAGCACGGGCGCGCGGCCGCTCACCGCCGCGCGCCCTGCGACGTTGCAGGGCAAACAGCGCTCGCAGGAAGAGGGCCCCTGACGTCAGCCGAGGACGGGGGGCGTCCTCCCTGGACGCGAGCCCGGCCGGCGAATCCACCTCTTCGACATGATTCCTGCCATGAATCGCTGTCACCGGCGAGGCTCCCATCCAAGGAACGACGACGCACCCCAGGTGCGCTGTCGTTCTCCCCAACCTCCTCCGGGCGCCTGCCCCTCCGCGGCCCCGAGCACACGGCGGCGCTCGTACTCGCGAACCTCCACGACACGCACGAACTCCTTCCCCTCGTCGGTTCCGTGCCTGCGGTGAAGATGCCTTCGGGGCGCTATCGAGCGAGCCGCACGGGTGACTTCACGACGGCCAATTCCACCCTGCGGACGCTGCTCGGTCGCGCGCCGACGGACATGCGCGAGGTGCTCTCCAGGCCTCGGTGAACAGGCGTGGTGCCCTACGCCACTCTCTTGAGCTCATTGGACTTCATCCAGACCATGGCGTGATCCGCGATGGCGGACGCCCTGTCCGTGCCATTGATGATGGCGCGTGCACGGCGGAAGGCGTCGTGCAGGTTGGCGTGGGACGCCGTGAGGTAGTCCGACAGCTTCTTCGAGGTGAAAGCCCCCGTCTTCATCCCATGCACCAGGATAAAGAGCGACACATTGGGCTGCAGGAGCAGTTCCGGGTGACGGACCAGGTCCAGGCCGAGGAGGTCACTGTACTTCTGGTAGTTGCGCTTCCACGTCAACTGCACGTATCCGCGCCCGTGATAGGGATGGTATTTCTTGCCCCGAAGGTACGCGGCGGCCTCCTTCGTGGTCATGTAGCTGGCCTCTTCGATGGGCTTGAAGGTGTCGCCCGTCTCGTGCTCCACCGTGGCGAGCACATAGGCAATCTGGGTCGGAAGCCTTACTCCCTGGCGGAGGCACTCCTCCCGGATGGCCCGGACAGTCCCCGCGCGGTCCGCCCCCTGGAACGAAGGCAGGGCGACCTTGGACGTGGCAGGGCGGACCAGGGGGGATGCGGGCTGCCGGGCGACTGAAGCCTTGACCTTGGGCTTGAACTGCCCGGCCGCGCGCCCCACGGCGGCCGCGACTGCCACGGCGGCCGCGACCGTCGCCGGGACGACCCTCCCTCGGGCCGGGCCCCGGCTGAACGTGACGGCGTTGCCGACGGTGCGGTAGCGGGTGCCGTGTTTGGTGAGGCCGTCGCCTTCCAGCCGGCCATCCTTCATCGCATGCAACGTGAGGAACTTGCCACCGGCGGGATCGCTGGCCTGGTAGCAATTGGCCGAGGTTCGGCTGGTGATGAGGATCCAGTGATCTCCTTCGCCATCGTACCTGCCAGGGTTCTTTCCACCGCTTCGAGTGTAATAGTCCACATGGACCACCACGGGCCGTCCCGCGGCCAGTTCGCGGTCTATCTCCGGGGCCTTGAAACCCGTCAGACGCTTGAGGTCCACCTCTGGATTCGCGATCCGGCCCAACTTGTCCCAGTCGACGATGCTTCCACCTGAGTTGAAGCCATGGTTCTTGAGCATGAAGTGGGCCATGTCGTCCGGTGTATACATTTGCCCGGTGATGCCACTGACCGCCATGGTGACCGCGGTCATGGCGCAGCCAATCTGGGCGACACTCTTCTCACTCTTGCTCGCGATGACGATGGCGCTCCAGGTTTCGTTCTTCCTCGTGGCGCTGTTGTATCCCTGGGCAAAGAGCGGGTATCCATCACGGCTGGGAAAGTGACGGCCGTTCTTGGTGAAGTCCCTGCCCGCGACCGCGCGCCCCACCGGAGCCGCGACATCCGGCGGCGTGATCTGTTGCAGCGGGCGAGTCTTGGGATCCTGACTCGGGGGGCTGCTCGCGAACCGTGACTGACCGCTCAGGAGCGCCTTCCAGGTCAGGGGTCCCACGAGCCCGTCCGCCACCAAGCCATGTGTGCGTTGCCACTCGTGGACGGAATCATCCGTGACGGGCCCGAAGAGACCATCAGCGCGGACCCCCAGCTTCGCCTGGAGCCATTTGACATCGTTGCCCGCGAGCCCCTCCTTCAGCGTTCGCGCGCCCAGGGTCATGCCCTCGCGATACGCCTCGAATGTATGCGCCGTGGCCGGCCGCGCAGTCGACGAGGGCTGTGGCTGAAGCGGGAGGGCAACGCTCTGGGTGCCCTCGATCTTCGACAGCCGCGTGATGCCCCAGGACGTGGTCAAATCGTACAGTGCCTTCTTCTCACTCACGGAGACGTGAGCGTGCTTCGTGTGGCGGTTCTCCCCTGTGTAGCGCTGCGGGGCCCATGCGGACACGCCACGCCTGGCATAGGAGCGCCAGATCTTCTCGTTCCAGATGATGTACTTGATGCGGGGATCGCGGCGCTCGACCAGTTGCGCCACGAAGTGGTCCATGTTCGCTCCGCCCGCGGGATCGTGTGTGAAGTCACACGCGGTGACGATCCCCGTGGCACCATCCTTCACCCAGGGGTTGTGGTCACTCTCGCGAGCTGCATGGGCAGCATCGCCAATCCAGCCATCACATGATTTTCCGCGTGAGGGCGCACACCGGTTCAATTCGTTTCGCAGCTGGTCGAGCGAGTTCGCGATCCTATAGGTCACTGCAGTCCCCTCCCTTGTATTGCTGCATGACTTCCGTCGGAACTTCCAAACTTCCGGACGCGCTACGGCGTGGCAGGCGGCGCGAAGCGCTTCTCGTCGTAGCGGCCCGTCTTGGCGTTCCACGTATAGCGAGCGTCGAGCTGCCTGGACTTGCCTTCCGCTGGCACGATGAAGGCGTCAATGCGCGACAGGTCCACCGACGCATCCCATTCCACCTTGTCCCCCTGGCTCGCGGCGCCCTCCAGCGACATGGATTGCGCGAACTTGCCGCGCTCGTCCATGGGCACGACCTCGAAGGACACCATGGGGCAGGCACCACATGTCCCGGTCCCCAGCAGGGATTGAGTCCCTTCGGTCACCAGCAGCAGGTGCAGTCCGGGCGGCCGTCGCGTGTTGAGCACGGTTCGCGTGCCACTGTATCGCGTGTCCAGCAAGGCCTTGTCGCGGCGGGACACCAGCCAGTGGCCCAGGCTCCCGGTGGGTTCCACCTGCGCGGGCACCGTCAGGACCTCGATGTCATTGAGCGAGGCCTGGGGCTCCATCTTGGAGAGGTCAACGCTCACCACCTCGGGGCTCGGGGCCTCTGGCGAGTATTGATAGCCCCTGGCGGGGTTGAGCCAGACCTCGAACGTTCGCACGTCCGGTCCCGGTTGATAGGAACCGCGCTCGTTGGCCTTCAACGCCCGCTCGAACAACTCCGGCCAGGCCCCGAAACGCAGTGGCTGGGCAAGCTTCACCGCCTGGAACGTGCTGGGATCGCCGAAGCGCTGGCCCGCGACAGACGACAAGAATGTTTCGAGCTTGTTCTTGTTCTCGTCGTTATCGACCAGGCTCACCAGGACCTTGAGGTTGCGCAGCGGGGCCTCGGCCGAGCGGGGAAAGGCGCTCGCGGGAATGAGCGCCTCGAAGCGGTAGCCGCCGTCCATCAACTCGTAGCGAATAGGGCCTACCGTCCCCTTCTTTCCGAATTGCACCACCCCTCCGGACATCAGCCCATACTGGGCGATGAAGGGGCGCACCAACTGCTTGCGGCGCTCCGTCTGCTTCTTCCACCACGCGCGGCACGCCGCGGGGTCGCCCGAGGTCACGACCTCCGCATCATCGCAGGCGTCAGCGGTCGCGAGCGGGTGCTCACCAAACTGGTTGACGAAGGCAAGCGGCGGCATTTCGGGCTGGGGCAGCGCCAGCCACAGTTCCAGATGGTCATGGTGGATCTGCTCGGGCGTGGCGGACAGGAACACGCGGTCATCGCGTACCTCGCCCGCCATGGCGAGTCCTTCAGGCCCCACCGCCACCCACAACTGGGCGGAAAGATCCTGCGGCGAGGTGACCTGGGAGGTTCCTGCCACCCGCTGCTCCCCCCCGAGGGACAGCGAAGGAGGCAACGCCTTCCACTCACTGAGCGCGCCGTCCACCTTGAAGCCCGCGGGATGGCCCTCGTGCAGCCGTAGACCTGGGGACGAAGAGTCCGCCATGGCGGGCGCGGCGGCCAGCAGGAACAGTGATATGGACGTATTGAGTAGAGTCATACAACGCCCTCGCTGAATTTTTGCTAGCATAACATCAATTCGCAATCCCTGGCCAGACGCGGAAGCGCTTTCTGGATGGAGGAAATCCATGTCTTTGAATCGCTGGTCTCACATGTTGGTTGCCTTCACATTTGCCGTGTCCGGATGCAAATCCAACCCACCCTCCACGGCGGACGCGAACGCTCCCGCGCCTGCCAAGGCCTCCGCTCCCGCGCCCGCGAACAAAGCGGAGCTGGGTCCAGCCTTGTCATACCTTGTATCCGTGGGACCCCAGCGCTGTGAATGGGTGCGACAGCCACTCCCCACGGGGGAGCCCCAGCGCTTCGCCTTTGACGCGGCATGCGACGAGACCGGGTTGTCCTGGAACCCCGCGGCGACCGAGGGAATTGCGTTCAGCGCCGCCATGGGCGAGCGGACCGCGCCCCTTGCCTGGCGCGTGGACTTCACGACCAAGAGCATCAAGAAGCTGGAGCTCTCCTCACTGCCTGGGGGAGCCCCCGTCGAGGGCAAGGAGGGGCCGTCGCTGGTGCAGCTGGGGTTCGATACACAGGGCCGGCCCCAGGCACTTGTTGCGGACGTCTACGTTCAGCGCACACCGGAATCTGGAGAAGGCGGCAGGCAATTCCTTGCGTTTGAAGGGCAGCGCTACCCGGTCGCGGATGGAAGTTCCAATGCCGAGAACGCTCCGGGGCTCGCGTTCGCCTACCGGATGGAGGGGGCAGCGTGGAAGCGCATCGAGACCAAGGTGAGCAGCTTCGGCTCGCAGGATGCTCCCGACGTCAGCGAACTCGATGCCGCGAAGAAGATGCTTGATCAAACGGTGTCGTCGGCCGACGCGCTGCCAGGAAAGCCTTCGGACAAGGCCATGGCCCACACGTTGGAGACCACCCTGATCGAGGACCCGACCGACGAGGAGGCCTGGCGGACCTTGCCGACACCGGGAGCTGTCCTGCATTACCGAGTCGCGAAGGACCCTGAGGATGATTCGAACTTCGCGAGCCTGCCCCTGCGCTGGGAACGGGACGGTGCTCTGGTGCCGCCGGAGCCACTGGCGGCTCAGCAGGGAGAGCGCCTCATGCTTCAAGCGCGGGGCGCGATGGTGCTCATCGTGTCCCTGAGCGAAGCGGGCCGCACGGCCCAGGTGTTCGACAGCCAGACGCAGAAGAGTCTGGTGCGCGTCCAGGGCGTCGACGCCCCGACGCTGTGGCCCCAGCCCACCAGCTCCGCAGCCACTCCCTGATGACGGGCGGCTCATAGACGACCAGCTTCGAGATCAGGAGTCCTCGCGCCGCCGCATCCAGGGCCAGGAGGCCGCCGGACGAATTGCCAAACACGGCGGCGGATCCGCCAGCGGCGGTGATGAGCGCCGCGAGGTCCTCCACCTCCCTCTCGAGCGCATGGGACGGTGTGTCCCCGCTGTCTCCTCGGCCGCGCCGGTCGTAGCTGAACACGGTGAAGCGATGGGCCAGCAGGGCCGCCAGCGGGGTTCCCGAGGTCGGCGCCGTGCGGTCACAGAACGAGCCACCCACCAGGATGAGCGGTGAACCCTTGCCGGTGGTCTCGAACGCGATGGACGTTCCGTCAGCGGACCTGACTGTCTGGGTTGTCATGGCAGTTCCTTCAGTGCTGGGCAGCAGGCTGGTAGCCGTGCGTGCGAAAGGGGACGTCGAGCTCGCGGCAGATCTCCGTCAGGACCTCGGGCGAGTGGTAGTAGCTCCGCAGCCGCGTGATGCGGTCGCCGTCCAGCTCGACCCGCACGACGGCATGCACTTCGTCTCCGGACCACCACAGGAAGAGCGATTCGCCGCGGTGCGCGCGGAGTTCGCAACGCGGCGGATCCACGAGCACGTAGCCCCCCTCGGGACAGCCGAAGAGCGTTCCCTGGAGCGAGCCGTCGCGGACCGCCTGGGCCCCGGACTCGATCTTGAAGCCCGGGTATTCCAGGGTCGCCGTATCGAGCAGGAGCGCCGTGAGACGATCCAGGTCACGCGCGTTGAAGGCGTCGCAGAAGGCGTTGAGGACGGCGGGCGCCACCGGAGCCGGCTCAGCCGGTTCCGGCGTCACCAGCTTCGCCCTCCCCCGGTGCAGCGCGGCCTTGATGGCCCCGGTCGTGGTGGAGAGCGCTTCCGCGGTCTCCTCCAGTGACATCCCGAAGGCGTCCTTGAGCACGACCGCGGCTCGCTCCTGCGGTGAGAGTTGCGAGAGCAGCGTTCCCGCGGCCTCACGCGTCGCGCGCGGCTCGGCGCGCGTCGCAGGCTCCGGGACCTCGACTCCTTCGAGAGCCGGGACCTCCCGGGCCTGTCGCATCCGGTTGAGCCACAGGTTGCTCGCGACCCGGAAGAGCCACGCGCGCGGGCTGCGCGGCGGCTCCGCCATGATGCCGAGGCTCGCGAACGCACGGGCCATCGTCTCCTGGGCCATGTCCTCGGCATCCCAGGGGCTGCGCGTCAACTGCCGGCAGTACCGGTAGAGCTCCGGGCGCAGCGGCTCATAGGTTTCGATGAAACGGCGCCAGGACGCCTTGACGGCGTCTCCCAGCGGGTCTTGGGATTCAGTGCTCATGCCGGAGAGACACGCGACGGGCGAAAAAGGATACGCCCGGGAGGCGCGGAGAGAAAGCGTCCGCATGTGACTTCAGGCACATGTGCCCCCGGGCACGGCCCTTCATATTGCCTCGCATCCACCCGCCACACCCGAGGCCCCTCATGAAGACCCTGTTCGCCGCTTCCCTGCTGCTGCTGGCCGCCAATGCTCACGCCGCGACGCTCACCCTGGACATCCAGGGCCTGACGAAGAAGACGGGCCACCTCCTCATCGCCGTGCACGCCGACGCCGCGTCGTTCAACGACAAGGGCAAGCCCGTGGCCATTCGCACCGTGGAGGTGAAGGACGCGAAGGTGACCGTCACCATCCCGGACCTCGCGCCGGGCACCTACGCCGTGAGCCTCTTCCATGATGCCAATGACAACAACAAGCTCGACACCAACTTCATTGGCATCCCCAAGGAAGGCTACGGCTTCAGCAACAACGTGGGCGCGCGCGGAAAGCCCAAGTTCGATGAGGCGAAGTTCACGCTGGCCGCCGATGGCACGCTGCTCACCTTGACGGTGTTCTGAGGACCCGCGCCATGGACCGCCGCACACTGTTGAAGGGGATGGGTGCCGCGCTGCTCACCGGCTGCGCCTCGGGCCCGCGTTCCGCCGCCACGCCGCCCCTGGCCCCTGACTGGGCCCTGGGGTGGCGCTCCGTGACGTCCGCGGCGCTGGCACCCGTGGACGCGCAGGTGAAGGGCCGCTTCCCGGACGCGCTGCACGGCACGCTGTTCCGCAATGGCCCCGCCCGCCTGGAGCGCGCGGGCCAGCGTGTCCGTCACTGGTTCGACGGTGACGGCATGGTGCAGTCCTTCCGCGTCTCGTCCCGTGGCGTCACCCACCACGGGCGCTTCGTGTCGACCTTCAAGTTCCAGAACGAGGAGCGGCTGGGCCACTACGCGCTGGGCACCGCCGAGCTGCCCGCGCGCGGCAACGATGCCAACAACGTGGCCAATACATCGGTGCTCATGGTGGGCGGCGAGCTGCTCGCGCTCTGGGAGGCGGGCTCCGCGTACCGGCTGGACCCGGAGACGCTCGAGACGCGCGGCACGAAGGACTGGTCCGAGGAGCTGACCGGAGTGCCCTTCTCCGCGCACCCGTTGCCCGAGCGCGACGGCAGCTATTGGAACTACGGGCTCGCGCCGTACGCCGGTGAGCAGGGCCTGATGATGCTGTACCACTTCAGCGCCGACGGGCGGATGCTCCAGTTCGCGTCCCTGCCCATGCCCATCCCCGGCTATGCGCACGCCTTCGCGCAGACCGAGCGCCATCTCATCGTGGTGCTCGCGCCGCTGCTGTGGGACGACACGCAGAACCTGACGTGGTTCGACAAGGAGGCCTGGCAGCCGTCGCTGGGCACGACGGTGCTCGTGGTGGAGAAGGCGGACCTGACGCGCGTCGTGCGGCGGGAGCTGCCCGCGGGCTTCGTCTTCCACTTCGGCCATGCGTGGGAGGACGGAGACCGCCTGCGCGCCTACGCCTGCTGGTATGAGGACGCGCACTTCATGCACCTGACGGTGGACCAGGACATCCAGGGCCGGGTGAAGGATCGCCCACCGGCGCGGCTGGCCCAGTTGGAGATTCCCCTCGGCGCCGGTCAGGGCCGCATCCTGCGCAGCTCCCACGGCGCGGAGTTCCCGGTCGTGGACGCCCGCGTCCCGGGACGAAGCGGGAGTGCGCACTTCGTCGTGATGGAGGACAAGGACGCCGTGCTCCCGCATGGGGGCGTCATCGCGCGCATCGACGTCGAGCGCGACAGGGTGCAGCGCTTCGACTACGGCCCGGGAGTCATCGCCGAGGAGCACCTCTTCGTGCCCACCGGTTCAAGGGAGGGCCAGGGCTGGTTGCTGGGCACGTCGCTGGACTGCACGCGCGGACACACGCGCCTGGCGGCCTTTGACGCGGAGCACCTGGACGATGGACCCGTGGCGCTCGCCACCCTGCCCCGCGCGCTGCCGCTGGGCTTCCACGGCACCTTCCTGAAGGGGTAGTCGGCCGGCTGTTCAGGCAGGCGGAGGAGCAGCCCTCGTCACCCTGCCTGCTACGTCCCATCACCGCGTCGAGCGTCAGAGGCGGTGGGTAGGGTTGCCTTCATGGACGTGCGCAAGAAGCTGGAGATCCTCGCCGACGCCGCCAAGTACGACGCCTCGTGTTCGAGCAGCGGCGGCAAACGCAAGGCGGCGAAGGATGGGCTCGGCAGTGTCGAGGGCATGGGCATCTGCCACAGCTACACGCCGGATGGCCGGTGCGTGTCCCTGCTCAAGATCCTGCTCACCAACTTCTGCATCTACGACTGCCAGTACTGCATCAACCGCATCTCCAGCGACACCGCCCGGGCGCGCTTCACGCCCGCGGAGGTCGTGCGGCTCACGCTCGACTTCTACAAGCGCAACTACATCGAAGGCCTGTTCCTGAGCTCCGGCGTCATCAAGAGCCCGGACTACACGATGGAGCAGCTCATCGAGGTGACGCGCACGCTGCGCGAGGTGCACGGCTTCCAGGGCTACATCCACCTCAAGGCGGTGCCGGGCGCGTCCACGGAGCTCATCGAGCAGGCGGGACGGTACGCGGACCGGCTGAGCGCCAACATCGAGCTGCCGACGGACGGCGACCTGAAGAAGCTCGCGCCGGAGAAGAGCTTCGCCGTCACGGGCGGGACGATGAAGGACATCACCGCCCGCGTGGAGCAATCCAAGGCCGAGCGCAAGGAGAGCCCCAAGGCACCGAAGTTCGCACCCGCGGGCCAGAGCACGCAGATGATCGTCGGCGCCACCCCCACGCCGGACGCGTCCATCCTCGACACGGCGAACCGCCTCTACACGCGCTTCAAGCTCAAGCGCGTGTACTACTCGGCCTACAGCCCCATTCCGATCGTCGACGCCCGCCTGCCCGCGAAGGCGCCGCCGCTCGTGCGCGAGCACCGGCTGTACCAGGCGGACTGGCTCCTGCGCTTCTACGGCTTTCGCGTGGACGAGCTCACGCCGCCCGAGAAGCCGGACCTGTCGCTGGAGCTGGACCCGAAGCTCGCGTGGGCGCTGCGCCGGCGGGAGCTGTTCCCCATGGACGTGAACCGCGCCCCGCGCGAGGACCTGCTGCGCGTGCCGGGCATGGGCGTGCGCACGGTGGACCGGATCCTCCGCATCCGCCGCTGGCACCGCGTCACGCTCGCGGACCTCGCGCGGCTGCACGTCCCGCTCGCGCGCATGAAGCCCTTCATCGTGACGGCGGACCACCGGCCCACGGGGCTCCTCGACTCGGCCCGGCTCGTGGAGCGGGTGACGCCTCCCGCCACCCAGCTCTCCCTCTTCGCCTCCGCCCGGGAAGCCCTCACCGGAGAGCTCTGATGCGGGTGGAGGTGGGGCCGGACCTGGACTCGTTCCGCACCGCCGCGCGAGGACTGCTCGCCCGAGGGGTGTCTCCGGAGCAGGTGCTGTTCACCGAGGAGGGGCACGGCCAGGGTTCACTGCTCGCGCCGGACGCGGTGCCCGCGAGCGCGCCCATCGCTGCCCTGTCGGTGCCTCCGGCGTTCCTGGAGCTGGCACGGAAGGTGGCGTGTCACCGCTCGCCGGAGCGTTGGGGGCTGCTCTACCGGGTGCTGTGGCGGCTCGTGCAAGGCGAGCGCAAGCTGCTGGAGATCGAAAGCGACGCGGACGTGCACCGCGTGCTCATGATGGCCAAGGCCGTGCAGCGGGACGCGCACAAGATGAAGGCCTTCGTGCGCTTCCGGCGGGTGGAGCAGGACGGCGAGGAGTTCTTCATCGCGTGGCACCGGCCCGAGCACCTCATCGTGCGCTACGTGGCGCCCTTCTTCGCGCGGCGCTTTCCGTCCATGCGCTGGAGCATCCTCACGCCGGACGCGAGCGTGTCCTGGGACCAGGAGCAGCTCACGTACGGCCCCGGCGTGCCGCGCTCGCAAGCGCCCGAGGGCGATGCGCTGGAGGAGATGTGGGGGACGTACTACGCGTCGACCTTCAATCCAGCGCGGCTCAACGTGCGGGCCATGCGCGCGGAGATGCCCAAGAAGCACTGGGCCACCCTGCCCGAGGCCCGGCTCATCCCGGAGCTGGTGCGCCAGGCGCCCCAGCGCACCTCGCGCATGGTGACCCCGAAGCTGGAGCGCTCCGAAGCGGGCCGCTTCCTGCCCGAGCACCGGGACCTCGCCTCGCTCGCCCAGGCGGCGCAAGGCTGCCGGGCCTGTCCGCTGCACGAGCGGGCCACGCGCACGGTGTTCGGTGAGGGGCCCATGGGGGCCCGGCTGATGCTCGTGGGCGAGCAACCCGGAGACCAGGAGGACCGCATGGGCCGGCCCTTCATCGGTCCCGCGGGCCAGCTGCTCGACACGGTGCTCGCCCAGGTGGGCCTCGAGCGCGAGCAGCTCTACGTCACCAACGCGGTGAAGCACTTCGGGTGGGTGGCGGGCGAGGAGAAGCAGCGCCTGCACGCGAAGCCCGGACGGAGCGAGGTGCTCGCGTGCAAGGCGTGGCTGGACGCCGAAGTGGCGCAGGTGAAGCCGAGGATGATCCTCTGCCTGGGGGCCACGGCGGCGCAGGCCTTCCTCGGGCCCGGCTTTCGCATCAACCTGAGCCGGGGCCAGGTGTTCGAGACGCCGTGGGCGAAGGCATGGATGGCGACCTTCCACCCCTCGGCGCTCCTGCGCATGCCGGACGAGCGCGCGCGGGCCCAGGCGCGGGTCCACTTCGAGGAGGACCTGCGCCGGGCGGCGGACACGCTGCGCGCGCTCGGGTGAGTCCGGGCTGGAGACGCCCCGCTACCTCGCGCAGGTGTACTGGTTGTTGCCGAGGTGGATGCCACTCATGGCGTACCCACCCGCCCCGCACACATGCATGGGGTAGCTGTCCGTGGTCGTTCCGTCCACGTACTCCAAGACGACGGCGGTCCCCGGCGCCTGGCACGCCAGGTAGTTCTTGCTGGCGTTCATTCCCACCATGACGGTGCCCTGGGGACAGGCGTGCATGTTATTGCGCGTGAGCCCGGTATCGAGGAAGCGGACGCCGCCCGTGGATGAGAGCTGGGCGCACTTGAAGACGTTATTGGCGACGTGCGCGCCAATCATCGCGTAGCCGGTAGGGCAACAATGCATGGTGCTGCCATTGACGGTGCATTGCGTTCCCGAGTCATAGAGCGTCGCCCCCGTAAACAAGAGCGAGGACTTCGACTGCTCGACGTCGAGCTCCTCCACGGTTTCAGGCGGACCCCCACAGCCACCCAGGATGGTGACAGCCGCCAGCACCAGGACCGCAGAAGACACCGCTTCGATTGCACGCTTCATGTTCATCCCCCTCATTCGAGTTAAGGCGCTTTACTGATATTACGGAATTTTCACGCTGGCAAGACAGTTTCAGTAATTCTTTTTTTACGTGGATGGATAATCATTGTGGCCTTTCCGGCTACAATCCCTCCTGGCCGCGAGTCCCCGTCCTCCGTCCCTCCTCTGAGCGGCCCCCGTCATCCCCGCATCGGAGGCTCCGTGAAACGTCTTGCATGGCCCTTCGTGCTGCTCACCGCGTTCTCGACCGCGGCCCTGGGCAGCACGAATCCGGAAGGCAGTCCTCCCCAGCTCATCCAATCCGCCAGCCGGGCGGCTGTCTTCACCCCGGTGGACGACCGGGGGCAGGCGATTGACGTCCTGCCCGTGGGTGATTCGCTCACCGTCGGCGCCCAGGGGCTGGAGCCCAACACCGTCTACGAGCTGCGCTTCGCGCTGGACGCGGAGCGCATCCCCACGCTGAAGGAGGCCGTCGGCTTCGCCCGCGCGACGGATGCGATCGCCATCGAGGTGCAGACCCAGGAGCCCCTGGGCTCGCTGGAGCGCTCGTCCTCGCCGGAGATCTACCTCAACGGAGAGCGCGTCGGAGACACCTGGGCGGTGCCACCCGACCGCCTCTTCGTCTTCCTGCCGGACGCCACGTCGCTCAAGGACGCGAACGAGGTGACGGTGGCCTGGCTGGGCAACGAGGCCCAGACGCGCTCCACCCGCCCCGCCACGCTGACGCGCCAGATGCTGCCCTGAGCATGGAGCAGTGCTGACCCCGGGCGCGGGCGCTCCCCTCATGGGGGAGGGCTCGCGCCCTTCGGGTTCCGCCACCGCCAGTGCATCGTGAAATACAATGCGTGGCAGGTGGAAGTCCGTTCGCCGCGATATTTCCAGCACACCCGACCCGCTCATCGAGGACACCCATGCGCTTGAACCTCCTTCCCGTCATCGGATTGCTCTTCCTTCCTGCCTGTGACTCCAAGTCCGAACAGACGGAGGGCGTGGGGACCTTGAAGGGAGACAAGGCCTTCCCGGTGACCTGGTCCGGCGAACTGCTGCCGCGCAGCCCCGACGGCGGGACTTCCTTCTCGATCGCCGTCCTGTCCGACAGCGACTTCTCCGGGCTCTGCACGACCCCCGCGGACGCCGGCTATGAACTTCCGCCGTCCCGCTTCGTGACGGTCTCGGTCCTCGGCCCCCCTGCGGCAGGGACGTTCGAGGTCGGCAGCGCCAACGGCCCTGGCTTCGTCCAGCTCCAGCAGCGCCTCACGGACGGAGGGACGGAGACGATTGGCGTGGCCACCAGCGGGAGCATCCAGCTGACGACCGCCACGACGGACCAGCTCGTTGGAAGCTTCGATGTCCAGCTCCTGGGGAGATCCGACGGAGTGGCGACAGGGTTGTCGGGAACCTTCGACGCCCCTTTCTGCGCGAACCGGAAGTGAGGTCTTTGTATTCTGGCCCACATTTCTTGTTTTTCAGCTATATCCGCATTTGACTTGTTCTTAGGATGCCGGGTGTGGAGGCCGTTCATCCACATGCGACGCCCCCTCAGGCGTTCTTGATTTCTCTGAGGGAGAAAGAACAACCATGAAGAAGTTGCTCCTGGGGCTCATGCTGGCCGCGGTTCCTCTCATCGGCTGTGGTGCGGGCGCGGAGGACGCCTCGTCTGACAACGTGCAGACGGTGACGACCGAGTCCGGCCAGAGCATCAACCTGGACTTCGGCCCCATGAGCTCGGAAGAGCCGCTGGCGTCGATGGAGGACTCGAGCGGCGACGTCTCCGCGATGGGCGCCGGCTGCTGGGTCACGCTCCTGTACTGTCGGGACCCGCGCTACAACGGTTGGGCCACCTGTCAGCAGAACGGCCAGTGCACCTACCAGCAGTTCAAGGACAACTGCATCGCGCTCTACAACAAGACCTGCTAGGCCTCTCAGCGCCCAGGTCTCATCCTGAGAAAGCCCGGCCTCCGCGAGCGAGGGCCGGGCTTTTTCGTGCCGCCGTGTCAGCGCATCAGGGGCACTTGCTCACCATCAGCTCGCCGCCGTCGTTGGTGGCATTGATGCGGAAGCTGAACACTTAGTCGCCGGCCTCCGGGATGGCGAGCGAGGACTCCTTGCCGGGCCCCGCGGCGAGCGACATGGGCTGCTCCGAGGCAATCACCACCGGAGCCCCGCCCGACACCGCGAGTTCCTTCGACCAGTCCGCGCTGGCGAACTTGAAGGTGTACGCGGTGACGTCCGGCTCGTTGACCACCACCTGGTAGATGTTGTCGCCCTTGTAGGCGAAGCGGCGGTTGGCGGGCGTCGCACCGAAGTTGTCTCCTCCGACGTAGCTGCCCCGGATGAAGAGCTCCTTCCCGAGCGGGCCGAGCCCGTCGACCGTCGGAGCGTCGCAACGGGCCAGGGGGCCCTGACCGGAGAGTCCGCCGCCAGGGCCTGTCTGCGGGCCCTCGGCTGTCGGCGAGGCGATGGTGAGGAACCGGCCCTCGAACGGCTTCAGCGCAATCTCATGCTGCCCTTCCACGAGGGCCACCTCCGCGCCTCCCAGCAGGTCGACGAGCGCCCCCGCGCTGCCAATGGCCGTCCCGGCCACGGTGACGACCGCGGGCGTCGCCTTCGCGTTCAACACATACAGGACGTGGTCGGTGCCCTTGTCCTTGCGGTCGAGGTAGACGCTGTCGTCCGAGTAGATGTGCGTCCGGCTGCCATTCGCCAGCGCCGGATGCGCGTCGCGCAGCGCCATCAGGGACGCGACGTAGTGCCTCAGGTCCGCCTGCGCGGGCGAGAGCACCGTGGCGGGCGCCCCGACCGTGGTCGGGATGCCCTCCACGATGGCGGAGGTCCGGGAGACATGGTCGTCGCAGACGCCCCGGAGGGCGCAGGTCGCGTTGTCCTCCTTCGCCGCGAAGCCCGGCAGCTCCTGCCCCACCTCATCCCCGTAGTAGAGGGTGATGGGGCCGCTGTACCCGACCATGACGCTGAAGGCCGCCTTGTGCCGCGCCCACCAGGCGCTGTCCTGGGGATCCGCCAGGTTTCCTCGCTGGAGCAGATCGCCGAAGCGGACCAGGTCGTGGTTGGTCAGCATCAGGTTCGGCATGGCGTGGGCCGGATACGCCAGTTGGTTCTGATACCCGGCCTGGAGGTTGCTCGCGCCGCGGTTTCCCGTGCCGGACTCCTCGACCGCCAGGGTCTGCACCAGGCTGTAGCGCATCGGGAAGTCGAACGCGGACCGCAGCGCGGGGCTCGCGGTGGTGCCATAGCCCTTGCTGGCGATGTCCGCCGGCCCGCTCCAGATCTCCGCCACCATGTACCCCAGCGGATGGACGCTCTGGCCGGCCGCGTTCGTGTAGCTCACGTCCGCCGCGGCACCGGCGACGGCGGTCCTCAGGTCATCCCAGTACTGCACCGGAACCTGATTGGCCTGATCCAGACGCCACCCGTCGATCTTGTACTCCGTCACCCAGTGCGTCGCGACCTCCTTGAAGAAGTCGAGGTCGTCTGGATAGACCGCCGACCGCCCGGTGCCGCCCTGCTGCCCCGAGGTGGAGAGCTTGCGGCCCTGCGGCGAGGCGTAATCACTGGCATTGACCTTGTAGTGGCCGAACACGCCATCCAGGAAGACATACAGCCCCCGGGCATGCGCGGCGTCCACCAGCTCCTGGAGCTTCGCGTTGGTGCCGAACTTCGGGTCGACGCTGAAGTAGTCCGACGCGAAATAGCCCGTGGCATCCAGGCGATGGGCCCAGTCGTCCTGGCCGCTCACGGGCACGCTGTGGAAGATGGGGGTCAGCCAGAGCGCGTTGACGCCCGTGGACTTGATGGCGTCGAGGCTGTTGATGACGCCCTGCAGGTCTCCCTTGTGGTGGCTGGTGCCATAACCGGTGTTGGAGTCCGCGCTGCTGTCGGCGTCGACGAAGGCCTCGACCATGACCTGGTACAGGCGCAGGCCGCACTCGGGTTCGCCGTTGCCCCTGAAGCAGGCCAGACGGCTGTCGGCCCGTGTCGCGGAGACGCTGACGGTCGCGGTGTAGGAGACGCCCGCGTCCACTCCGGCGTCCACCCCTGCATCCTCCTCCACGCCCGCGTCCACGCCCCCGTCCACCGGCGGCGGAGGCGGGGTGCCTCCATCGCTACCACTGCTCCCACCCTGGCAGGCGACCAGGACACCCGCCGTGACCAGCGTGAGAAGGGACTTCCGCCAATGCATGACACGCGCTCCCCTGGGGTCGATGCCCCATGAAAATCCACGGGGCAGAATACTCGCTCAGCGACGCTCAACCCGTCCCCGCGGAGTGGGGCTCGCCATCAGCCCCGCGCCACGCCCCGGCCCAGGAAAACGCAATGATTCCAGCGACTTGGCGCTTTGACCCGCTGGCCCCGGGCGTGCCATCCTGAAAATCAGGTCCCAAGCAACTCGCGCGCTGCGCGTCCGATAATCCGTTCAAGTTCCACCTCCTTTCCGAATCCACGAGGCCCACCATGGGTTTCCCCGACATCAAGCGCACCTTCAACGCCGTCCGCACCAACGTCCAGCAGACCTTCGAGGCCAACAAGCAGCTCGTGAAGGGCGGCATCGCGGTCGCGACCCAGGCGTCCAAGGCGATCAACTTCAGCAAGGACGCCTTCCAGCAGATCAAGAACATCGGCACCGGCGCCCAGGGCATCCTCGGGAAGACGAACCTGGACTTCGTGCGCAACCCCACGTTCTCCCAGGGCTTCAAGGGGCTGACCAAGTTCGGCGCGCAGATGGGCGCCGCCATGCGCTACGCGGGCATCCCCGGCGCGGTGGCCGCGGGCGCCACGGCGTTCAAGGACATCCGCCAGGCCATCCGCTCCGGCAGCAAGGACGACATCATCACCGCGACGCGCTCCTCGCTGGACGCGGCCAGGTCCACCATCAACGCCGCGACGGGCGGCATCGTGGGCAGCAAGGTGATGGGCGGCGTGCTGGGCGGCAGCATCTTCAAGGGCAAGCTGGACGCCGGCAAGGCGGCCTTCGACACCTTCAAGAAGGCGCTCCCCAACGCCAGCGATGACGTGCTCAAGGCCGTCAAGGGCGCCGCCACCAAGGGCATCATGGAGGGCGCGTCGCTGAAGAACGTGGGCCGCGCCGTCACCACCGCCGCGGGCGACGCCGCGAAGGCGGGCAGCACGCTGGCCAAGGGCATCCTGGGCAGCGGGACGCGCTCCGCCGCCAAGGCTGCGCTGTCCACGGTGGGCCGCGAGGCCGGTGAGGCCGCCCTCAAGCAGGGCGCGAAGGCCGCCGCGGGCACGGCCGCCAAGACGCTGGGCCGCTTCGCTCCGGGCGTCAACGTGGCCATCGCCGCGGTGGACGTGGCCAACGCGGGCGCGACGCTGATGGACAAGAACGCGGGCGTCGGCAAGAAGGTCACGTCGGTCATCACCGCCGTGGGCTCCATCGCCGCGGCCACCAACATCCCGGTGGTCAGCCAGGTGGGCGCGGCCGTCTCCACGGTCTCCAGCATCGTGGGCGCCTTCTTCAAGTAATCCTTCGAACCTTCGCGGTTTGTCAGAGCGGCTCGGCTGGACTAGATCTCAGTCCATGCCGAGCCGTCGCTTTGTTCCCCATTGGCGCGGACGCGGACTCGTCGTCTATCTCCCGGGAGCATTCGTGACCCCCCCTCAAGCGCCTCCAGGCCGCGGCGTCGAGCGGCTGCTGAAGATGAGCCCGGTGGTGAGCAGCGTCTCCGCCGAGTCCCTCAAGGTTCCCAGCGTGCAGGCGCCCTCCCTGGAGGGCATCGCCGTGAACGTGCCCACCCCGGACGACCTCACGGAAGAGGACCTGCTGCGCGCCTTCCACGAGAAGCGCCGCGCCATGGCCACCACGCGTGAGCGCCAGAAGGGCGAGGCGCTGGAGCCGGGCGACGACGTCCAGCTCAACATCGTGGGCTACTGCGACGGCAGGTTCATCCCCTTCTCCGCGCGCTTCGGCATGACGACGGAGCTGGCGCCCATCGAGGCGCTGCCCGGGTTCTGCGAGGCCCTGGCCGAAGGCGGCAAGGTGGGCGAGTCCATGCAGATCGCCCTGGAGCTTCCGGCGGACTACCCGGTCGAAGGCCTCCAGGGGAAGCCCGCGCGCTTCCTCGTGGACATCCTCGGCGCCCACCAGGTGACGATGCTCCCGGACAACTCCCCGGAGTTCCTCCAGAAGCTGGGGATGGGCGCCACGCTGGAAGAGGTGTTCAACAACATCCGCGAGGAGCTGGAGGACGAGGTCGCGGGGCAGCTCTGGGCCAAGGCCCAGGACATGGTCCTGGACGAAGTCGCCCGGCGTGCGCCGGTGGAGCTCCCCCGGGTGCTGGTGGAGGAGGAGATCCGCCGCCGCTGGGTCCAGGCCGAGGGCCAGGCCATGGTCGCCTACCAGTTCGACGTGGACGAGCAGCAGGAAGCGCTCCAGGGCTGGCTCACGGACCCCACCACGCGCGCGGACACCGAGCGCCGGCTGCACATCGGCATCGCGCTCAAGGCCGTCACGGAGGCGGAGAAGCTGCAGCTCACGCCGGAGAAGCTGGAGCAGCTCATCCGCGACTACGTGGAGCCCTTCGGGCTGACCGCGGAGGACGCCCACGCCGCCCTGCGCGAGTCGCCCGAGACGACGCGCCGCCTGGCCGAGCTGGGCTGGTACCTGCTCGCCGTGGAGCACGTCATGAACAAGGCGAAGGTCACCTTCGAGGGCGCGGAGCAGGCCTGAAGCCCGCCTCGCTTGCGGCGCTCAGCCCTCGCTGAACCAGAGGCCCAGGCCACCCAGCAGGCCCAGGCCCAGGAACATCACGGCCATGCCCCACGTCTGGCGGCGTGACCACTGAAGCCCTTCGCCGTACTTGTAGCCACACCACAGGATGAGGACGGCGAAGCCCAGGCAGATGGACACGGGCCCGGCGGCGATCAGCATCCGCCGGGTCGTGCCGCTCACGTCCGCGACCGCCAGCGCCACCAGCGGCCAGAAGCCGACGACGAGCACGGCCAGCACGAGCCAGAAGGCCCCCCGCCCCTCCCAGGTGTCCAGCTCCAGGTAGTTCACGACGCGCCGCCACCAGCTGCGGGGCGGTTCCGGAGGCGGCGGCTCGGGGCTGCGCTGGGGCTTGTCTGGGAACACGGGCGTCTTGTCTAGCACGGGGAGGCCCGCCCGGAGGACCGGGCATGGGCCGCGCCTTGCACGTCAGTACAGCTCCGCGCTGGCGAGATAGGGGGCGGCGGTGCTGTTCTCACCCCCGACCACGAGCAGTCTGCCATTGGCCAGCAGCGTGGCTGTGTGGCTCCGGCGGGCCTGGATGAGCGAGCCGGTGCTGGACCACGCCGGGAGGGCCGGGTCATAGACCTCGGCGGTGCCGAGGATGCCGGCGGTGCCCGTTCCGCCCACCACGAGCACCTTGCCGTCGGGCATCCGCGTCTCCACGAACTGGGAGCGGGCTTGAACAAGCCCCGCCGCGGGCCGCCCGAGCGTCTGCGCGGTGCCCGGCGTGAAGTGCTCGGCCGTGGCGAGGGCACCGCTGGCACCCGTCCCGCCCATCACGAGCACCCCGCCGCTGGTCTGGAGGGTCGCACCATGGGCGTAGCGCGCCTGGGTGACGGAGCCCACGGCGGTCCAGGTGCCCGTGGCCGGGTTGTACCGCTCGGCCGTGGCCAGGGCCGCGGAGCCATATCCGCCCACCACCAGGAGGTTCCATGAAGGCAGACCGGGAACCAGGGTCGCCGAGTGGGTGTGGCGGGCCCCCGTGAGGGAACCCGTCGTGCTCCAGGTGCCCGTCTCCGCGTCGTAGAGCTGGGCCGTGGCGAGCGGACCGCTGGGCCCGGAGCCGCCCACCACCAGCACCTGGGGCGAGCCGAAGAGCTGGGTCGCGGTATGGAGATAGCGGGCCGTCGTCAGCGAGCCCGCGGCGGTCCAGACGCCCGTGTCCGGGTCGTACACCTCCGCCGTGGCGAGCCGGGCCGTGCCGAATCCGCCCACCACCAGCACCCCGCCCGTCACCAGCAGCGTCGCGGTGTGGGAGTAGCGGGCCTGGGCGAGCGAGCCGGTGGCGGTCCACGTCCCGGTGACCGGGTCATAGAGCTCCGCGCTCGCGAGGGCGCCGCTGGGGCCCTGACCGCCCACCACGAGCACCTTGCCGTTGCTCAACCGCGTCGCCGTATGGAAGCGGCGGGCCTGCGCGAGCGAGCCGGTGGCGGCCCAGGCGCCAGCGGCCGGGTCGTACTCCTGGAAGCTGATCAGCGCGCCGCTGGGGCCCGAGCCGCCCGCCATGAGCACCTTGCCGTCGGGCAACAGCGTCGCCGTGTGGGCGGTGCGGGACTGCGCGAGCGGGGACAGGAAGCGCCAGGTGCCCACCGCGGGGGTCAGCACCTCCGTGCCGGGAAGGACTTCGGTGGCGCCCTTGCCGCCCGCCACGAGCACCGTGCCGTCCGGCAGCAGCGTCGCGGTGTGCTGGGAGCGCGCCACGGCCAGCGATCCCGTCGCCGTCCAGACGCCGGTGGCCGGCTCGTAGAGCTGCGCGGTGGCCAGCGGGGCACTGGCGCCCGCGCCTCCCGCCACCAGCACCTTGCCGTTGGGCAGCAGCGTCGCGGTGTGACTGGAGCGGGCCGCGGCCAGTGCGCCCGTCGCCGTCCAGACGCCGGTGGCCGGGTCGTAGAGCTGGGCGGTGGCCAACGGGGCGGTGGCGCTCCTGCCGCCCGCGAGCAGCACCTTGCCGTTGGGCAGCAGCGTCGCCGTGTGACTGGCGCGGGCCGCGGCCAGGGCGCCCGTCACCGTCCAGGTGCCGGTGGCCGGGTCGAACACCTCGGAGGTCGCGAGGGGCGCGCTGGGGCCCAGCCCTCCCGTGACGAGGACGCGGCCGTCCATCAGCACCGTCGCCGTGTGAGCGCTGCGCGCCTGCGCGAGCGGCCCCGTGGGACTCCAGGTGCCGGTCGCGGGGTCATACAGCTCGCAGGTCGCGAGCGGACCGCTGGAGCCCAGGCCCCCGGTGACGAGCACGCGGCCATCGGAGAGCGGCGTCGCCGTGTGGCTGGAGCGGGCCTGGGCGAGCGCGCCGGTGGTGGACGCGGTGTGGGTGACCGGGTCGTGCAGCTCGGCGCTGGCGATGGGGCCGTTGGGGCCCTGCCCTCCCGCCAGGAGCACGCGGCCATCGGAGAGGGGCGTCGCCGTGTGGAGCTGACGGGCCTCGGCGAGTGACGGCGTGGCGGTCCAGGAGCCGGTGGCCGGGTCGTACACCTCGGAGGTGGAGAGGCGGTAGCCGCCGGGGAGCAGCCCTCCCGCCACGAGCACCCGGCCATCGAGCAGCTTCGTCGCCGTGTGGAAGGCGCGAGCCTGCGTGAGCCATCCGGTGAGGGAGGCGCCAGTCGCCGGATCATACACCTCGGCACGCCTGACGATGTTGCCGGCGAGGTCGGAGCCGCTCGTCGTGGCTCCGCCCACGAGGAGCACCCGGCCATTGGGCAGCGGCGTCGCCGTGTGCTGGGTGCGACCCTGGAGACCCGTGGCGGCGGTGGCGGCCCAGGTGCCGGTGGCCGGGTTGTACGCCACGGCGGTGGCGTAGACGGTCCCGGTGGGGCCTCCCCCGCCCGCCGCGAGCACCCGGCCATCCGGCAGCAGCGTCAGCGCCGGAGCGTCGCGGTAGTGCGGGAGCGCGCCGGTCGCGGCCCAGGTGCCGGTCGCCGGGGTGTAGAGCAGGGCCGAAGCGTAGAAGCTCGTGTTGGACGTGCTCAGCGACCGCCCGCCCACGACCAGCACCTTGCCATTGGGCAGCAGCGTCGCCTGGTGGTCGTAGCGGATGTTGGGAAGCGAGCCGGTGGGGGTCCACGTGCCGGTGGCCGGGTCGTACAGCTCGGCCGTGGCCAGCGCCGTGGGGACGTTCTCCATGGGGACGCCCGGGGGGTAGCGGCCGTAGCCGCCCGCCACCAGCACCTTGCCGTTGGGCAGCAGCGTCGCGGTGTGCGAGTAGCGGGCCTGGTTGAGCGAACCGGTGGCGGACCACGTCCCGGTGGCCGGGTCGTACAGCTCCGCGAGCGCGACGTTGCCGCTGCTCCCCGTCCCGCCCACCACAAGCACCTGACCGTTGTTCAGCAAGGTCGCCGTGTGGAAACGGCGGACCACCGCGAGCGAGCCGGTGGCGGTCCACGTGTTGGTGGCCGGGTCATACACCTCGGCCGTGGTGACCTCGCCGTCGTTCCCCGTGCCGCCCATCACGAGCACCCGGCCGTCGGCCAGCAGCGCCGCTGCGTGATCCATTCGACGCGACGTCATGGTCGCCGTCAGCGGGAGCCCCATCCCCCCAACCTGCGCCCCATCGCCTTCGGGCTCGGGCCCGGGGCCGCAGGCAAGGAGTGCGAGTGCGAGCGCTGCGGCCAGATGTCGTGTGAGGTGACGCATGGGGTTCACGCTTTCGGGGTGGTGAGACTCCGAGTTAAAACAGTCCTTGAGACACTTTGTCGACAGACTCCCCCTCGCGATGAAACGCACATCCGCGCCATCCCCCCTGACCATCCGGCACGCGACCGGGGACCGCGAGTCATTCGGCGACTATCGCTATGAGATCTTCCGGGGAGGGACGCGCATCGCCCGGTACGCGCACGACTATCGTGGCGATGCGTGCTGGATCCTGTTCGAGGACGGCCGCAAGGAAGACGCCCCGGGCGTCCGCGATTTCCTGACGGGGGGCGGTCCTCAGCCGCTGGGTCTGTCGGACGAAGCCGTGCGCTTCCTCACGGCGCGGCTGACGCCGGGGCTCAAGCGCCCCGCGAAGCGATGAGCGCGAGGTTGCGCGGAGACAGGCGCGGATCGAAGAGCTGGAGCAGCTCGACCTGGAAGCCCAGCTCCTCCAAGAGGAGCGCGCGATCGAGCAGGAGCACGACCTCCAACGCCCTCGCGAAGCGGTCCCTCAGCAGATGGCAGAGCAGGAGCTCCCGCGTCTCGGCGCGTACGGACACCTCGAAGGCGTCCAGCTCGGCGTCCGTCATGCCGGGTTCAAGCCCCAGGCGCACCAGGCGGTCGCGCGCGTAGACGGCGAAGGGCCCGTCATAGAGCGCCCGGGGCGCGTCCCCTGCCCTCACGAAGCCAAGTTCGGGAAAGCGCTGCCTCGACAGGAGGTCGAACGCGAAGCGCCACGCGTAGACCCGCTTCATCCGCGCGAACTCCGCTTCCGTCTTGTGATGCCGTCCGCGCGTCGTCAGCGCCAGCGCATGCGGGGTGAAGGGCAGCGGATGCGCGCCCCCGAAGTGGGAGACGGGGTAGTCCCTCGGGGCCTCCAGTTTGTCGTAGCAGCAGCCGATGTTCAGGACGAAGCCCGCCCCCTGGCTCTTTCGAAGCTGCGTGAGGGCGAGCGGCCCGCAGGTGTGCAGGCCAATGGAGGCCCGGTCCAGGCCGGAGAAGAGCGGATCAATCCGGGGCTGGGGGCCGTCCTCGACGGAGGCCTGGATGAAGCTCAGGGTGTCCCCGTCCGCGCGGGAGGTCCGCGCCAGCCACCGCCGGCCCTTGTCCTGCAGCGCGGCGTCCCGGTCGATGCTGTGGAACGTCCACCCGAACGTCCGCGCGCAGAGGCGGGCGAGGTGTCCCATGCCGCCGCCGATGTCCACCGCCCGCCGGATGGCGCGCGTCCTGGGCTCGAGCAGCGCGAGCACCCGCTCCAGTTCGTGGGTCTTCTTGGCGGTGAGGCCCTGCGTCTCCGTGACCGTCAGCGCGTGAAGGCCCTCGTGCCAGGGCAGCGCCGTCAGCGCCTGGAGCGAGTTCAGGAGCGCGGACAGCGACGGAGGCGGGGCGCCCACGAGCTCGCCCTGGTCCAGCCGCCGCTCGCCCGCTTCATCGATTGAACGAGCGTAGGCACGCCAGTCCTCGGGATAGGCGGCGCCAGACCCCGGCCAGCCCTGGAGGATGGAGCGGGACCAGAGCGGGGCCCAGGGCCCCAGCTGATCCGCTAGCGCCTGGAGCCGCGCCCGGAAGTCCATGTCCTCACGGCGCGGTCCAGATGGCGGCGATGCCCTCGTTCACCAAAGCGCCGCCCGTGGTGTCGATGAAGATGGAGCGGATGCGCTTGGAGGACTGGATCCCCACGAACTCGAAGGCATTGGCATTCGTATCGAGCACCGCGTCCTCGAGAATCTCCTGGGTGGCGTCCGTGAAGGTCAGGGTCACCCTGTGCTGGGCCACGTTGTTCGTGAGCAGCTCCAGGCCCACGGCGGAGACGGGGCGCAGGAAGGCAATCTCGAGGTCGTCCTCACCGTTGGCGAGGATCGTCGGCTTCACGGGCAGGGGGTTCGTGTTGTTGCGGTTCCAGCCAGGCCCCATGAAGCAGACCCAGGTGCTGGCGCGAGGCGCCAGGACGTTGACGATGGGCGCGCTGGAGCCCCACGGCAGGTCGATGCCCTGCAGCGTCTGCGTGCAGCTCGACGCCGCGCCCGAGGGATGGTCGGCATACGCGTCGTACGCGACCGCGGGGAATGGGATCAGGGTGGCCCCGGTGGCCACCGTGAAGTCCGCCTGCTGGGTGAAGACCTGGGCCAGGCCGTCCTGCCGCGTGCCGAGAACCACCGCTTCTTCGTCCTGCATGGAGGCACCGCACGACATCAGGACTCCACAGCCAAGAACCCACATCGACCCGCGCATGGTCATCGCCCTGCTCCTCTCGAAGTGTCTGAACGTCCAGGTTGCGGCGCCCACACTAGGAGTGAAGCCATGGCCGGACAAGCGTCAGGGCTCGCTGAAGCCGCCGCGCACCCACGCGTTGGCGACGTCCCGGGTGAACTTGAAGTTCGCCGGCACGCGGTGCTTCGCGACGGTCGAGCCGGCGTCGTCGATGGCGGAGAGCAGTGCGTGGGGATCGTACTCATCGGGCACCAGCTCCAGCCGGACCTCGTACCAGCGGCCCTCCCAGGCGATGGAGAGCTTCTTGGTCATGGCCTGGTCGCGCTGCCGGGCGGAGCGGTCCAGGACCTCCGAGGCCGTCTTCACGAAGGTCGCGAACGCCGTCGAATCGAAGGGCTTGGGGTTCTTCTTGTCGCGGCCCATCACCCACGGGCTGATGAGGGCGGGCTCGGAGAGCCCCTGCTTGCGGATCTCCACGGCCCAGCCGTCGTCCTCCTCGTTCTTGATGACCCTGGCCGACCAGCCGTTCTTCCTCCAGAACGTGGGCTCCATGACTTCAGGTTCGGCGGGCGTCTGCTCGTGGCTCATGGCCATTCCTCATACCTCCCCCCGCTGACACCCCGCCATCCAATCCAGGAGCCCTGGCCAGCCCACCTGGCCGCTTGCAGGGCGCGCGAAGGCGGCCTGTCGGGCAACCGGCCTTGCCTCGGCCGCCGAGCCGCCTGCTCTGACCCACGCGCTTGGCCGGCACTGCCAGACGTCATCAATGCCATCTCAAATCTAGGAATTGGAGACCACGAAGCGGACCCGGAGGGTGCTCAAAACAACAGTTGGAACGCCCCGGAGGGCACTGCTGTGCCAGGAATGGATGCAAGCCTGGCGGGCGGCCTTCTGTCTTCTGAGCGCGAATGCTATGCATCATTTCGAATCTGGCGGCCCATGTAGTTCGAGGACCGGGTCGAGCAGGGATTGTCCGTGCGGGTGTATCGCACCTACGGGGGACACGGAATGTCAGGAGCGCAAGGAAGCGCGGTACGGCTGAGCGTCGGGCTTTGTCTCCTTGTCGGGCTGCTGGAGGGATGTGCCACGGGGGGGCACGCGGTCTCGTCTTCCAACACGCGCCAGGATGGCTGTGCGGGAGGGAATGCCGAAAGCTGCGTCTCCCTCGCCGCGCAATACATGGAAGGCCGTGGAGTGCTTCAGGACACGCGCCAGGCTGCGGCGCTGTATGAGCAGGCCTGCACGGACGGCGTGGCCGAGAGCTGCAACAACCTTGGCATTCGCTATGCGAAAGGCAGCGGAGTGCCCCAGGACGCGCACCGGGCTGCTGCGCTCTTCGAGCAGGCCTGCACGGGCGGAGCGGTCGAAGGTTGCTTCAACCTTGGCCTGATCCACGAGGAAGGCAACGGAGTGCCCCAGGACGCGCACCGGGCTGCTGCGCTCTTCGAGCAGGCCTGCACGGGTGGAACGGTCGAGGGGTGTGTCAATCTCGGCTTGCTCTACAGCAAGGGCCGTGGAGTACCTCAAGACGAGCGCCGGGCCGCGGCGCTCTTTGAGCAGGCCTGCACGGGCGGAGCAATCGCGGGTTGCGTCCACCTGGGCGCCCGCTATGCGAAAGGCAGCGGTGTGCCCCAGGACGAGCGCCGGGCCACGGCGCTCTTCGAGCAGGCCTGCACGGCCGGCATGGCCGAGGGCTGCTTCAATCTCGGCTTCATCCACGAGGAGGGGCGTGGTGTGCCCCGCGACGCGCGCCAGGCCGCGGTGCTCTATGAGCAGGCCTGCACGGGCGGCGTGGCCGGGGGGTGTCTCAACCTCGGTCTGCTCCACGAGGATGGCCGTGGAGTGCCCCGGGACGAGCTCCGGGCCATGGCGCTGTATGAGCAGGCCTGCACGAGCGGCATGGCCAGGGCTTGCGTTCACCTGGGCGTTCGCTACGCGAAAGGCAGCGGCGTGCCTCCGGACGAGCGCCGGGCCGCGGCGTTCTTTGAGCGGGCCTGCACGAGTGGCATGGCCGGCGGTTGCTTCAACCTGGGCCTGCTCCACGAAAAAGGCCGTGGCGTCCCCCAAGACGAGCACCGGGCTTCGGCGCTCTTTGAGCAGGCCTGCACCGGCGGCGTGGCCGAGGGATGCTTCAACCTCGGCATATGCTACGACAAGGGCCACGGCGTGCCACGGGACGAGCGCCGGGCCGCGGCGCTCTTTGAGCAGGCCTGCACCGGCGGCGTGGCCGAGGGGTGCGTCCACCTCGGCATGCACCACGAGAAAGGTCGTGGCGTGCCGCAGGACGTGGGGCGGGCCGCCGCGCTGTATGCGCAGGCCTGCAAGGCCGGCGTGGCCGAGGGATGCTTCAACCTCGGCCTGCGCTACGGCAAGGGCCGTGGCGTGCCGCAGGACGCGGGGCGGGCCGCCGCGCTGTATGCGCAGGCCTGCAAGGGCGGCGTGGCGGCGGGCTGCTACGCCCTCGGCCTGCTCCACGAGGAAGGCCTTGGCGTGCCTCAGGACGAGTTCCGGGCCGCGGCGCTACAGGAGCAGGCCTGCAAGGGCGGCGTGGCCGATGGGTGCCTCAATCTGGGCGTTCGCTACGCGAAAGGCATTGGAGTACCGCAGGATGAACGCCGGGCCGCGGTGATCTTCGAGCAGGCCTGCACGGGCGACGTGGCCGAGGGCTGTAACGCCCTCGGCGTCCGGTACGCGAATGGCAGTGGAGTGCCTCAGGACGCGCGCCGGGCCGCCGACCTCTTCGAGAAGGCCTGCACGGGCGGGGCTGCCGCGGGCTGTTTCAATGTCGGTTTGTTCTACAAGCAGGGACAGGGGCGCGGAGGGCCTGACTCAGCAAGCCTTGCCTCCTCCTACTTCGAAAAAGCCTGCCGCGCTGGTCTCTCCGAAGCTTGCGCCCAGCGATGAGATGCGCAGCGGTGGCTCGATTCCTGTCGGCAGGCATTCCGTTTCAAGGCTTCGGGACTTCGTCGAGAACTCCCTTCACGTCAGGCTTTCTCCATGGCAACCCGGCACCGCGTCTATCTGGTCCCCGGCTTCTTTGGCTTCACGCAGATGGGTGACAAGGAAACGGAGCGCATCGCCTACTTCCAGAACGTCCCCCGGCTGCTCGAGCAGCGGTTCCAGGAGCGCGGCATCGACGCTCGGGTGCATGCCGTGGCCTCCTCCCCCACTTCCGGGCTGGAGGCGCGGGCGCATGACGTGTTCCGGGAGATGGCTCGGACCGCGAACGAGGACGACGCGCACCTGCACCTCGTCGGTCACTCCACGGGCGGGCTGGATGCACGCAGCGTCGTCTCACCGCGCATGGCCCAGGAGGCGCCGGCCTTCGTGAAGCGCGTGCGCTCCGTCGTGAGCCTCTGCACGCCGCATCACGGCACCCCGCTGGCCAGCTTCTTCCACCAGGGCAACGTGGGGAGGACGCTGCTGCGCTACCTGTGGCTCTTCACGTTCCTCACCCTGCACCGCAAGGCCATGCCCTTGCGCACCGCCGCGCTCCAGGCGTGCTACTGGCTCGTCCTGAGGAGTGAAGAGGCGAAGCTGCCGCCCAACCTCTTCAACCAGATTGCCCGGCTGACGGCGCACCTGTCCGAGAACGAGCGCGAAGAGCTGATCCGCTTCTTCAGCCAGGTGGGCGAGAACCAGGCGCTGATCGGTGACCTCATGCCCGCCAGCCTGCGGACCTTCAACGCGCAGACCCCCGACCGCGAGGGCGTGCGCTACGGCTGCGTCGTCGCGGGCGCGCCGCCGCCCACGCTGGCCCTCCGGCTGCTGCTCACCCCGGACGCGCTCCTCTACGGCATCTTCTCCTTCCTGTATGGGAGGAGCGCGCCCCTGTCCCGGGACCTCCAGATCCCCGAGCGCACCGAGGCGCAGACGCGGGCCCTCCAGGAGGCCTTTGGCGAGCGGTTCGAGGCCTGGAGCGACGGCGTCGTCCCGAGCCGCTCCCAGGTCTGGGGACAGGTCCTCCACGTCGCGACCGCGGACCACATGGACGTCACGGGCCACTTCGACCAGCCGCCCGAGTACATCAGCTGGCTGAAGTCGGCCTCCCACTTCCAGGAACCCCAATTCCAGACGCTGTGGGACCGGGTGATCGACTTCACGGTGGGCCGCCCGGTGACTGTTCACCCAGGCACCTGATGCAGAGGTGCGTGCCCTTCACCGGGTGACGTCCCGACCCTCCCGACGGAGAGTCACCCCATGCGCCATGGACTCGTGACCCCGTTCCTCGCCTCGCTCCTGTTGAGCGCTGTCCCCGAAGCACAGGCCCAGTCGCCCCGGCCGCCCTCCCGCCAGGAAGGCAACCTCGCCCCGGGACGCGCGGGGGACAGTCAGCAGTCCGTGCCGCGCCAGGGCGACATCCCCGCGGGCGCGCCCGTGGAGACCGCGCCTCCCAACGTCCCGGAGTTCAAGCCCGCGTTCCCGCAGCAGACGCGCGCCCCGGCGGTGAAGACGCGCACGCCCATCGTCGTCACGGAAGTCGCCTCGGGCTTCAACAAGCCGTGGGCCATCGCGTTCCTGCCGGATGGCCGCTTCCTCGTCACGGAGAAGCCCACGGGCTCGCTCTACATCGTCACCGCCGCGGGCAAGAAGTCGCCCGCGGTGGCGGGCCTGCCCAAGGTCGACGGCCGGGGCCAGGGCGGACTGCTCGACGTGGAGGTGGGGCCGGACTACGCGAAGAGCGGACTCATCTACTGGACCTATTACGAGCCGCGTGAGGGCGGCAACGGCCTCGCGGTCGCGCGCGCGAAGCTGGTGGACGGCCCGAAGCCTCGCATCGAGGGACTCCAGGTCATCTTCCGCATGCAGCCCACGCTCGAGTCCACGCTGCACGCGGGCGGGCGGCTCGTCTTCACGCCGGACGGCAAGCTCTTCGTCACGCTCGGCGAGCGCTCCATCCTCCCGGGCCGCGTCCAGGCGCAGGACCTCAAGAGCGACTTCGGCAAGGTCGTCCGCATCCTCCCGGACGGCACCATTCCCCAGGACAACCCCTTCGTGGGCAAGAAGGACGCGCGGCCGGAGATCTGGTCCTCCGGACACCGCAACGTGCTCTCCGCGGCCCTGGACTCGCAGCAGCGGCTCTGGGTGGTGGAGATGGGACCGCGCGGCGGTGATGAGCTCAACCGCCCCGAGGCTGGCAAGGATTACGGCTGGCCCACGATTGGCTATGGCGAGGAATACTCGGGTGAGCCCATCCACAAGACGACGCAGGCCGCCGGCATGGAGCAGCCTGTCTATTATTGGGATCCGGTCATCTCGCCCTCGGGGCTGACCATCTACTCGGGGTCGCTCTTCCCGGAGTGGAAGGGGAACTTCTTCATCGGCGGCCTGTCCAGCCAGGCGCTGGTGCGGCTCGTCTTGAAGGACGACCGCGTGGTCGGCGAGGAGCGCCTGCTCACGGAGCGCAACGCGCGGATCCGCGAAGTGGTCCAGGGACCCGACGGCGCGCTCTACCTGCTCACGGATGATTCGAACGGCCGCCTGTGGAAGCTCACCCCGGGGGCCACTCCGCCGGGCCGCGCGCCCTGAAGCCTTGTTGCTGGCACGGGAGATGCTCCAGGCTTGGGACATGTGGCCCTTCAGCCACACCCCCACCTCGCGAGACCCGAATGATCTCCCTTCCTGTGCTGGCGGGGTGGCTGCTGATGGCGGCCCCCTCCGACTTCTCCGCGCCCCTGCGGGCCCGTGGGGAGAAGACGGCCGCGTCCTCGGTGGAGATGACCTCGGATGGCCAGCAGCTCCTGCTCGAGGTGGAGGTGGTGGACACGACGCCGTCGTCCTCGAAGGATGACGTCCACTCCGACCACGTCGAGCTCTGGTTCTCGCTGGCGGACCTCGATGCGGTGGGCCCCACGCGCTTCGTCACCGCCGGAGAGGGACACCTGTACCGCGTGGACGGCGGGGACAGCCCCAGGGCCCTCGACCGGAGCATCCGCAAGGAGCCCGAGGCAGCCGAGGACAACGGGCTCGATTGCACCGAGAGCGAGCGCAACGCACGCCAGGGACTGGGGACACCGCCCGCGCGCCGGGTGCGCGCCTTCTTCGGCCTGGCCCACCTGGGGCTGTTCCGCGATGGCCGCCCGGCCGTGCTCTATGACCGTCCGGTCCACGCGGCCGCGGGACTGACGCCCGCCCTGGCCCCAGGAGACGTGAGCTACTCGGTGCGGAAGACGCAGCGCGGCTACCACGTCAGCGCGAAGATCCAACCGGGAGGGCTCGTCTTCGTCCCGCGCACCGGGGTGGAGACCCTGCGCGCCCGGGTGGACGTCATCGACGCGGGGGGCCGTGGCGCGCCCGAGGTGCTGCGCTCCAGCCACGCCGCGCCCCAGTGGGGCGAGCCCTCCACCTTCGACGAGGTGAAGCTGGCCCAACCCCTGAAGGTGCAGCTGCTGGCGGGGGTTCCGGAGCTGAGCCAGCCGGAGCTGGAGGCGCTGCCCCGCTATTTCATGCGCATGGGCGAGGAGTGGCGGGGCGTCGGCACCGACCGGAGCACGCCCCGGGACTCGAACCGGTACTGCCGGAGCACCGTCGACGAAGTGGAGGAGTACGTGTTCCCCCAGTGGACGCTGGGGCCCGCCACGCCCTTCGCGGGGCCGGACACCGTGCGCGTTCCCGTCCAGCAACTGAAGCATGAAGGGGGCGACGAGATGGGCAGGCAGGAGCTGGTGCTGTTGCGCGGGAAGCCCAAGCTCCGGTCGGCCATGATTGACGGGGTGCTGAAGGTGGCCTTCCGCTTCGAGGATGGGGCGCTCGGGGCGGTGGTGGAGAACACCAGCTTCATGCTGGGCAACGTGTCAGGGCCCTGCGGCGCCGCGGTCGATACCTCCTTGAATCTGTGGAGGATGGGGGAGGCCGAGGGTTCTGAAGTCGAACTGCTGTCGTGGGGCTCCTGCTCTGACACCCTCACCCATCAAGGCCAGACGCTGTTCGAGCCGGAACAGTCTGGCTTCTCCACGGACAGCTATACCTGGCAGAAGCCGGGACAGACGCTCCGGATGAAGCTCACGGACGAAAGCGCGGTGGACCTGAGCTGGAATCCCCGGGACGGCTCCGGTGTCACCGCCCGCCTGGTGGAGCTCCAGCCCCCTGAAGAGCAGCCCTGAGCACGGCGGCATCCGCGCGGGGGTTCACCGGAATGTCACTTTCAAAGTAGCCTCCGTCCCGCTGGAAGACAGGGTGAACCGAGGCCGCCATGAAACTGCTCAGCCTGTCCTTTGTCGTGGGCATCCCCTTGCTCTTCCTGGTGGTCGTCTGGCGGCGGTACGCGCGCGCCCAGCTCCTGCGCCGGGAGGGAGTGCGAGTCCGGGGTACGGTGCTGCGCATCGAGCCGGGGGGCTCCGACAGCTCCGCGGAGCTGCACTACTGCTTCAAGTTGCCGGATGGACGGCGGGTGACGCACACGTACACGCAGGATGGCGAGTCCTTTGACCACCTGGCGCCCGGCGCGTCCGTTGACATTGACTACTTGCCGAGCAATCCGAAGTACAGTCAGCCCGTCGGGCAGGGCACTCGCATCTGGGGAGTCATCCTGGTCGCGGTGATGCTCGTGGTCGCATGGGTCATGGCAGCAGGCGCAGCCCTGAAGACCCACGAGCCCCGGGCCAAGGAGGACGCCCGGGACACCGCGCAGCGAAACAAGCTGGGGACCTACTAGGCGACTACCCGGTGAACGCGAGGCCTGACAGCTTGCGGTCCTTCACCTTCAGCCAGGCCTGCTTCCGGGACAGGTAGGTGGAGCAGATGCGCCGCCAGGTCCACACGTCGCTCCGGTGCCACCACTCGCCCAGCGGCTTGTCTCCCAGCAGGTCGACGCCGAGGTCCCGCAGGTTGCCGATGTTGCGGAAGCCGACCCCGTTGAGCCCTTCATAGGCATTGGACTCCAGCAGCAGCACCTTGTCCGACTCCACGTGGTGGTCCACGACGAGGAAGGTGTGGCCGGAGTCCCACTGCCTGCGCCAGCCCTGGATGAGCGTCCACGGGTGGGGAGGCGTGGACTCGGACGGCGGAAGCAGGGCCATGCCGCTCTCGATGGCGGCGGTGACCGGGGAGAAAGAGTCCTCCGTGGAGGCGACCATCATCTGCCGGTGCCTGCGCGCGTCCCAGGTGAAGTCCGCGCCGTGCGCGTCGGAGAAGGCCTTCACGGTCAGCGCCTCCACGAAGGTGCAGCAGTTGTTCCGCTGCGGAGGCGCCAGCGGGACGCGGATGCCGGGGAGCGTCCACGGGTAGTAGGCCTGGTTCAGGTCATAGCGATACGCGGTGAAGTCCTTCAGCAGCCCGACGAGCGCCGCCTCGGACACGGCCAGGGGCTCGTCGTCGTACGTCCGCCGCTGCACCGGCGGAGGTTTCGGCGCGAGGAAGACCTTCGCGTAGGACTGCGACCTCCACCGCGTGCAGATCCACGTGTCGAGCGCCCCCAGCGTCGGCATCTCCAGCCGGGCGAAGTCGGTGTCCTGCGTCGGGTAGCCCTTCCGGTGCTCGAGCACGAAGTACGTGCCGGGCTCGACGTAGCCCTCGAACTGCGCGTCCGTGTCTGGAAACACGAAGCCCCGCAGCCGGATGGAGAGCTTCGCGACAAGTTCGGTCTCCGCCATGGTGCGTCCCCCGAGTGAGCTGAAGCGCGTCCAGCGTACCGGAAGTGTCCCTCCGGATCCCACGGGGCCGCCGTTCAAGTTCCTGACGGGTCCTCCCGCATGGGCAGACAGGGCCACCCCCAAAGTCAGACATGAATTCATGCCTGGCTCAACCTTGCCTGGGTTCGCGGCGATGAGGAATGTCCGGGACGCCAGCAATTCCATCCCATCCCCGCTGGCGTCCCCGGGAGAAAATCCAAAATGACTGCTCCGCTTGAATTGACCCCTGCTGGTGCCGGGCTGTTCCTGGAGGGAGCGCGGCTCAAGAACGCGGGCCTGTGGGCCGTGGACTTCCTGGACGCCTCCGGCCAGGTGTTGTGCCGCGTGGCGCTGCCGAACCTGTCGCTGCAGGAAGAGCCTCCCGCGCTCCTCCACCCGGTCGTGACCGGCGACGTGCAGCGCACCGGGACGGTCCACGAGGCGCGGCTGCGGTCGGGCCCCACGACGGTCGCGCCGCTGACGGTGGGCCTCTACGCGGACACGGACCGGCAGCTGCGCCTGCCCACCCTGGACCTCGTGCTCGGCAGGCGCCTCAAGCTTTCCGACTTCCGGCTCCCCTACCTCCACCACACGCCCGTCATCGTCGGGACGCGGGACGTGTACGGCCCTCCGGCGTCCTACTTCCCGGCGACGCTCGACCTCCCGGACGACTTCACGGGCAACGTGCATCTGCTGGAGACACCGGGCAGCGCGCTCCCCCTGGGGACGGTCACCACCCTCGTCACGTATGACGAACGGAGCGCCAGCATCCCCACCGCCACGCTGCCCCCCTTCGCGGCCCCGGCCGGGATGCCGAGCGGCCTGGCCCTGGTTTCCACTGAAGCCGCGCCCATCACCGACGAGGGCGACTTCATCCGGCTCGGGCCCACGGGTGGAGCGAAGGGCGGGCTGGCGACGGCGGGGGCGGTGGGCTTCGACTTCACCCTGACGAACGACGTCCCGGGGTTCTTCGAGTTCCGCTTCCGGGGGCGGATGCCCGCGTCCATCGATGATGCCGCGACGCTGGGCGCGATGTGGATGGACCGGGTGCCCGGCGGCTTCGTCATCTACACCGACTGGTCGTTCAACATCGTGTTCAGGAACTACGCCAACAACCAGCAGCTCGAGATCCCGTACGGACTGGCGGCCAACGCGGACGTCGACGTCGCGTTCCGCTACACCGACGACCCGCAGGGGCCGGGGGGAAGCCTGCAGTTCTACAAGGACGGGGTGGCGCTCGGCGCGCCGCGCACGCTCACCGCGAAGCTCAAGCTCCAACCCGTGCTCCCCTTCTTCGTCAACAACATCGGCTGGAACCACCGGAACGGCACCGCGGGCCTGGGTGTCCGCGCGCTCGACTTCACGGTGCCGGTGCCTGTCTTCACTCAGCAGTTCACGGCGGTGGGCTCCAGCGTCGTGCCCGCGAACGTGGCGCGCACCCTGATGTTCGACGCCACCGCGATCGCCTCCCCGTCCGGCCCCTACTCCCTCCGGTATCGGCTCGGTTCGCCGGACGCGAGCGCGGGCGAGGACTTGACGGTGCGGGTGGGCCCCTACGTCACGGCGGCGAACGAGGCGCATGACGTCGTGCTGCAGGACTGGTCCACCGGGACGCCCGTCCAGGTCGGCGTCTACACGATGACGAAGGTGGTGGGCCAGAACCTGTCCCTCGAGGACGCCGAGTTCGGGCCGCTCGTCGGCACGTGGACCGAGGTGACCCCGCTGGAGGCGCCCATCGAGCTGGGCAGCCTGCGCTACTACTGCGAAGGCATCCGCATGCGGGGCTACACGCAGTTCCAGTTCGGCTACGACTTCGCGCCGAGCGCGCTGCCCTCGACGCCGTTCGGCGATCCGCAGGGCATCGACAGCTACATGATTCCCCACAAGTGGGTGGTGCGCGACAGGGCCGGCAATCCCCTGGGCACGCTCCAGCAGCATGACGGCACGCCGCTCAACCAGGCGGGACGAAGCCCGGTGTTCGAGGGGCCGTGGGACGGCGTCAACAAGCCGCTCACCACGCCGACGAACCGCTGGGTCCCGTTCGGCACGGCGCGCGCGGGCCTCATCTGGCGCTCGAAGCAGCCGGAGCCGGTGCCGCCGCAGACGCTGGGCGCGAAGCTGCCGCGCTACGCGACGGACGTGCCCTACGCCATGCACCTCGACTACTCGAGCAACGGCTTCGACTGGCGGCTCGCGTTCGGAGGCCATGGCCCGGATGGGCAGGTCAACGGCTTCGGCAACATCCGCGTCATGCCCTTCAACCCCACGGACGCGGAGACCTGGGTGAACGACGCGACGGTGGGCGCGGGTGACCCCTACAAGGGGCTCTACGGCACGAACTCCAAGCGCGCGGTCGGGTCGACGTGGCTCAAGTACACGGCGTTCAACATGCAGGCACGCTCGCCCGTCACCGGGCCCGGAGGCATCCGCGATGACCGCCAGGCCATCGCGGAGCCGGTGTGGCTGTACCTGACGAACCCGTCCGGCCAGCGCTGGGATGGCACGCCGCACCGGGAGCTCGCGCTGGACTACCTCACGGGCTACGTCTCCGACCCCATCCACGTCTTCGAGGACGGCCGCCCGCGCCCGCTGTTCCGCGGCAGGCCGGCCCGGCCCATCACGATGCGGGGGCACTGGTACGGGTGGGGCGAGGCGAGCACCCCGCCCGAGCGCGCCTACTACGCGAAGGGCGGGCGGCCCTACGAGATTTGCGATGACGCCAACCCGTGGCGGGCGAAGGTGCCCGTGCATGGCACGGCGCCTGGCAAGCCCGTCTTCGGCACGTATCAAATCGACTCGTCGCACGCGCACCAGTACCCGCACTGGGGCTCGCTCCTGTTCCGGACGCCGGAGTTCGCCTTCCTCGGCCACAAGTTCTGGGACCAGACGCGGCTGTACTCCAACCGGATCCTCCCGGGCTGGGGAGAGGTGGGCGAGCGCGCTTCGGCGTGGGCGTACCTGCACGCGGCGCTGGCGTGGAAGACCGCGGCGAAGCGCAGCGAACGCCTGTACTCGCGCGAGGACGTGCTGGCCTTCGTGCAGCTCCAGTTGGAGGACTTCCACGACACCTACTGCGCGACGACGCCCGGGTTCTTCAACCCTCCCGCGACGTTCACGAGCGAGTTCCAGCTCTTCACCATCCTCGTGAACCGCTTCGGGCCGGGCTACATGTCGAACGGCGAGTACCAGCAGCACGACTTCTTCATCGGGTACTGGCTGCACGCGCTGGCCATTGGCGAGCGGCTCGGGTTCAACGCCACGCTGCGGGCGCGCAGCGCGAAGCTCGCGGCCGTCCTCGACTGGATGGTGGAGCTCCACCGCAAGCGCATCGTGGGACGGCTGGTGGAGGGGCCCCGCCTGACCATCAGCGGGAACAGCTACCTGTTCACCCTGCCCGCCTCCGTGGTCGCGAACGCGGGCGGCGTGGCGGCGAACCTGCCGCAGGGCTACGCCGACCTCATCCCCCACCTGGGACAGGCGGACACGTGGGCGTACAACGGCCCCGGGACGCAGGGCGGCACGCGTGACGGCCAGGGGCTCGACCTGCTCATGGCCGGGCCTTCCCAGCTGAAGTACGGGCTGGGGCTCACGGGGGCCGCGCTCGACACCGCCGAAGCCGCGGCGGCCGCGTGGCGCAACGACCGCAAGGCGGCCGAGGAGGCCAAGGGCAGCGACGCAGGCTCCGGCTGGTTCCGGTACCTGCAGGGGTCGCACAACCCGATGCTGCCCGCGGCCCAGGGGCTGGACGTGGATCAGGAGGTGCTGACCGACCTCTCCTTCACCGGCCTCGAGCTGTCAGCGCTCGCGAGCGTCGACGACGTCTAGGCCACCAGGGGCCACCTGAATGCCGGCGCCGTGGAGGCCCCCCTCCTCCACGGCGCCTCGCGTGTGCCCCGCTCAGGGCACGGCGCTCACGTCCACGTCGATGACGCGCGGCTCCTCGGTGCTCGTCGTGCCCGTCACCGGGGGCATCACGGCGGCCACCTGGAGCGTCAGCGCCCATTCACCCGTGCTGAGCTGGGTGGGCACGTACTTCCAGGAGAGGTGCACGGCCCCCGTGGTCTCGCCTTCGGCCCACAGCGCCTCGCGCGCCCGCTGCTCGATCTCCGCCGTCGTCAGCCGCGTGCGCAGCAGGTGGCCGGAGCGGGCCAGGGCGGGCCAGCTGATGAGCGCGCGCTGGAAGCTGCCATCCGGGCCCTGGGACACCACCGCGCGGTGGCCCTCCACGCGGATGCCATTGATGGCGCGCATCACGAAGGTCTTGTGGCGGTGGAGCGCCGGGGCTTCGGCGACGCCGTTCTGCTCGCTCTGGGTGAAGGACTTCACCTGCCGCACCGCCCCCAGCTCCGCCGTGGGGATGCCCCAGCGCTGCAGGCGCGCCAGCGCGGCCCGCTGCAACAGCGCGGGGTCCTGCGGCGTCTCAGGGCCCGCGCCCACCTTGTTCAGCACCAGCACCTGGCCTTCGGACGGGTCGCTCTCGATCTTCCAGGTCTGGGACTCCATGTCCCCGCGGGTGCCCACCGGCACCTCCGACAGGGAGAAGGTCTCGGTCGTTCCCACCAGGGAGCGCTGCAACGGGGCGGGATCGAACGCGGTGCGGGGAAGCAGCGTGGTGGGGATGCCTCCGGTGGGCGGCGTGGCCAGCGCCGTGGAGTCGAAGATGAAGCCGAGGGTCGCGCGGGCCTCCTGGGTGGTGGGAACGGCCTCGGGATCCATGAGGGCGCCGCTGTCGCAGCCAGACGCGGCGGCGAGCGGAAGGACGGTCAGGAAGCGGAAGAGCAGATGGGTCTTCATGGTGTTTCGTTCTTTCTGTGCGAGGTCGATGGAACGGCGGCGGTCACTCGGGCAGCTTCTGCCCGTTGTCGGGGTCGCAGCCCGCCACGTAGAAGTAGGTGGAGCCGACCTTGGGGCCGGTGTTCTTGCGGTCCCCCCAGCCGCCGTTCTCGAACATCGCCAGGCGCGCCGCCTTGGACTCACCGAAGACGATGGACACCGGGCAGTCGTCGTTGTTCTTGCCGATGTCCCAGTCGTAGGCCTCGTCGATCCAGTTCTCGCCCACGCCGTCGTTGCGCGAGCTGGACACGTAGCGCTTCACGTAGCGCTTCACGAAGTTGCCGCACGACGAATCGCCGTGGAAGGCATTCCACATGCTGAAGCCGCTGTTGCTCGTCACCATCTGCTGCCGGTACCCGCCCTGCTTCCAGACCTGGTAGTCGCCGGACTGGCAGGCCTTGATGACGGCGATGTTCAGCTTGCCGTTGTTGCCCAGGTTCATGTGGACGTCCGTCATGGCCGAGCACTGATCCACGTTGGTGCCCATCACCAGCCAGCTGCGCAGGGACGACTCGCTGTGGCCGCCGTGGGTGTGCACGAAGAGGACGTCCGCGTCGTCCACGCCGGAGTTGAGCTGGGTGTCCTTCGCGTCGACCGCCGCCGCCTTGGAGGCGTCCGTCCAGAGGTCCGCGCGGGCGCTCGAGTTGTTGAGGGTACGGACGTCCGACCAGAGGCCCTGGTTCACCAGCGAGTTGAAGTAGCCCGCGAACTCCGCCGCCGTCTTCGTGTGCACGGAGTGCGAGTCCGCGTTGCACTGCCCCGCGCCTCCGAAGTTGGCGATGCCGTAGACATGGGTTTCGTTCGCCAGCGCCGCCGCGGGCAGGAGCAGCGCTCCCGCGAGCGCCGCGTTCCGCCACGGCTGGGTCTGCTTCCGGAATTGCATGGTCCGAGTCTCCGCCCCGTCAGGGGTGTGTGGATGGCCTGAAGCGACCGGAGGCGCGCGGCGTTCACCGTGCTTTTCTTCCGGCCCTGGCCCCTCAACGAAACTCGAAGGAAATTCCCCTCACCCCCCTCAGCTGGAAAGCCAGCTGACGATGAGCGAGGCCAGGGTCTCCGCGGCCCGGGCCTCGTCCACCAGGCCCCGGAGCATGTCGCGGGAGATGGCCTCCGCCGCGCCGATGATGCCCACGCAGCGCAGGTGCAGCGCGTCCTTCTTCAGGTCCGAGTAGGGCGCGAGCGCCTCGCGGAAGAGGGCCACGTAGCCGTCGAGCAGCTCACGATGCACGGCCTCCATCTCCTCCGCGCCCCTCAGCGCCGCGGAGATGGCATGCCACTCCGGGCCCGCGGACGTGTAGCAGTGCATGTAGGCGGCGCTCATCACCCGGGCGACGTCCTCCAGCCGCTTGCGCGTGCGCTGGAGCGCGTCCAGGAGCGCCTGGACCTGCCGGGCGTCGATCTGCTCGTAGAGCGCGATCAACAGCCCTGCACGCGTCTGGAAGTGCTCGTAGGCGATGGGCTTGCTGACGCCCGCACGCTCGGCCACGTAGCCGAGCGTCAACGCGTCCGTCCCCTCCTCCCGGACGATGGAGAGCGCGATGTCGAGCAACTGCTCGCGTCGCTGCGCCTTCGGCAGCTTCTTGCTGGGGGTCTTGCTCATGGCTCTCGCCGCTTCGTAACGCCCCGGGAGGGCACCTCCAAGAAAACATGGCGAACCTACCAACAGTAACTTACCACTTGAAGGGAAGGTCGAATCCACACCCGTCCTGCCCGCCCGGCAGAGGAGTTGCTCCGTCATGTCCATGAATCCGCAGCACCCCGTCCTCATCGTGGGAGGCTCTGGCCTCGTCGGCTCCCAGGCCGCGAAGGTGCTTCGTCGCCTCCATCCCACCCTGCCCCTCACCATCGGCGGCCGGGACCTGGCCCGGGCCGAAGCCGTCGCGAAGGAGGTGGGCGGCGCGGACGCGGTGCGCGTCGACCTGGGGCGCCCGGACCTGGGCCAGCCCGACGGGAGGGCCTACAGCGCCGTCGTCATGTTCGTGCAGGACGACACCCTGCACTCCCTGAAGTACGCCCAGGCGAAGCGGGCGGCGTACCTCAGCATCTCCACCGGTGTGTTCGAGGTGGGGCCGGAGGTGGCGCACTACATCCAGCAGCCCGCGAGCGCGCCCATCCTCATGGGCAGCCACTGGCTGGTGGGAGCGGTCACCCTGCCCGTCCTCCACTTCGCCCGCGAGTTCAAGACGCTCGAGGCCATCGAGCTCGCGGCGGTGCTCGACACGCAGGACGTGGGAGGACCGGCGGCCCATGCCGACCTCGAGCGCCTCACGGAAGTCGCGCCCCGGGCCCTGGTGCTCCAGGAGGGCCGGTGGCGCTGGGTCCACGGAGCGGATGCGACGCGCACCATCACCAGCGTGGATGGGACCCGGCTGGAGGGACAGGCGTACTCGCCGTTCGACGTGCTGAGCCTCGCGACCGCGACCGGGGCCCGCTCCATCCGCTTCGACCTCGTGGTGGGCGAGACAGCGACGCGCCGGCGTGGCGAGCCCGCTTCGACGGAGATCATCATCGAGCTGTCCGGGGTGAAGCCGGATGGAACGCGGGGACGCAGCCGCCACGAGCTCGTCCATCCCGGAGGCCAGGCCCCGGTGACCGCGTTCGGAGTCGCCATCGCCGTCGAGCGATTGCTGGGCCTCGCGGGTGGGTCCCCCGTGGCACCCGGGCTCTACATGCCCCACGTCCTCTTCGACCCGGCCGGCTTCGTCCAGCGGCTGGAAGCCTCCGGCGTGCGAATCCGCCGCGCGTAGCCCGTGCCGACGAGGTGGTAATCTCTCCCCCGCAACCTGTCCCGGCACCAGGGGGAGTCCGTCATGGGAATCACGATGTCACCGCAGGACTACGCCACGGCGTTCCGCATCCTCGCGGCGTCCGCGAGGCATCCGGAGAACATCCATCAGATCGTCACGGAGCGGCTGCTGCCGAAGCTCTCCGCGCACCCCAACCTGTTGGACGTCGGCGCGGGGGCGGGCACGGTGGCGGAGCGGCTCGCGCCGCTGTTCGATTCGCTCACCCTGCTGGAGCCCAACCCCGCGCAGAGTGCCCGCTTCCATCACGAGAAGGCGAAGGTCCTCCCGCTCTCCCTGGACGGATACGACTCGAAGGACAGGTACGACCTGGTCGTGTGCTCCCACGTCATGTACCACGTGCCTGTTTCTGAATGGGGCGGCTTCATTGACAGACTGCTGGGCTTCGTGCGCCCGGGAGGCACGTGCCTGATGGTGATGGCCGCCGCCCGGGGGCCCACCCATGCGATGTGCCGCGAGTTCTCCGACACCCTGTACTTCAGCGAGCACATCGTCGCTGAAGTGCAGCGCAAGGGGCTGCCCCACGAGGTGCTCGCGACGATGAGCGGGTTCGCCGCGAACACCTTCGAGGAGATGGAGACGCTCTGCCGCTTCCTCGTGCTGGAGGGCTGCTTCACCGCCGAGCAGCTGGCGGCCCTGAGCCCGGACGACTGGCGCAGGCTCGATGCCCGCATTCGTGCGCATGCCGAGCGCTGCCGGCAGCCGGATGGCACGTACCGGCTGGAACAGGACGAGGACGTCATCCTCATCCCCCGGCCCTGATGAAGACCGGGCCCGTGGAAGTGCTCCACATCCTGTTCGATGAACAGCAACAGCAGGCCGGAGGCATGGGCCCGGTGAAGTGTGGCCTCTGCGGCGCATCCGCGCACGAGCGGCCACCGCCCCCAGGCCCGATCGGCGTCCTTGGCTCTGGCTGGGAGTGTCCCTGCGGAGCCCGGGGCGTCCCGGTCAACCTGATGGACCTGGACGACGCGTACGCGGAGCTCCTGGAGCGCTGGGGGCTCGAAGCCCGGTACCCGGACCTCTCCCCGGCCGTCCCCGTGGGAGAGTCCGGCCTGCTGTACTCGGCGGGCTACGTGGATGGCATTGCCCTGCGCGACCAGCTGTTCGACGAGGCCCGGCGACAGGGCGCCGAGGTCGGCAGCTCCGAAGTGGTGGTGCGGGTCACCACGCCCCGGGAGACCTTCCCGGATTGGAGCTGGGACGTGCTCTGGGCCCGGCCGGCCACTCGCTAGAGGTATCGTCGTGCCATGTCCGACCTGTACGCCGTCCGCGTCCTCGGGGTGACCCGACGCGCCGTCCGCCTCGGGGTGAACCGCGTGCACCCTGACGCGGGGAAGCCCGCGCCTCACGCCGTATTCGCATTGATGTTGATGTACGACCCCATCGCGAAGTCGGGGGACGCTGAGTTCAGCAAGTACCGCCATCTGAATGACTCGGCGCTCGCGCAAGCGATGGACGAGCGCGATGCCTTCGACAGCGCATGGATGAATGCGAACGCGCAGGCGTTCGTGTCGAAGGTGACGCGAAGCGGTTCCTTCCTGGACATCCAGCTGACGCATCCGGCGTGGGGAGAGCATTTGCGCAAGCGCATGGCGTGGCGCACGACCGCCTACGACGCCGGACCGGGCCTGCCCGCCGAGCCCCGGGCTCCCGCGGGGGAGCGCACGCGGGTCCAACGCTCACAAGACCCGGCGGCCGGCTTTCGCGTGGGCCCGCCACGCGACCCCGCATTCAAGCTCCCCGGCGCGTTCATTCCCCAGCACGGCCCGAACAAGTACGTCGCCGACCCGGTGATTTCCGGCTCCGCCGCCATGGCGAAGGTGGCCGCGTCGATGATCGGTCAGCCGCTGCGGTTCGTGCCGAGGCGGGGACAGCCAAATGTCGGCACGCTCGTCATGACGCACCCGAAGCGGGTGCTCTTCTACTTGGAGGGTGCGGACTGGCACCTCACGTCCCTGTTCGACTTCGACGAACTGAAGTCTTTCGGCCGCGCGTGGCTCGTGGAGGAAGATGCGGCCCCGGCGAGTGGGCCGACCGCGCCCCCCAAGCGCGCAGGCGCGAAGAAGGCCGTGCGCAAGGCAGGAGCGCGGAAGGCCGTGAAGAAGGCGAGCAAGGTCGCGGCGAAGAAGAGAAAGCCGACGAAGGTGGGGAGCAAGGCAAAGAAGGTCGCGAAGGCGAAGCGAAGAGCCTGAGTCACCTGACACCTCGCGGTTTGATTTCATGGGCGTCAGACACCCCTGCGATGTTCCCGGGCTCACCCCCCAGGAGCACCGCATGTCCCTGTCGTCGTGGAAGGCATTGGTTGTCGTTCCCCTGTTTCTCTGTTTCGCGTGCAGCCCCGAAGTCGAGCCGGTGGAGACGGAGGCACCCGCAGCCGAGGCGTCCCAGTCCTCCGCGCTCACCGTGTATCCCGCTGGCTCCCTGCTGACGGCGCGTTATCAACACACCGCCACGCTGCTCTCCACTGGCAAGGTGCTGGTGGTGGGCGGCGGAACTCCCACGGAGACCGCGACCACGGAGCTGTATGACCCGGCCACCGCCACGTCGAGCGCCGGTCCCTCGCTGAGCTTCGCGCGCCGCTCGCACACCGCCACGCTGTTGCAGGACGGCAGCGTGCTCATCGTGGCCGGCATCGGGCCGGGCGGCATCCTGTCCTCGGTCGAGCGCTATCAGCCCTCCACGAACTCCTGGACCACTGTCGCTCCCCTGCCCCGCATCAGCTACGGACACAGCGCCACGCTGCTCTCGGACGGGCGGGTGCTGGTGGTGGGCGGCGTGGGCGGTACGTCGGGCGGCACGTCGGCGCACCTCTACGACCCGGCCGCGAACACCTGGACCGCGACGGGCTCGCTCCCCTCCGCGATGGGCTTCCAGTCCGCGGTGCGGCTCGCGGATGGGCGCGTGCTCCTCTCGGGCGGCGGTACCAGCCTCGCCCAGCTCTGGACGCCGTCCACCGGCACCTGGACGGTCGTGGCGTCGATGAACCAAGCCCGTAACGACCACACCCTCCACCTGCTCCCCAGCGGGAAGGCGCTCGCCGTCGGCACCGAGACGATGACGGAGGCGTACGACCCGGCCACCAACGTCTGGACGAACACCGGGAACACGGCGGTCCAGCACTTCTCCGCGCCGTCCGTCATGCGCCCCAACGGCACCATCCTCCTGGCCGGCGGCTCCTACAACAACACCACCGTGGAGCTGTACACGCCCTCCACCGGCGCCTGGGGCACGGTGGGGTCGCTCGCGCAGTCGCGCAGGAACCACCCCACCGTCGCGCTGCCGGACGGCCGCGTGCTGTTCCTGGGAGGAACGGGCACCAGCAGCACGGGCTCCATGGTGCCGATGGCCAGCATCGAGAAGTTCGACCTGTCTCCTCCCCCGTGCACGCCGACGACGTGCGCCGCGCAGGGCAAGAACTGCGGCACCATCTCCAACGGCTGTGGCGGCACGCTGAGCTGCGGCACTTGCGGTACGGGGCTGACGTGCACCAACAACGTCTGTGGAACGGGCACGCCCACCTCCTGCACCCATGACGTGTGCACGACTGGCACCGCGCTGAGCAATAGCTGCGGCACCTGCGCGAGCAAGGTCTGCGGCCTGGATCCGTTCTGCTGCAACTCGTCCTGGGACAGCATCTGTGTCAGCGAGGCCAACAGCAACTGCATCATCACGCAGCCCGGCTGCGTCGCGCGGTAGCAACGGGCCCGGCGCGTCCGGCCAGCTCACGGACGCGGAGGGCCGCTTCACCCCGGGTCTGGAGCCACTGGCGGCACGGTGATGTCCCGTGTCCGCCAACCCCGGTACTTCTCCAACGAGGCCACGGTGGCCCTCTTGAACGGAGAAGAACCTGTGCGTGCTTCCTCGCTCCGCGTAGTCCTTCCTCGCTGGCTCGCCATGTGCCTGGTCTTCTTCGGAGCCCAGGCCTTCGCGCAATACACGTCCGTGCCGGACGGGTACGTCCTGCTCGGCATCGGAACCTCGAACCGCTACCTGGTGGCCGGCGGCGCCAGGTTCTACATCCCTCCCGCGCAGCACTCCCTGTACTCCGGCGCCACCACCGTGGCGCTGTCCCAGGCCACCATCGACGCCATCACGCAGGTCCCCCAGGACGGCACGCTGATCCGTCAGAAGGGCACCGCGGAGATCTACGTCGTCGTGGGCCAGGCGTACTGGTGGATTCCGTCGCCCACGGAGCTGGCCTATTGGGATGACTGGCGGATGGTCAATGACATCCCAAACAGCGACTGGCGTTCGCACTTCCTCAACGCCACCTACAACCATGTCCTGGTCCAGGAGCGCTCGACGAGCCAGGTCTATCTCTGGGTGGCTGGCGCCAAGTACCCCGTCAACACCCCGGCGGATCTCGACTACTTCGGGGGGTGGTCCAGCGTGAAGGTGATTCCGCTGGGGACCCTGGCCAGCACCACGTACGAGCCGTGGTGCGGAACGAACCTCCGGGAGCGTTCGAGCAGCACCGTCTACAACCTGGGGTACGTCAACAGCAGCTCCACCACCATGCGGAGGTCCGTCACGGCCAACCCCGCGAACAGTGTCGTTCCGGATGGTGCGCTGACCCCCGTCCCGGTGTTCAACGTCTCCGGCGGGCTCTCCTGCATCTGGTAGCCCACGGTAAACACAGCACAACACGACAACAAGGGAGGACACATGTCTCGACTGGGAATGCTTCTGGTGGGTGCGCTGGCCCTGGGTCTGACCGCGTGCGGAGGCCCCGAGCAGGCGGAGGACAGCACCGAGCCCATGATGGCGTCGGCGCAGCAGGAACTGACGCAGTACTGTGGCCTGAACTGCCCGGGCGGTCAGCACCCGACGGCCTACCTGTGCAGCAGTTCGTGTGGCAGCTTCTGCACCAACACCAACAACGCGGTCCAGTGCGACAACAACACGGGCGCGTCCTTCACCTCGTGCGGCACGACCTGCCCTTCGCCGTACCGGGTCACCAGCACGTACGGCTCCTACAACTGCAGCAAGACCATTCCGTACCTGAGCGGCAACAACACCGTCATCTGCACCCTGTGAGCGATGGCGCCTGAGGCGGACAAGGCCTCACCTCGGCCGAAATGCGCGGTGGGCTGGCGGCTCGCGAGCGTCGCCAGTCCACTGTCATGAGGTTCGTCCGCCTTCGCGCCTCGCGTCCCCCTCCGCGGTCCTTCTACACCGGCTTGGCGGTGGCTGACGCTGGACGGCCCCCAGGGCAAGGCGCCGTTGGACAGGAATTTGATTTCAAGGGCGGGGTTACGTCTCCAGGCTGAAGCCGAATTCGGCCCGCCTCACTGCGTGACTGTTGCACACCAACGCCTACGCACCGCCCGCCTCCTGAAACCCTCCGCACTGATGAGTCGGAGTCTCGGGAGCCTCAATCCTCCTGGAAACCACATGACGCTGGCCTATCCTTCCGACGAATCGTCGCAAAGCGCCCCCGTCAACGAGCTGGTGACGCTGCTCTCGCGGTACGACCCTCTGGCGCGGGCGCGCATCAAGCGGGCCTTTCCTTTGGATGGTTTCCTGCTCGGCGTGACGCCGCCGGAGGAGCCCCCGCGCGGCTTGACCCTGCCGGAGCTCCGGATGCGCGCGGAGGTGGCGGACGAGGGCCTCAGAACGGCCGTGCGGCTCGCGCGCCTCTGGCACCCGCTCCTGCATCGCCGGGCCAAGCGCTCCCAGGTGATCCGGCTCATCGGGCAGCTGCTCACCCTGGTTGGAGGCGCGAGCTTCCTGCTCTCGCTGGCCGAGCAGTACCCGCAGCTGCGCCTCGTGCTGGGCGGGCTCACCTGCCTGGGCTCGTTGGCGGCCCTCTTCTCGAAGAGCGTGGGGCAGGCCCTCTGGGGCGAGCGAGTCGCGGGCGAGGCACTGGTGACGCTCGTCGAGACACGTGTGCTGGGCGAACAGCTCCTCAACAACCTGCGGGCATGGCGGAGCGCCGGGCTGGACCTGGAGTATGGCAAGGAACTCATCGGCCAGGCCAACGAGCTCGCCCGCCGGCTGCTGGACGTCGGAGTGACGTCGGGTGCTTACGACGGAGAGGAGGAGCAGTTGCGATGAACGCCAACCTCCTGGGCCGCGTGACGCGTTCGGCGGTTACCCTGCTGCTCGCGGTGTTCCCGCTCGTGGCAGCGCCTGCTCCGCGCTCCTTGGGGATCTCCAAGCTGGAGTTCAGTTGGGGCTCCAAGCTGCTTCTCGGCGAGTCGCTCCGGTTCTCCTGGGAGCCACTTCTTGGCCATGAACTGACCCCCGGGTCCTTCCGAGGAATCCTCGCAGACGAGCGGGTCTGGCGGCCCCCGCGTCTGAACGGAGCGATGACCGAGGCGCCGCTCCACCTCCAGGTTGAGCGGGAAGTAGAGTTCCTCCTGGGGACGCTCTCTCTTCCCACAAAGACTCCGGCTTTCGAATCGCTTGAGTTCCGGGCAACCGCGGAGAGCGCACAGACCGTCGCGTCCAAGGCTCAGCAGCACCAGTGGGAGAGGTGGCTCCACATCTCCAGCAGCCACGACCGGCTGGTCCTGCGCTGGGACTCCATGGAGAAGAGGGGCCGGTACGGAATGCCTGAGGTGGTTTTTTTCAGGAAGGAGGCTTTGGTTCAGGGGGAGACCGTGGCCCAGGCGGGGGAGCGCGGGGTGAATTCAATCCTCTCCAGGCATCTCCTGATGGAGAACTCCTTCGGCTTCGAGCGAAGCAGAGCCCTCGTCTTGGAACCGCGCCGTCCCGTGGACGTCGACCTGGGGCGTCACCACATCATCCTCGACGTCTCGGTGGCCGCAGATACCCGTGGACTGGACCTGCCCGCCTCTGAATCGGTGTACGTACACACGCGGGATGGCCAACTGATGCCTGCGCACCCCTGGCAGGACGCGCAAGGCAAGACCCACTTCGACGTCGTCGTGGCGCCGAACCTCACCTTGCGGCCGAACGGCCGGCCCGAGTTGCTGGAGGACTTCGAAGGCCTTGGCCGGATGCGGTTCCGGGAGGATGACGTCCGAATCGCCTCGTTGGTGGACGACTTCCAGACGAACCGTGTCATCGCGGAGAACTTCTCGGGCAAGCTCCTGCCCATCCAGGAGCCCTCGCTCAACGGGCTGAGGCAGACGTTCAGCGAGAGCCAGGGACGGATGCTGGTGCTGGTGGCGCACCGCGAGGGCGCCCATCTCGTCTGGCGGAATTTGCGTGGCGGCGGCGAGAAGCGCATCGACATCGGCAAGGTCCTGCACCTTGCCAGGACCACGAATACCCGGCTGTTGCTGGCGACATGCGAGGCCGCCGTGGTGGTAGGTGAAGGCCCCACTACCGTCATCAACAGCCTGGCGTGGCTGCGCCGGCTGTCGCACGCAGTCAAGGCTCCCACCTATCGGGGCGTCTTTGAGCGGCTCGCCACCGAAGAAGCCCCATTCCTCGTGGGGGAATCGACCATCAAGGGGGCGCAGGACGTCTTCGAGGCCTCGGTCGTGCGCTCACGCACCCGTCGTGCAGTTCAGGGGGCCCTCATCACGGTGTACCTGCTGTGGGAGGTTGACGAAGAGCCTGCCCTCCAGCCCCATCGTTAGGGCGCTACGGGCTGAAGCCCACGGCCAGGAGAAGGCGTTGCCCACACCTGTCGGCCTCGCCGTCAAACGGGCCTGTGACATTCGGTCCGGGCCGTGGATTTGGGCGCGCTGAAGCAGACGCCGCATCCCGTATGCTCCGCCGCCCCATGTCCCCGAATCTGAAAGCCCGAAGCGCGCTCGCCGCGGCCTCGCTCCTGCTGGCGTCTCCGGCACTGGCGCAGGCACCGCAGGCCGACGCGCCGCCCACGGAAGCGGCCGCGCAGGCCCAGCCCGTGATGACGAAGCCTCCGGCGCTGCTGCAGCAGGTGGAGGCCGCCTACCCTCCCGAGGCGCTCGCGGAGGGGCTCACCGCGTCCGTGCGCCTCATCATCACCATCGCCGCGGACGGCAGCGTGTCGGACGTGCTGCCCACGGAGCCCGCGGGCCATGGCTTCGACGAGGCGGCCATCGCGGCGGTGCGCCAGTTCCGCTTCTCCCCCGCGGAGGTGGACGGAGTGCCCGCGCCCGTGCAGGTGGAGTACATCTACCACTTCACCCTCGCCGCGCCTCCGGAGCAGACCCCGGGGCCGGAGCAGCAGGCGCAGGCGGCGCCGAAGGCCACGCTGACCGGGCAGCTCATCTCTCGAGGCAGCCGCTCGCGGGTGGCAGGCGCCACCGTGCGCTGCGGTGACGACCCGGAGGCCCCCGAGGCCATCTCCGACGCGGACGGCCGCTTCACGCTGGAGGTGCCGCCCGGCGAGTGCGCGGTGCGCGTGGTGGCGTCCGGCTTCCAGCTCTACCAGACGAAGGAGCAGCTCCAGGCGAACGAGACGACGGAGGTGAACTTCTTCCTCGCGCCCACCGCCGGCGCGCTGGAGACCGTCGTTCGCTCCGAGCGCCCGAAGAAGGAGGTCGTGCGCCGGACCATCACGCGTCAGGAGGCGCAGAAGACGCCGGGCACCTTCGGCGACCCCATCCGCGTCATCCAGACCCTGCCGGGCGTGGCGCGCGCGCCCTTCATCTCCGGCCAGTTGCTGGTGCGCGGCTCCAACCCCGGCCAGACGGCGACGATGATGGACGGGGTCAGCATCCCCCTCCTCTTCCACCTCCTCGGCGGTCCCTCGGTGGTGAACGCCGAGTTCATCGACCAGCTCGACTTCTTCCCGGGCGGCTACGGCAGCCAGTACGGCCGCGCGGTGGGCGGCATCGTGGAGGTGGGCACGCGCAAGGGCGCCGCCGACACGTTCCACGGCTCCGTGAAGGTGGACCTGCTGGACGCGGGCTTCTTCCTGGAGGCGCCCGTGACGGACGGCATCAGCGTGGCCGCCGCCGCGCGGCGCTCGTACATCGACACGCTGTTGCCGCTGGTGCTCCCCAAGGACGAGGGCAGCACGCTGTCCGTGGTGCCGCGCTACTGGGACTACCAGGTGCGCGTGGACTTCGGCGCGAAGCGGGATGCCCGCACGGAGGAGGAGGCGCAGGCCCAGGCGGGCGGCGCGCGCAGCACCGGCTACGTCATGGCCTTCGGCAGTGACGACCAGCTGCGCCTGGTGTCCTCCGGACCGGAGACGGAGCGCGACCTGACGGTGGACACGCACACCCTCTTCCACCGCCTCAAGGGCGACTGGACGTACCGCAAGGGCGCGCTCACGTCCGTCTTCACGCCGTACGTGGGCTACGACGGCACCAGCTTCAAGTTCGGCGCCGCGAAGCAGGACGGCGTGGGCTACACGGTGGGCGCGCGCGAGGTGCTGGGCCTGGAGCTGTCCTCCGCGCTCACGGTGCGCACCGGCCTGGACATCGTCTACGAGCACCAGTCCTTCGACGTGGAGTTCCCCGCGCCGGAGAACTTCGAGTACGTGGCCTTCCCCGGCGCCGAGTCCGTGGGCGAGCTGCTGGTGGAGAAGATTGGCCTCGGGTCCTTCGACGGCGCGCTCTTCGTGGAGGCGGACCTGAAGGTGGGGAAGTTCACCTTCACCCCCGGCGTACGCGGCAACTACCAGCTCGCGGGCGACGCGCGGAACCTGGTGCTGGATCCCCGGCTGTGGGTGCGCTTCGAGGCCACCGAGCGCACCCAGCTCAAGGGCTCGCTCGGCCTCTACAGCCAGCCGGCGGAGACGTTCCGCTTCATCACCCTGCCCTACGGCAACCCGGAGCTCGCGTACCAGCGGGCGTTCCAGAGCAGCCTCGGCGTGGAGCACCGGCTGACGGACGTGCTCAACGTGGACGTGACGGGCTTCTTCAACCGCCGCTACAACAACATCGCGGCGCCCGGGGAGCTGCGCTCGCTGCCGGGCGGAGGCGTCATCCAGGTGCCGTACTCCAACCAGGGCATCGGCCGCGCCCTGGGCCTGGAGGTGATGGTGAAGAAGCAGCGCGCGTCCGCTTCCGACCGGTGGTCCGGCTGGCTGTCGTACACCTTCAGCCAGTCCCTGGATGGACGCGCGGGCCCTGCTCCCGAGGACAACGGGAGCGGCTTTGGCGGAGGCTTCGGCGGCAACGGCGACGACACGTACGGCCTCAGCCCCTTCGACCAGACGCACATCCTCACGCTGGTGAGCAACTACGTGCTGGGCAACGGCTGGGAGCTGGGCGGGCGCTTCCGCTACACCACCGGCCGTCCGACGACGCCCATCGCCCACTCGTACGACCTGTACCAGGTGGACAGAAACCGCTTCAACGGCACGTACGGCCCCTATGCCTCCGCGCGCACGTCCGGCTTCCACCAGTTGGACATGCGGCTGGACAAGAGCTGGCAGTTCCAGAGCTGGACCCTGGGGGTCTACCTGGACGTGCAGAACCTCTACAACGCGGAGAACGTCGAGTTCACCTTCGCTGACTACCGGCAGCGCCGGGAGTACGAGGTGCCCGGCATCCCCATCCTCCCCGTGGTGGGCGTGAAAGGAAGCTTCTGACATGAAAGCCCTGCTCCACACCGGAGGCCTGCTGCTCCTGGCGCTGGCTTCCTTCGCCTGCGTCGAACCCGAGGACAAGCCCTCGAACGTGCACGACCTGCGCGTGCTCGGCATCTCCACGGAGAAGCCCGAGTTCATCGCCTCCACCTGCGACCAGACGCCGGAGGCCTTCGACGAGCTCGCGGAGGAGCTGACGTACCGCGCGCTGCTGGTGGACCCCGCCGGCGGGGGACGCCCCCTCCAGTACACGCTGTGGGCCTGCGCGGATCAGTCCGACCGCACGTGCGCGAACGAAGCGGACCGCGCGCTGCTCGCGGAGGGCTCGACGGTCGCGGGCGAACTCACGCTCGCCATCCGCCCCGGCGCGGCCCGGGTTTCGGGGGACAAGCTGCTCCTGGAGCGCGTGCTGGAGGAGGACGCGTACAAGGGGCTGGGCGGCATCCGCATGCCGCTGGTCCTCCGCGTCACGGCGGGCGACGAGGAGGTGTACGCGCAGAAGCTGATGGTCTTCTGGTGCCCGGTGGTGGAGGGCATGACGGCGAACGTGCAGCCGGTCATCCCGGGCCTGCGCGTGGACGACGCGCCGTGGCCGGAGAACGAGCCGCTGGAGCTGAGCGGCCCGGGGCCCTTCGTGGTGACGGCGGACGACGTGTCGGCCCTGGAGGAGAACTACGTGGTGCCGGGCCTACGGCTGCAGGCCGTCAACCTCAAGGAGGCGTGGGAGATCGCCTGGTACAGCACGCTGGGCGAGTTCAGCCTGTCGGAGACGGGCGGCGCGGACTTCGGCGGCCAGGAGGGACGGCACCGCGTGGAGTGGGAGCCGGCGGAAGGCGCACAGGCCCAGGAGGTGACGTTCTGGGCCGTGGTGCGCGACGGGCGCGGCGGCAGCTCCTGGGTGACGCGCCGCGCGCGCTGGAGTCCGTGAGCTACGGCTTCATCACGTTCGCGGCCTTCAGCCACTGCACCGCGGAGCGCGCCGGGTTGTTGCCCTTGGCCTCCAGGGCCAGCAGCTCCTCCCCCAGCTTCGGGGTGTAGGCCTCCAGGAGGGCGCGCTTGAGCGCCTCCTGGTTGAAGCCCCAGTCCTCCATGGCCTGGGGCAGCAGCTTCAGGGCCCGGGGGTCCTTCAGCCGCACCAGCGCCGCGACGGCCGCGGCCTTCCCCGAGGGACACTGCCGCGCGAGCGCATACGCCTTGTCCGCCGCCGCCTTCGTTCCGACGTAGCCGAGCAGGGCCATCTCCCGCTGATCCATGTCGCTGCTGCAGAGGATGAGCTTCTGGATGGCGGCCTTCGCCTCCGGGCTGCCCTGCCGCACCGCGGCCTCCAGCTCCACGGTCGAGAACGAGAGCCGCGTCGCATCGAAGGTCACCTTCCGGGGCACCTCGTGGCCCGCGAGCACCAGTTCCGCGGCCAGGTGGTTGCGGCGGTGCTCCTGCATGTGGGCCAGATCGCGCGCGAGCCGCTGTCCCGCGGCCTTCCTCAGCTTCAGGTCGCCGTGCATCGTCGTGGCCATCGGCGTCAGCAATCCTTCGTCGTAGCCCCCCTTCGCCGCCGCCGCGTCATAGGCCGCCAGCGCGCACTCGGGGCTCAGCTCCACTCGCTCACCGTTCTCGCGCCGCACGGTGAGAATCATGGCGTCATTGGAAGAGGAGTATCCGGAGGACTCGGCCAGCCCCCGGGCCAGCTCGTCCACGAGCACCGGCTCCAGCTCTCCAGGCTCCACGCACCGCAGGGGCGCGCGCACCTCGTCGGCCAGCTCCGCCAGCTCCTTCGCCGCGGCGTCCAGGGCCTCCGCGGAGCCGTCGTTCCGCTTCTCGGCCAGGTGCGTGAAGCACTCCGCGAACGCGGTGGCCCACAGCCGCAGCTTCGGATCCGGCTCCAGCCGCATCGCCGCCAGGGCCTCCACCTGCGTCGCGGGGACCCGTGACGCGGCCGCCAGCGCCAGGCCCCGCTCGAACGGCTCCTCGGACCGCTGTGCCCGCTGACGCAGCGCCGCGTCCTCCATCAGCATCCGCGCCGCCAGGTCCACCGCCTTCGTGGGCAGTATCGAGCGATCCGGGCGCTGCGCCGTGAAGCGCGCCGTGGCGGTGATGCTGCAGGACGAGGTCGGCCCGGCGGCCGCCAGGGCCTGCTCCATGCCCCCGACCCGCGCGACCTTCACCAGGACGCCATAGGCCGTGGCGCCGCCCTTGAGCAGCTCGGACTCCGAGCGGGCCCGCGTCGCCGGGACGGGCCGCTCCAGGGAGAAGATGGCCTTCCACATCGCGGCTTCATCCGGAACGGGAGCGGCGCCCGCGAGCATCAGCGTCGCGAGTACGACAGGAGCGTGGACCATGACCCACCTTTGGCGAGGAATACGGGTGGGCCCAGTCTGTCCCGAAATCGCCTGGCATTGCAGCCCGGGGTGCCGTGGGCTGGCCCGCGCATTGCTCTGGGTCCGGCCCGAGGGGCTTCTTCCGTGGCCATTCCGCCACGAAGTGCGGCTGCCTCGCCACACACGCCACCATGTCCCGACCCACGTCTGACTTCCTGTCCGTCCTGAGCCGCCATGGCCTGCTGCCCGCGACCGTGAGCAGCCTGCTCGCGGTGGACCTCCTGGCCGTCCGGCTCGACTGGAGCGAGCGCGCCAGCTTCGCCTTTCTGTCATGGAACCTGTTCCTCGCGTGGGCGCCCTACCTGCTGGCCCTGCTCGCGCGGGTGCTCATGCTGTGGGGCCTGGACCGCACCTGGACCCTGGCGCCGCTGGCGGTCGGTTGGCTCGCGCTCTTTCCCAACGCGCCCTACCTGCTCACCGACTTCATCCACCTGCACCGGCGGCCGGTGGTGCCGCTCTGGTTCGACGCGGCCCTGCTGGCCCTGTTCGCCGCCACCGGGTGGATGCTGGGCCTGCTGTCGCTGGAGATCTGGAAGCAGTGGCTGGAGGAGCGCTGGGGACGGACGGCGGCGTGGGCCTTCGTCGCCATCACGTCCCTGTTGTGCGGCTATGGCATCTACCTGGGCCGGGTGGAGCGCTGGAACAGCTGGGACGTGCTGACGCGGCCGGACCGCCTCATCGGCGCGATGGCCGCCCACGTGCGCGAGCCCCTGGCCCACCCCTCCCTGCCCCAGGTCACGCTCCTCTTCGCCCTGCTGCTGCCGCTGTCCTACGCCGGCTATGAGGCCCTGCTCGCCCGCGTGCGCCGTCACTGAGCCAGCTTGCGCCGTTCCTGCTGGGCACCGTAGAGCCTGCGCTCCTCCCGGAAGGCCTTCGCGACGCTGGGGCGGTCCTGCATGCGCGCGAAGTAAGCGCTGATCGCGGGCCACTTCTTCAGGTCGATGGGCGTCGCCGCGCACCAGTTGAGGATCGTCGTCAGGTACGCATCCGCGACGCTGAAGCGCTCCAGCAGGAACTCACGGCCGGTGAGGTGCTGCTCCAGGCACGCGAACCGGGCGGCCGAGCGCTCCAGGGCATAGGCCTTCGCGCCATCGTTCGCCTTCGCGTCGAGGAGCGGGGTGAAGGTCGCCTTGTGCAGCTCCGTCCCGATGAAGGACAGCCACTGCTGGAGCCGCACGCGCCCCGGGCCGTCGTCCGGCGCGAGGGCCGCGTGGGGCAGCGTGCCAGCGAGGTACTGCAGGATGGCGGCGTTCTCCGTCAGCACGTCTCCGTTGTCGATGCGCAGCGCGGGGACGAGCCCCAGCGGATTCACCTGCAGGTAGTCGCGGCCGTCGAGCGTGCGCTTCGCCTTCGTGTCGACCTCGATGAACTCCGCCTCCACGCCCGCTTCGTGCAGGGTGATGCGGGTCGCGGCGGAGCAGGACAGGGGGGAGAAGTAGAGCTGCATGGTGTGACCTCCAGGACGTCGGGTGAAGCCTTCGCGAGACAGGCGGCAATCTGCGCCTCCGGGGGGGATGCGTCCAACGCATCGTTGGCATAGACTGGATGCATGGAAGACATTGCTCCGCCTCCCTCCCCCCGCCTGGACGTGCGCGACCTGCGCGTGGTGCTGGCCCTGGCCGCCGCGGGAACGACGGCGAAGGCCTCGGCGGTCCTGCACCTGACGCAGCCGGCGGTGAGCCGCGCGCTGCTCGCGGCGGAGGAGCGGCTGGGGACGCGCCTCTTCGACCGGACTCCGCGCGGGCTCGTGCCCACGCCCGCGGGACAGGAGCTCGTCTCCGGAGCCACGCGGCTGCTGGTGGAGCTGGGCGACCTGGAGCACCGCGTGCGCGCGCCGGTGGCGACGGCCATCCGCCTGCGCCTGGTCTGCGAGTGCTACACCGCCTACCACTGGCTGCCGTCCGCGCTGGTGACGCTGCGCAAGAGCCTGCCAGGCCTCCACATCTCCCTGGCGGTGGAGCACACGCAGGATCCCGTTCAGGCGCTGGTGGCGGGAGAGCTGGACGTGGCGCTCCTCACGACGGCGTCCGTGCCGAGGACTGGCATCGAGACGCGGCCGCTCTTCTCGGATGAGATCATCTTCGTGATGGCCGCGTCGCACCCGCTGGCGTCGCGCCGGGCGCTCACCCGCGAGGACCTCCGCGAGCACACGCTCCTGACGGGGCAGACGCCCCCGGCGGAGTCGCAGTGGTTCATGACGCAGGTGTTCGGCCGCGAGCGGCCCCGGCTGCGCATCGAGCGGCTGCCGCTCACCGAGGCCATCCTCGACGTGGCCCGCGCGGGCCTGGGCGTGGCGGTGCTCTCCGAGTGGATCACCGCCCCGCACCTGGGCAAGGGCGACCTCGTCGTGAAGCGGCTGGCGTCAGGGCCCCTGCGGCGGCCCTGGCGGATGGCCTGGCGCAAGGAGTTCGGCGACGCCGCGCTCCGCCTCCACGCCGCGCTCGAGCCCACGGTGCCCCGCGGACTCGCGGTGGTTTGAGGGCCCCGCCGCTACCAGGCGTAGTCTTCTGGCGCGGTCTTGTGGCCGGGGAAGATTTCATCCAGCCGCGCCAGCGCCTTCTCGTCGAGCTTCACGTCCACCGCGCGCAACGCGGAGTCGAGCTGTCCGGCGGTGCGCGGCCCGATGATGGGCGCGGTGACGGCGGGCTGGTGGAGCAGCCACGCCAGCGCGACGTCCCCGGGCTCGTGGCCCAGCTCGTCCGCGAAGGCCTCGTAGCGCTCGATGCGCTCACGGTGCTTCTGGAGCTGCTCCTGCGCGCGGCCCTCCAGCCTGCGCTTGCCCTCGCGCTCCTTGCGCAGGACGCCGCCCAGCAGCCCGCCCTGGAGCGGTGACCACGGCAGGACGCCCAGGCCGTAGTGACGGGCGGCCGGCAGCACCTCCAGCTCCACCGTCCGCGCCAGCAGGTTGTAGAGGGACTGCTCGCTGACCAGGCCCAGGAAGTTGCGCTGCGCGGCCGCCGCCTGCGCCTGCGCGAGGTGCCAGCCCGCGAAGTTGCTGCTGCCCACGTAGAGCACCTTGCCCTGCGCCACCGCGACCTCCATGGCCTGCCAGATCTCCTCCCACGGCGTGGCGCGGTCCACGTGGTGGAACTGGTACAGGTCGATGTAGTCGGTCTTCAGCCGCTTGAGGCTCGCGTCCAGGGCGCGGCGGATGTTGAGCGCGGACAGCTTGCCCTCGTTGGGCCATTCGCCCATGGGGCCATAGACCTTCGTCGCCAGCACGGTGCGCTCGCGACGGCCGCCGCCCTGCGCGAACCAGTTGCCGATGATTTTCTCCGTGAGGCCCTTGTTCTCACCCCAGCCGTACACGTTCGCCGTGTCGAAGAAGTTGATCCCCTTGGCGTGCGCGGAGTCCATGATGGCGTGCGCATCCGGCTCCTCGGTCGTCCAGCCGAAGTTCATCGTGCCCAGACAGATGCGGCTGACGGAGAGCCCTGTACGCCCCAGATTCGAGTACTTCATGGTGACCCCTGTTTGGCCGGTCGCGGAAACGCCCTGCGCGGAAACGGGCCGGTCCTCCCGTTCGAGCCGGCGAGCCTGAGCACCCGCGTGCGGGGATGTCCAGCACGGTCCGCGGCCTCCGGGTGAGGCGTTGGCTGGCGGATGGGGAGGCCCGAGTGTTGCGTCCCGGCGGCAGGCCCTGGCCCGTGGGACATCGCCCCAAAGACAGTCATTCCGGAGGCGTCTTGGGTGCGTAACCCGAGACAAGGAGACGTGCATGCTCAAGACCGCTGCAAGGCTGGTGGGGCTGGTTTCGCTGTTCTTCGTGGTGGGCAGTGCGCAGGCCGCCAACGACAAGAAGATCATCGCCATGACGGTCTACAGCGAGACCGGAGAGAGCGCGGTCGTGCGCGCGGTGGATGGACAGGGCTTCAGCGCCACCAACGAGTCGCGGAAGCTCTCCTACCGCATCGTGCCGGAGGTCATCGGGCCGGACACCGTGCGCTACACCATCTACAACGGCTATGACCTGGACTCGGCCGCGCCCATCGAGGTCATCGAGGCCCGCGCCGACGGTCAGGTCCACCGGGGCCTGCGCGCCGCCTTCAACGTGGCGGTGACGACCATCGACGACAAGCCCCTGCCCTTCAACCCGCTGGCCGCGCCCGCGGATCAGGGCATCACCTGCTGCGTGACGTGCGGCGCGTGGCGCTACTGCTGCACGCCCAGCCCCGGCTACTGCTGCACCATCTCCACGTCCTGCAATCTCGGCTGCCGGGTCTGCAAGTACTAGGGCTCACCGCGAGCGGCTGCGCCCGGCGGATGACGCCGGGCCGTGGCCTCCACCGTGACGCCGCGCCTGCCCGTGCCTAGATTCCTGGAGTGCGCCAGGGACCTTCCATTCCTGCACCAGAGCGCTGCCGGGTCGGCTGCGCCGGTTGGAGCCTGTCGAGCGCGGTGGGCGAGCACTTCCCCACGGAGGGCACCCACCTGGAGCGCTATGCGCGCGTCCTGCCCGCGGTGGAGCTCAACTCGTCCTTCTACCGGCCGCACCGGCCCGCCACCTACGCGCGCTGGAGGGATAGCGTCCCGGAGACGTTCCGCTTCGCGGTGAAGGTCCCCAAGGTCCTCACCCATGAGCTGCGCCTGCGCGACGCGCAGGCGCCGCTGGAGCGCTTCCTGGGCGAGGCGGGCCACCTGGAGGCGAAGCTGGGCTGCCTGCTGGTGCAGCTGCCTCCCAGCCTCCAGCTCGAGCCCGAAACAGCCCGCGCCTTCTTCCAGGCCCTGCGGGAGCGGACCCCCGTCGACGTCGTGTGCGAGCCCCGGCACCGGACCTGGTTCACGGACGAGGCCCGGCGCGTCCTGGACGACGCGCGCATCCGCTACGTGAAGGCGGACCCCATCGCGGTGGATGCGCCCGAGCCTCCCGACGCGGAGGTCGTCTACTACCGGCTGCACGGCTCGCCGAAGATGTACTACTCCCCCTACTCCCAGGCGTTCCTGGAGGCGCTGGCCAGGGAGATCTCCAAGCACGAGCAGGCCGGCCGGCGCGTGTGGTGCATCTTCGACAACACGGCGGAAGGCGCCGCGCTGCCCAATGCGCTGTCGTTGCTGCGGCTCGACGGGCAGCCTGCGACAGGCTGAAAGAGTCCGCCGGGGTCCGGACGATTTGCACAAGGCCGCTTGGGCGGTGTCTGCTCCCGGCCCCATGTCACGCAATGCGCAGTGGAAGGGGGTCGGCTTCGGTGTCTCGGCCCTGGTGCTCGCCGTCGCGCTGGTCCTCAGCAACGGCGAGAAGAAGCTGTCACCGGACGCGGAGGACCCGGACGCCTTCGCCGAGCAGGCCCTGGAAGCCCTCCGCGCCGCGGACCCCACGGGCGAGCTGAAGTACGACCCGGAGCGCTTCCTCATCCAGCGCTACTCCCCGGACGGCGGCCTGGGGATGTCCCTCTTCCTCGGCAACTTCCACCGCGAATACCTGGCCAGCCCGCCTGAACAGCGTGGCGCGTTGCTCGCGCGCCTGGGACGCGCGGGCGTGCTCCCGGAGGCCCCGGCGACCTATGCGCAGGCACGTCCCCGGCTGATGCTGGTCGTGCGCGCCCGCGACACCTTCGAGCAGTTCTCCCTGGAGTCCGGAGAGCCGGCCCCGGTGTCCTGGCGGCCGCTGGGCGAGGTGCTGGCGGAGGCGCTCGTCCAGGACACCCCGGACGCCATGCGCTATGTGCCCCCGGAGGAGCTGTCGCGCTGGGGCATCACGTACGAGCAGGCCCGCGCCGATGCGCTCGCCAACCTGCGGCGGCTGGACCCCGTCCCGCTCAGGAGCCTGACCCTGGGCGCCTGCGGGCTCTTCACGAACGACAGCTACGCGGCCTCGCGGCTGTTCCTGGACGACGTGGTGCGCGGCTGCGAGGTGCGGGGGGATCCGGTGGTGGTGGTGCCCAACCGGGACACCCTGCTCATCACCGGCTCCGAGGACGCCACGGGCCTGCTCACCGTGGCGGAGGCGGCCCAGGAGGGCGTCACCGCGCCGCGCCCCGTGGACGGGACCGCGCTGCGCCTCACGGCGGACGGCTGGCGCCCCTTCCTCCCCGAGCCGGGCAGCCCGTCCCGGATCATCCTGGAGAGGCTCGCGTTCGTCAGCCGGATGCGCGGCTACCAGGAGCAGACCGCACGGCTCCGGCAGCAACAGGAGCAGGAGGGCGGCAAGGTCTTCGTCGCGGGCTACCTGCCGGAGCAGGACGACCAGGGACACTTCTACAGCCGGACCGTCTGGTCCAACGAAGGCGAGTCGCTGCTCCCGCGCACGGACGTCATCCTCTTCGTGGACGCGGCGCTGGGCCCCGACGCACCTCCCGTGGCCACCGTCCCGTGGGACCTCGTGGTGCGTGACGCCGGCACGCTGCTGATGCCCGAGCTGGGGGTGTATCCGGAGCGCTACCGCGTGCAGGGCTTCCCCTCGAAGGAGCAGCTCCAGCGCTGGAACGCCGAGGCCGCGAAGCCATGACCGTGGACCTGCGGGTCGCCTCGTACAACATCCTGGCGGACGCCTACGTCAAGCCGGAGTGGTTCCCGCACACGCCCGCGCACCTGCTCAGGCCGCGAAGCCGTCATGCGTTGCTGGCCTGCCGCATCCTGGAGCTGGACGCGGACATCGTCTGTCTTCAGGAGGTGGAGCCCGACAGCTTCGCCGCGCTCCAGGAGGCGCTGACGCCGCGCGGGTACACAGGGGTGATGGCCCAGAAGCAGCAAGGCCGCCCCGATGGCTGCGCGGTGTTCCACCGCCTGGAGCGGAGCACCGGCCACCGGGTCCATCACTTCAGCGACCGGCTGGAGGACGGGCGCATCTCCGGACATCTGGCGCTGGTCGTGGACTTCGACATCGGCGGGGAGCGGCTGCGCGTGGCCTGCACGCACCTGCGCTGGGACCGGCCCGACCGGCCGGTGGAGCAGCACCAGGGCATGCAGCAGGCCACCGAGCTGATCCACGAATTGATCCGGAAGGATCCGAACGCCTCGTGGGTCGTGTGCGGCGACTTCAACGCCCGGCCCGGGGAGCCGCTGGTCCGGGCGTTCGAAGCGGCCGGGCTGCTCGACGCCTACGCGGGCCAGCATCAGCCGACCTGCAACGCGAACGGCGAGCCCAAGGCCATCGACTTCCTCTTCCACTCCAGCGCGCTGCGAGCCCTGCCAGACCGGCTGACGACGCTGGACGCGCGGACGCCGATGCCTTCGGAGCAGGAGCCCTCTGACCACCTGCCGATCGCCGCGCGGCTGATGCGCTAGCGGGACTACGGCGCCGGTGTGGCTTCGGGTTCCTTCATGGACTCCCGCGCGCGCTGTCGCTCCTCGCGCAGCTTCGCGACCAGCGCTTGCGCCTTCGGCTTCTGCGTCTCGTCCAGGAGCGCTTCGACGTCGCGGTAGGCCGCCATCTCGTTCTCCTCCATCGCCTGGAACAGGGCCTGCTGCCGCGTCTGGTCCTCTTCGCTCAGGGGCCCGCGAGGCCGGGCGGCGGACCTGTAGGCGGGCCGGCCTCCCAGGCCCACGGGGGCGTTCCTGTTGCCCACCCCGGGCCCGCGCGGGGGGCCCTCGCCTGGGGCCGGTTCGGGGTGCCAGACCAGCCGGAGCTGCTCACGGTAGGGCCGGTTGGTCACGTCGAGCGCCTCCTGCCGCTGGCCCACCTGGATCAACTGGTCGGTGGTGAGCGCCAGCTCCGCGTGCTGCTCGAGCAGCAGCGCGAGCGGCGATTGGAAGAGAACCGAGGGGGGCTGGCGCGCCGGGCGTTCCGCCGGGGAGGACGAAGCGCAGGCGGTGAACAGGCCCACCAGCAACAACCAGGGCACGAGATGGCGCGGCGACATCGGACCTCCATGAGGCGTGTGTCTTCGCTCTCTATTCCGAACGTCCGCCGGAATGAAGGCACTGCTGGAGTGGAGGCGCCGCGCGGCATCTGCTCAAGTGCCGTCCGCTCACTTCCCCGGGAGGAAACGGATGGACGGCACGTACAAGTCACTGCGCATCGAGAAGGCCGACGGCATCGCCGAGCTGGTGCTCACCGGCCCGGGCAAGGGCAACGCCATGGGCCCCGACTTCTGGCGCGAGATGCCCGAGGCGCTCCGCTTGCTGGACGCCGACGACGCCGTGCGCGTGGTGCTGGTGCGCGGCGAGGGCAGCCACTTCACCTACGGCCTGGACCTGATGGGGATGATGGAGTCCCTGGGGCCGCTGCTCACGTCGGAGAGCAACCTGGCGAAGGAGCGCAGCCAGCTGCTCAAGCTGATTGGAGAGATGCAGCAGGCCACGGAAGGCGTGGCCCGGTGCAAGAAGCCCGTCATCGCCGCGGTGCATGGCTGGTGCATCGGCGGAGGCATGGACCTCATCGCCGCGTGTGACTTCCGGTACTGCTCGCAGGAGGCGAAGTTCTCCCTGCGCGAGGTGAAGGTCGGCATCGTCGCGGACCTGGGCGCGCTCCAGCGGCTGCCGCGCATCATCGGCGAGGGGAACACGCGCGAGCTGGCGTACACCGGCGGCGACGTGGACGCGGCGCGAGCGCTGCGCATGGGCCTGGTCAACGAGGTCTTCCCCTCCCCCGAAGCCCTGCTCACGGAGGCCCGAGCGACGGCGCGGCGCATCGCCGACAATCCGCCGCTCGTCATCCAGGGCGCCAAGCAGGTGATGGAGTACTGCGCGGACAAGTCCATCGCGGACGGCCTGCGCTACGTGGCGGTGTGGAACTCCGCCTTCCTCCAGTCGCATGACCTGACGGAGGCCTTCTCCGCCTTCGCCGAGCGCCGGCCGCCCAAGTTCGAGGGGCGCTGACCGCCTTACGCGGCCACGGCCTCGGTGATGCTGAGCGCGGCCGGCGTGGGGATGACGCGGGAGAGCCGCAAGCCCGCCTGCGCGAAGAGCTTGCGGAAGTCGGCCTCGGTGCGCTCCCGGCCGCCGGGCAGCGAGGCCAGCATCATCACGTCCAGCACCTTGCCTCCGTGCGGCGCGCTTCCGGGCGGGATGACGGTGTCCACCACCAGCACCCTGCCCCCGTCCGCCATCGCGCGGCGGCAGTGGCGCAGGATGTCCACGCAGACCGCGTCGCTCCAGTCGTGGAGGATGCGCTTGAGGACATACGTGTCCGCGCCCGAAGGCACTGTCTGGAAGAAGTCCCCGTCCACCAGCTCGCAGCGCTCGGACAGCCCCGCGGACGCGATGCGCGCCTCGTCCAGGACGTGCCGGTGGTCGAAGAGCACGCCCCGGAGCGACGGTGAGGCCTTGAGCACTTCGATGAGGAAGCCGCCGTGGCCGCCGCCCACGTCCACCACCTGCCGGCAGGCGCTGAAGTCATAGCTCTGTGCGATGGAGGCGTTCTCCAGGTCCGACAGGCTGGACATGCCCCGGTGGAAGGTGGCGCCCGCCGCCGCGTTGCTCGTGAGGTGGTCGAAGAAGGTCTTGCCGAAGATGCGCTCGAACGCGTTCGTCCCCGTCCGCACCGTCTGCGTGAGCGCTCCGGTGGGCGCCCAGAAGATGTCCTGCGTGAGCATCAACACCGCGCTGCGCAGGGAGCCGGGGACCTGCGAGCGCAGCAGGTCGGAGGCGGGGGTGAGCGCGAAGTTCCCGTCGGCGTCCTCGGAGAACACGCCCTCGCTCGCCAGCAGCCGCATCACCCGGTACAGCGACGCTGGGTCCGCGCCCACGTCCTCCGCGAGCCGGGCCGCGCTCTTCGGCCCCTGCTCCAGGTGGTCCGCGACACCCAGCTCCGCCGCCGTGGCCAGCGCGCCGGAGAGGATGAAACCAAAGCCAATATCGACGATGCGCTGCGCCGGATGCACGGACGGAGGGGTCATGCTCCGGTCGTACTCCCGGTCAAATCCAGACGTCAACCCACCGCAGGAAAGGCGGCACCCGCTGCATGGGACGGGATTAAACTCGTGCCATGAAGAACACGCCCGACACGACTCCATTCGCCGCGCTGCAGCTCCACGCGGCCATCACCAGTTACTGGCGCACCCAGGTCATCGGCACCGTGGCGCGTCTGGGGATCGCGGACCTGCTCTCGCAAGGTCCCCGCGACAGTGATTCGCTGGCGGCCGAGCTCGGCGTGCACCCCGGCGCCCTCTTCCGGCTGCTGCGCGGCGGCCTCACCGTCGGCATCCTCGAGTCCACCTCCGAGCGGACCTTCGCGCTGACGCCGATGGGCGAAGGGCTGCGCTCGAACGTCCCGGGTTCGCTCAGGGAAATGGCCATCACCCAGGCCGCCCCGGCGCACTGGCTGCCCTGGGGTCTGCTGACCGAAGCCATCCGCACGGGGAAGTCCCCGGTGCAGGCCGCCCTCGGCTCGGACGTCTGGGGGCACTTCGCTCGCAATCCTGAAGAGGCGGCCTACTTCGCGCAGGCCATGGGCAACCTGTCCGCCCTGGTGGCCAGCGAGGTGACGCAGCACATCGACTTCTCCCGCTTCGCCCGCGTGGCGGACATCGGCGGAAGCCACGGCGATCTGCTCGCGCACGTGCTGACCGCCCAGCCCTCCTGCCAGGGCATCCTCTTCGACCTGCCCCAGGTCTCCGAGGCCGCGAAGACGGCGCTGGAGTCCAAAGGCCTCACGAGCCGCGTGGACGTGGTGGGAGGGAGCTTCTTCGAGCCCGGCATTCCGCCCGCCGACGCCTACCTGCTCAAGCACATCCTCCATGACTGGGAGGACGACGCCTCCCTCAACATCCTGCGCCGGCTCCACGAGGCGGCGCCCTCCAGCGCCCGGCTCTTCGTGCTGGAGCTGGTCATCCCCGACAACCGGACGCCGGATCCGATGCACCTCATCGACCTCAACATGCTGGTGGTCGCCGACGGGCGCGAGCGCACCACGGACGAGTTCCGCGCGCTGCTCACCGCGACCTCCTGGAAGGTGGAGCGCATCACCCCCACCCGGAGCGGGGTCAGCATCATCGAAGCCGTGAAGGCCTGAGCGCTCTGCCGGCAAAGATTTAACTCGGCTTAACTCCACCGGAAAACGGACGGACTCGATACTGGCTTCATCGGGGCCCTGGGGGGCCCAGAGGGGGAAGCCATGTCACGCATCCAGAACAATCCGTTTTCATTCTTCACGCCGTCGGCCGCCACGGGGGGCGCGCCGAGCACGGCGCCTCAGTGCCCGCCGCCGCCACCGCCCGCGCCTCCGCGCAACGTCGTGCGCGACGCCTTCGAGAGCGCGGTGAACGGTGATGCGATGCGGTGGCTGCAGGGGGTGGCGAAGCAGGTGACCGTGCCCCGGCAGGCCCCCGTCCCGGCGGCGCCCCAGCCGACGGGCGGCCCGCCGTCACTGACCGACGCCACGGGCGTGGGCGACGTCATCGCCAACCAGACCGACAAGGCCGCGGAGGGCCCTGTCACGCGCCTGCAGAAGTTCCTCGAGGGCGCGGGCTACCTGGACATGGGAAACGCCACCTACGGCACGTTCGGGCCCAAGTCCCAGAAGGCCCTCAAGGAGTTCCAGACCGCGGAGGGCATCACCCCCGCGGACGGCAAGATGAGCCCGGCCACGGTGGCCGCCATGCAGCGCCCGCAGTACCCGGCCACGGACCCCACGATGGGCGTCCTGGCGGAGGCCTACGCGCCACAACTGGGGCGGCCCATGAGCCCGCTGGAGCCGGGCAAGGATGGCGCGATGGTGCAGCGCTTCGAGCGCGGCACCCTCACGCGCATGCCGGACGGCGAGGTGCGGGTGCAGGACCTGTCCGGCAAGAACCTGGTGCCCCCCACGCCCCCGAGCACCGTCTCGACGCTGGAGGAGGCGAAGGCCCTCCACGTCGCCCAGTGGGGCAAGACCGGCTACACGGACTTCAACGACGCCAGCGAGTACTACGGCGGCAACGACTGCGGGCCGACCTCGGTGCTCATCGCGGCGACGGCCGTGGGCGCGATGGAGCACCCGGACGCGGCCGGAGCGGGCGAGGCCATTGACGGCGTGCGGGACAACATCCTCGACTACAACTCCAAGACGTCCACGAAGATGACCGTGGATCAGGTCGCCGAGGGCGTGACGGATGCAGGCGCCGTGGCCACGCTCGTGCGCAAGAACCACGTCGACGTGGCGGCCGTGGACGACGCGCTCGCGCGCGGACACCCCGTCATCCTCGGAGGCAATCCCTTCGGCTACGACCCCGAGCACCAGGCCTGGGGCCCCACGGCGAGCGCCGCGGACAACTACCTGATGGACCACAACTTCGGGGGGCACTGGGTGACCGTGACGGGCATGACGGAGTCCGGCAACTACATCGTCAATGATCCGCTCTGCCCCAAGGGCCCCATCGAAGTGACGCCGGAGCAGATGGCCGAGTACGTGGACGGCAACCTCGGCATGGTGGAGGTGAGCCCCAAGCCCGTGCCCGTGTCGTGAGGCGATGACGGACCGGGGTCAGTCCTCCTGGCCCTTCGGCCGGCGCACGGTGAACATGACGATGTTGTGATCCGAGCCGCCGGTCGGCCCTGCTCTGACGTTCGAGACCTGGCACCCGGCGGACATCGCGTAGTCGATCTTCCCGTGGCCATGGGACTCCACGCCGCCGTGGGTCTTCATGCCCGCCTGCTGGGCGATCCAGCCGGGGGAGAACTTCCCCTTCGTCGACGCCGGCTCATTCCAGTCCCCGCCGATGAGCAATGCCTGGTCAGGGTTCCGCTCGAGCTGCCGCTTCGCGAAGGCGAGCAGCTTCTCGGAGAGCGACTTGTACGTGCTCACCCGTTTCGGCGGCCCGATCATCTGACCCTTCGAGTTCCAGTCCACCGACGGCGGCTGGTGGGCCGACACCACCTTGAGCCAACCCGCGAGCTGGACCGCGGTGGCCGCGCGCGGAGGGGCGTGGCCGCCGCGCACGGTGTCCCAGCCGCCACCCTCGCCCTGGATGGACAGGGCCTGCTTCTCCATCAGGCCGTCCTTGACGAGGATGCCCGTCTCGCCGTGGTCCTTGGCGCCGGGGAAGGTCACCAGGTGGTAGCCGGGGATCTTCTCCAGGGCCTTGTGGTAGCCGTTGATCTCCTGGAGCTGGACGAAGTCCAGGTCATTGCTCTTGGCGAACTTGCCCAGCCACTGCTGCACGTCCTTGGGGTTGCGGTCGCGCTCGACGTTGTAGGTCGCGCCCTTGAGCTTGGACGGGGTCGCGTTCTTGCCGCCGCCGGCAAGCTGCTGGGTCTGGGCAACGGTGCCGCAGCCCCCACTGGTGATCTTGGCGTCGAAGCGGTCGTCAGCGGCACCCTTGAGGGAGCCCTGCGCCTTCAGGCGCTCCTCGGCCTTCTGAGCGCGGTTGCCGGTGGAGCCGGCGTGGAGGTGGGAGCGGTGGTTGGCTTGGGTGCGCATGGTTTTCTCGATTCTCGTCCGCTGAGAACCGGAGTTGCGTCCATTCGGCCCTATCGCACCGCGTCAGGCGGCGGCTGCGGGATGGGGGCCCGCGCGCGGCGCCAGATCTCCACGAGGTTCCCGATGGCCAGCAGCACGAACACCCCGCCGCCCAGCATGGCGACGTGGTTCACGGGCTCGGTGCTCCCGCACTGGAGGCACGCCACGGCAGGGTCGTCCGGTTCGTAATGCACCGTCACCGGCTGGCCCCTCCGATACTGGCGGGACACCGCCTGCGCATCAAACGGTCCCCCGGTGCCTGTGCGGTCAAAGGCAAACGTGTCGGAGGTGTACGGGGTGCCCTGCACCGAGTAGGCGTACTTCACCACCGGGCGGTAGGTGTACTGATCCGCCGTGCGGTGGGCGTAGTACTCCGGGTCGTCGTCCCGCAGCGTCTTCTCCACGTACGAGTAGATCACCGTCCCGCGCACCGAGGGCCAGGTCTGGCTCGCGTGAGCGCGGAGCACGTTCTTGCCTCCGGCGACCGCCAGCACCACGCCGACTCCCATCAGGACCAGCATCACGAACAGTCGCATCATCGCACCGGTCTTCAAAGCCTCGCAGGCAGGGGAGGCTCACCGCTCGCAACTCAGCGCGACCGCGTGTGGGTTGTCCAGGGAGTCCTGCCAGAACGCCTGGCCATACTTCGCAATGCCTTCCGCGGAACACTCCGGGCGCGTCCAGGTGATGTTCCGGAAGCCTGCTTCGCGCAGGGCGTTCTCGTAGGTGGCCTGGCTCCAGTGGGAGAAGTGGATGGTGAAGGGCGTCTTCGTGTGCAGCTCCGCGGAGATGGGCTGTCCTTCCCGGGGGACTCCGGGAAGTCCAACATCGTGATGCCGTAGCGCGTGCTGTTGGGCCCCTTCGCGCTGAACCCCGGGTTGAAGGAATACGTGACGAAGCGGCCACCGGGCTTCAGGTGCGCGTGGATGCTCCGGCACATGCGCAGCAGGTGTTCGGGCGAGTGCGCGTAGTGCAAGAGATAGATGGCCGTCACGCAATCAAAGACACCCAGCGGGGCCATGTCCGCCACGTCCGCCACGTGGTACTCGATGCCCAGTGGTTGGGCCGCCTCGTACTCCCGGGCGACGCGGACCATCTCTTCCGAGATGTCCACGCCGGCCACCCGCTGGGCGCCGCGCGCCTTGAGCTGCCGCGTGTACAGCCCGTCGCCACACGCCAGAGCGGACTGGAAGGACATCCCAGTCCGCCACCTTCACGCCAATCTGATCGTATTGCGCAGACATTCCGCACACCCTCTCCAGGCGATTCAGCGGCGGCGGCGGGACCTTCCCACCAGCAGCCCCAGGGCCGCCAGGATCATCGGCGCCATGGGAGCCGCCCCCGAGACAGGGCTGCAGCCGCAGCCCGAGGTGTCTTCAGGCAGGGGAGCCGGTGCCGGCTTGACGCCACCGTCGCTCGCAGGACCCGCGTCAGGAATACCTGCGTCCGTGTCGCCGCCACCATCCAGGGAGCCCCCGTCAGCGGTCTCTTCGCCCGTGACAGTGAAGCCGCGCTCGGGGGACGCGCCGCTGGAGGCATCTTTCGAATCCACGGCGCTGACGCGCCAGGTGTAGTTCCCCAATGGCAGCGCCTCGTCCGTTCCCAGGGACCCGGTCGTCTGCGCCGTCTTGTACAGGCGAAGGCGGGTGCCCTCCTGGAGGACTTCCAGCGCATAGGTGACGGCATCCCCATCGACATCCGCGGAGGCGCCCCACTGGAACGTGACGGTCCCCTCTTCCAGGCGTGCCTGCGCCTCGGGTGCGAGGAGCACGGGGACGGAGGGCGCATGATTGACGCCCGTCACCTGGATGGACACGGCGACGGTCGCGGAGAAGAACTCCCCGTCCGACACGCGGAAGGTGAAGCTGTCCGGACCGGAGTACCGGGCCGTGGGCTGGTAGGTCCGGTCGCGGCCCTCGCCGCTCAGCGTGCCGTGCAGAGGCGGCGACATGATGACGTAGCTCAGGCCCTGGCCGTCCGGATCCGTTCCCTGGAGCGTCAGGGACACGGGCGTGTCCTCCTTCGTGGACACGGCTTGCGCCATGGCGGAAGGCGGACGGTTGTCATTGAACGTCACGAGCCGCCCGCGGGTCCGGTGACTCCAGTAGGGCGCGGCGGTGTCCTCGTGGTCATAGACGACGAAGGCCGTCCTTCCGGTTCCAGGCGCCACCACGGCGGGCGTGCCCTCCTTGTCGGTGCTGGCCGCGATGGGAATTCCCTGCGGCTCACGCACGACGCCCGCGCCCGTCACCCGCGCCCCGTAGACGTTGGAGTTGGGGCTGTTCACGACACTGTCCTGCCAGGTGACCAGGTACTCCGTCCCCAACGAGGCCACCGAGGGGAATTGCTGGTAGCGGTTCGTGGAGATGACGAACCCCGCCGGGTCGAGCACCGTCCCCGTGCCCGTCAGACGCGCGCCCTGGATATGGGGAATGTTGTTCCCGCTGAAGCCTGCCCAGGTGACGAGATAGTCCGTTCCGTTCGAGGCCACCGCGGGACTCTTCTGGTCGTATCTCGCGGTGGAGATGGGAAGCCCCCAGGGCTCCAGGACGGTGCCCTCGGACGTCACCCGCGAGCCATGGATGTCCACGTCGCTGCCGCGGGAGTCCGCCCAGACCACGAGGTAGTCCTTCCCGTTGGAAGCCACCCGCGGGTCCGAGGGATAGCCGGTGCCCTCGGCGATGCGTAACGCCGAGGCATCCCGCGCCTCGCCCTGGCCCGAGACCCGGACGCCCGCGACGATGGAGGCACCCTCCTCCTGGGACTGGAGGAAGGTGACGAGGTAGTCCGTTCCATTGGAGGCCAGTGCCGGCGACCGGGCCCCCAGCCCCCCTTCCGGGGAGAGGCGGCGTCCTGACGGGTGCAGGATCTCCCCCGTGCTCGTGATCCGGGTGCCAAGGATCTCCGGGGACCATGCACGGTAATGCGCCCAGATGACGAGGTAGTCCGTTCCGTTCGACGCGACCGCGGGATCCACACCTCCCCCGGTGTCCCCGGCCCCCCAGGCGATGGCGAGGCCGGATGGATCCAGCACCTGGCCCTCGGCGGTCACCCGGACGCCGACGACGCTCTGTCCACCGTGGCCGGTGTCGGACCAGACGACCAGGTAGTCCGTGCCGTTCGACGCCACGACGGGCTTCGTCTGCGTGCTGGCCGACGTGGAGAGGACCACGCCGGAGGCATCCAGGACCTCCCTCGCGGGCGTCACGCGCATGCCGAGGATGTCGAAGGCGCGCTCCCAGGCCACGAAGTAGTCCGTTCCGTTGAAGGCCACCGCGGGTTCGGTGTGTTCACCCGGAGCGGCGAAGAGGTCCAGCGCCCCCCCATCCACCACGCCTCCCGCGCTCGTGACGCGCGTGCCCAGGAGGACGTCCTGGCCCGAGCGGTCAACCGACCAGACGACGAGATAGCCCTCCCCGTCGGACGCGATGACGGGCGCGGAGGGCAGAGCGCCCGGCGGGGAGAGTTCGAACCCCGGACCATCCAGCACCGTGCCCGCGCTCGTGACCCGCGTCCCCAGGAGGCGGTTCTCCGGGTCCGCGCCCTGCTCGCGCCAGGCGACGAGGTAGTCGGTGCCATTCGAGGCCACCGCCGGGGCACGCAACCCGGGGGCGCCCGCCGCGAGCGGGAGGGCTTGCGCGTCGAGCACGGTGCCCGTGCGGGTGACCCGCGCTCCGAGGACCCTGCCCTCCTGCGAGTCGGGCGAGTCCTCCCAGGCGACGAAGTAGTCCGTGCCATTGGAGGCCACGGCGGGCCGGCCCCTCGTGACCGCGCTCGTGGCGAGGGTGAAGCCCGCGGGCTCCAGGACGGCGCCCGCCCCCGTCACCCGTGCACCGACCACCCGGCGCCCCGCGGTGCTGGAGCTCCACGCGGTGACGAGGTAGTCCGTGCCATCCGAGGCCACCGCCGGGGCGGTCTGCGTCTCGCTGGAGGCGGGGAACAGGATGATGGGCGCGGTGTCCAGCAGCTCGCCCGCCGGGGACACGCGACGGGCCTGGAGCTTGCCGTCGCTCGTGGGCTTCCAGACGACGAGGTAGTCCGTCCCGTTCGAGGCCAGCGCGAAGAGGTCGGAGAAGGCCTGGACCGGCCCGAGGACGATGCCAAAGACATCCTGGACCTCGGCCCTGTTCGACACCCGGGTGCCCACCAGCTGCGCCGTGCCCTGACGGCGATCCTCCCAGACGACGAGCTGGCCCGTTCCATTGGAGGCCACCGCGGGGTTGATCTGGATGCCCTGCTGGGGAGCCGGGACCGGCTGGTCCATGCCGAACTCCGGCGAGATGACAGGCGCCACGGTGGCGGGGAACACGGACGCCTCCAGCACCGCCGAGGGGACGCGATACTGGATGGCGCCCGCCACGTATCGCGCGGGCAGCGGCGTGCTGCGGCCCGAGGCCTCCACCCAGGCCGCATGGCCATGGCGGAAGCCCAGGCCCGTCCGCGAATCCTTGAAGTGGAGCCCCTGCTCGGTGCTCCCGACATAGACCAGTCCCTTCACAGGGACGGTCAACACCAGCGCGCCCGCGCCCTCCGGCGCCTCGGAGAAGACCCATTCCTGACGGACGCCCTCCTCCGTGTTGCGCAGGCTTTCGGTGAAGCCCTCCCGGGCCAGGGTGAGGTGTCCTGCCTGCTCCAGACGGGCCTGGGCCGCGTTCAGCCCGGCGCTCCGTCCTCCGCGCTGCCAGCGCATGACGCCGAGCGAGAGCGGCGCGCCCTTCACGGTCCCGTTCAGCGAGGCGAAGGGGGTCAGCGTCAGCCCCTCCGTCCCGACCTTCACGCCGTAGGTGGAGTGCCCTCCACTCCAGGCCGCGCCGTCGGGCCGGTAGGCGAAGTGAACCTGCCGCATGACCGCCGAGACATCGAAGGGGGCGCGGGTCTCGGGGGGCGCGGAGGGCGCCACCGCGGGCGAGTCATCCTCCGGGACGGAGGTGGCCTGACAGGAGGACAGCGTCAGGGCAGCGAGTACACCGAGGAGCGGGCTCAGCCGCGCGACGGAGGAGTGGAACATGGTGGACGGGCATTCCCAGGACATGCCCCGAGGCCATCCAGCCTCGCGGGCAGTCGCTGACTGACAGGTTTTCCACGGAGCCTATCAGAGACATCACCCAGGGTGTGGGCCGCCGGAAGAGGCCGAGTGCTGGCTACAGGCGGACCTGCAGCTCGTAGCGGCGGTTCTTCGCGCGCTTCGCCTCGGTGTTGTCCGGCTTCACCAGGGGGCGCTCGGAGCCGTAGCCCACCGCGGTGATCTCCGCGCGGGGGATGCCCCGGGCGACCAGCTCCTTGACGATGGTCTCCGCGCGCTGCTCGCTGAGCGCCTTGTTCTTCGCGGCGTCACCCGTCGAGTCGGTGTGCCCGGAGACCTCGAACTTGTAGCTCTTCACCCCGGCGGCGACGAGCTGCTTCTTCGCGTCCACGAGGGCGTTGGTGAGCTTCTTGAGCTTCGCGTCGCAGCCGGGCGTCAGCTCGGCGGTGCCCGTCTTGAAGCTGCACTGGTTGGCGCGGCCCTCCTCCGTCAGCTTCGTGTTGACGCGCTTCTCCACGGTGGACTTGCCCGCGTCACCCGCGGCCTTCTTCAGGGAATCAAAGGGGGATTGCGCGGCGGCCACGCCGGGGACGGCCAACAGCGACACGGCGATGCAGAACGCCTTGAGCTTCATCCGTAGGACTCCTTGGGCTCCAGGGGGAAGGGTGCCCGGGCTGAAGGCTGCCGAGGGCGGCCTGTCGCGTCCAGTGCGAAGACATGCCGCACAGACTGCATGGCACGGAGCCGGGAGGGCGCCCGCTGAGTCTGCTAGGGTGGAGGACACCTGACCGGCCGGGGGCAGGCGTTCCGAGGTCACGATGACGACAATTCGAGGAAGTGTACTGGCCTTGTTCCTGGGCGTGAGCGTGGGCGCGGTCCTGGCCGCGGCGTGCAATTCCCCGAACGGATGCGAGGGCTGTCTCAACGAGCGCGGCGTCTGCCTCCGCGGTACGGAGGATTCAGCCTGCGGCTCCTTTGGCGAGGCCTGCGTCGCATGTGGAAACGGAAACGTGTGTCAGGCGGGCGCCTGCAGGCAGGCGGAGCCCGACGCGGGCACGGACGCAGGGGCAGCGATTGACGCGGGCACGGACACTGACGCGGGCACGGACACTGACGCTGGGACGGACGCGGGAACAGCGATTGACGCGGGCTCGCCGGGCGGGTTCCAGCTTGTGCCCAGCACGACCACGGCGACCCTGCGGGACGTGGCCGCCGTGTCTCCCACGGAGGCGTATGCCGTGGGGTTCCGCGGCACCGTGCTGCGGTGGGATGGCATCCAGTGGAGCGCCGCCGGCTCGCCGACGTCCATGAACCTCTATTCGGTGACGCTCGCCGGGGGCGGAGGCTGGGCGGTGGGCGAGGGAGGCACCATCCTGTCCCTGACGGGCAGCACCTGGTCCGTGGCTGGCAACTCTCCGACAGGGGCCCTGCTCACGGGCGTCTCCGCGGTGCCCACCGGCAGCGCCATCGCGGTCGGCAAGGAGGGAGATCAGCGCCAGGCGCTCGTCTGGAACGGCGCGCAGTGGACGAAGTTCGCCACGGGTGCGCCCAACCCGAACACGGAGGTGTCGGATGTCTTCAGGCTCGCGGACGGCACGTCCTTCGCTGCCCAGGACAGCAGCATCACGCGGTGGACTGGCACCGACTGGGAGTCGCTGACCACTCCGACGACGACGCTCCTCCAGGGGGTCTGGGCCTCTTCCGCCGACGAGGTCTTCGCCGTGGGCTCCTCGGGGGTGCTCATGCGGTGGACGTCCACCGCCGGCCGGACCCTGGAGCAGCGGGCCCCCTTCCCCTTCTTCCACGGCGTCTGGGGAAGCAGCCCGAGCGACGTCTGGGCCGTCGGTTCGGGCGGGGTGATCATGCACTGGAACGGCGATGGCTGGACGCAGGTGAACTCGCCGACCACACAGGAGCTGTACGGAGTCTCCGGCACGGGGCCGACGGATGTGTGGATTGTCGGAGCCGGGGGCACCCTCCTCCACGGCCCCTGAGGCCCCCGCCTTGGCGACGACGCCTACGGCTACGTCCGCTGGGCCGGGCTCTGCTGATCCAAGGTTGAACGGAGCGGGGCGGCTTGTCAGTCGCCCCGCTTCTTCCTGCTCACTCCTCGCCCGCGAAGGCGCTGAGCACATCGTTGATGATGGCCTGACCGGCCTCGTCCGTTGCGTCAGCGGTCGCCCACACGAGCAGGTTGCCATTGACCGTTCCGGAGCCTCGCAGGCCTTCGGGCACGCGTGCCCTCAGCGTGTCCTCCGCCGCGCTCGCTTCCGTGTAGCTGTCGAACAGGTAGACCGACGCCCGGACCGACCTCGCCTTCCAGGCACGGCCGAAGCCCGCCTGGGCGCCGAGTTCCTGGACAGAGGGGACCGGATCCATCGGTGAGAGTTCGGCGCTGCCCGCGCCATGGCGCAACAGCGCTTCGCCCCGGCGGAGGGATGGATCATTCAGGTTCACGGTGTTCCTTGACGGTGGGCCGCCGGCGCAAGCGCATACCAGCAGCAAGATGACCAGCGCGGCCAGGCGGCTCATGGTGCGCGCACCTCGCCGCCCAGCGCCATGGCCGAGCCGACGAAGGCCGTGACGCTCCGGTAGCCCGCAGGTACCGGCTGCAGCGGGGCGGTGCTGCCGGTTCCCAGTTGGGTGATGCCCCGGGGCAGGCTGCGCCCCAGGTTCCACGTCCGGCCCCGGAAGTGGAAGTCCTCGCTGGAGCACAGCACCGCGGAGAAGAGGTTGCTGGAGAGCGGGCCCACCGCGGTCCCGACCACCGTGGAGAGGCGCTGGAGCGTCGCGATGGGCTGGCCCACCGCGAAGCTCTCCGGCGCGGAGAAGTCTCCGCAAGGCTCCGGGTTGAAGTACAGGGTGAAGCGGCCCACCGGATCCAGCGACACCGTGAGGTCCCCGTTGCTCAGGCGCTGCGGCGTGAAGGGCTCCGCGCGGAAGGTGAAGAAGGCGTGGGCCTCGCCGGGTGGGCCGTTGAAGAGCGGCCCCTCCACGTCCCCCAGGTGCGCGAAGTAGCCCACGTCCTGCACCTTGCCGTCGAGCGCTTCATAGAAGCGTCCGAGGGCGTACCAGACGACACCTGCGACGGGATGCATGGCTCACCTCGGCCTTCAGGGGGTGAGCAGCATAACTCCCGTCAGAGGGCCAGCCAGCGCGCGGAGGACACCTTGTCGCCGAAGCCCCAGCTGTTCAGGTTGACCTCGTGGGGCAGCCCGTCGCCCACGAGGTCCTTGGCGCTGCCCTTGTAATTCGAGTCGCCGTGGAGCCGCACGCGGTGGCCCGGGGGGATGCACCAGCGGACCGCCGACGCCTTGTCGTTGAACGCGTCCACGTCACTGAAGCGCGCCCAGTTCTTCAGGCCCTGGTCCTCGTAATCGAAGATGACGCCCCGGTCGCTGAAGTCGGAGTCGTCGTAGAAGTCGACGTAGGCGCGCCGGACGTCCGTGCGGCAGGCGGCGTCCGCCCAGATGCCACGGAACTCCACCAGCTTCACTGTCGAGCCGGGGCCGTCATCCGCGTGCTCGGTGGCGTAGAGGATGAGGCTCCGGTCGGAGCCCACGAAGACGCCGCCCGCCGCGTCCAGGTTGCACTGCCGCGAGCCGTCGTTGCTGCAGTACAGGTGCTTGGAGGCGACGTGCTCCAGCCGCAGGTGGCCATCCAGGTGTACCCGGTACAGGTGCGCGTAGTCGTCACTCACCGCGCCCCAACGCAGGCCTCCCAGCCGCGTGCCCACCAGGTAGAGCCGTGAGTCATTGCAGTCCGTCACGAAGTTGAGGCCCTGGAAGGCGCCCCACTCCCCTTGCGGCAGCTCCGACGCCTGCCACAGGTCCACGCGCTCCCACTGATTGGACGCGGAGCGGATGTCCGGCTCCGTGGAGCGGAAGACCTCCAGCGCCTTCGCGTCGAAGTGCCCGAGCAGCAGCAGGAAGTGCCCATCCGACAGCTTCGTGAGCGACGCCGTGCCCGCGTTCGCCGTGAGGCCATCGACAAAGGCAAACGGGGCCGGCGTCAGGGATTGGTTGTAATCATGGAGCGCGACGCGCCCCGGACCGGGCCCCTCCTCCATGGGCAGCGCCAGGATGTTGCCCACGGCCTGCATGCCGCCGCCGTGACGGTAGCCATCGAGCACCGGCAGCGCCGCCACCGCGGCGTCCGTGACCGGCGGCAGGGTGTCCTCGGGCTCCTGGATGGCCGGGCTCAGCCGGTTGGAGCGGAAGCGCCGCCCTTCCCCGTTACGGCTGGCCAGGTGCACCAGGTGCCCCACGCTGCCTCCGGGCGCGTCATCCCGCTTGGACATGACGAGATAGCGGCCGGAGCCCATCGACAGACGCTGGATGCCCTGCCAGTGATTGGCGCCCGGATAGGCCACGTTGAGATGGAACGGCCCGGGATGGAAGCCCAGCACCTCGCCGTGGTCCCTCAGCTCCTGGAAGCGAAGCGGCACGTCGGGGATGCACAGGTTGCAGTCCGGGCTCCCCCAGACACAGGAGGTGTCCCCGCCCGCTCCGAGCGCCAGCGAAGACGCCGCTTCACGCGGGGCCGCCACGGGCCCGCGGGCTTCCGGCCCGCACCCCACGAGTGTCAGCAACAGGGCCAGGGCGTGCGCGAGGCGTGCGTTGTCAGGCGGGGTCATCGGGAAACCTCCGGAAGGCATCTCGTGTCGTTCTGCACGCCCGCGAGGACAGGCCTCGCGGGCGTCACATCCTCCGGGCCGTCAGTCCCAGCGGCTGGTCAGCTTCAGCTTCCACTCACGCAGCTTGCCGTTGCCCACGCCCGACGGGTTCACCACGTGCAGCTTCCACAGGCCGTTGATGGTGCCGTCACGCGGGATGCCGCGCGTCACCGGGATGCGCTTGGGCGGCGTGCCCTCGTTGGGGCCGTCCCACAGGAGCGCCGTCTCACCGCCCGGATCCTCCAGCGTCAGCACCAGCCGGGACGGGTTGTTGTGCGCCAGGTCCAGCTCCACCGTGATGTCCTCCGGCACCGTCGCCAGGCCCACCACCGGCTGCGTCGTCGTCAGCGCCGTCGTGTTCCCCTGCAGCGTCAGGTCCGGGTACGCCGTGAACTCGCCCGACATCCACGCCGGCCGGCACCAGCCCTCCACCGCGCCGGAGTCCAGGCCGTGGCACGCCAGCCCGTCCTGACACGGCACGAAGCGCGAGCACGACGCGCCGTCGCCCGGGGTGCTCACCGCCGTCACACAGCGGCCATAGGGGCTGGAGCCGTCGTTCGGGATGCCCTCGCACATCAGCGTGGGCCCGCACGTCGTCGTGGCCGTGCACGGGTCGCCCTCTTCACCCGCCTGCGTGGCCGTCTTGAGGTTCTGCAGCGCCGTCGCGTCCACGCCGGGCAGCCGGCCCAGCTTCAGGATGTCGTAGAACGGCCGCGCGGCCACCATCGCGTTCGCCGCCACCGCGGGCACGTTGTACGTCGACTGCAACGCCGCCGCGGACTGCGTGTTCACCACGGCCAGCGCCCGGCGCGCCTCCGCCACGTTGAACGACACGCCGTGGTACGTGCCCACCCAGCCGTCCACCGGCAGCTCCACCCGGCCCGTGCCCCGCGCGTACGCCTCCAGCGCGCTCAGCGCCGCGGGCCCCACGTACATCAGGTCGTCCACCTGCTCGATGGAGACGAAGCGGCGGTCATCCGCCGTGTGCAGGACGCCGTCCGGGCCCTCGCGCCAGTCGGCGATGCTCTGCGCCGCCTGCGAGTTGAGCGGCACCTGCGTGTCGAGCACGGCGAACGTGGTGTTCCAGTCGTTGAGGAACAGCACCACGCCATTGCCCGCGGGCGTGCCCGAGGCCAGCTCCTGCGCCTGCGTGGCCAGCGCGGCGGCCGGCGTGTCCGACACCGCGGCCGCGCCGCAGCTCAGGAGGAGGGGAACCGAGGAAAACGACAGAAAACGACGGAGTCTGGAGTTCATGGGCTCCATGTACTCCATGCCGGGCCGCGTGTCGGTGACCGTTCAGGTCCTGTCTTGATACAGCGCGATGACGCCGTGGACCTGGCCGGTGACCTGCTGGAGGCGGTCCGCCGCCGCGTGGGTGGCCTCCACTCGGGCCACGGAGGCCTGCATCAGCGCCGTCAGGTCCGACACGGCGGTGAAGATTTGAGACACGCCCGCGGACTGCTGGCTCACCGACGCTGAAATCCGGCGGACGGCGTCCGCGTTGCCCTTCACCAGGCCGGACAGCATGCCCAGCTGTTCGCCGGAGGCGCGGATGGTTTCGATGCCCCGGCCCATGCGCTCGCCGCCCTGCCGGGTGAGATCCACGACCCCCTGGATGCGCGAGCGCGTGTCGTCCAGCACCGTGCGCACCTGCTGCGTGGCCGCCACGGACTGGGACGCCAGGCCCCGGATCTCCCGCGCCACCACCGCGAAGCCGCGGCCCACCTCCCCTGCCCTCGCCGCCTCGATGGCCGCGTTGATGGCCAGCACGTTGGACTGGTCCGCCAGGTCCTGCACCGTCCGGGTGATGCCGGCGATCCGATCCGTGGAGGTCGCCAGTCCCTGGATGCGCTCGGAGAGGTCCGCCGCCTGCGCGCGCAGGTCCGCCAGCCCCTCCACGCTCCGGCCCAGGGCCTCCTCCACCGCCGCGCCCACGTCCCCGGCCTCCTGCGTGGCCCCCAGCGCGCGAGCGGCCTGCTCGGTGGCCACCAGCGACGTGTGGCGGATCTCCTCCGCCGTCACCCGCGTCTCATCCAGCGCCCGGGCCTGCCGGGAGAGCTCCTGGCGCTGCTCGCTCGTGGACTCCGACAGCGTCCGCACGGAGTCGCGCAGCGCGTCCGCGGAGCCCATCAGCGGCCGGACGACCCGCTCCTCCACCGCGCTCCGGGACAGCTCCAGCTGCGCCTCCCGCTGTGCCGCCGCCCGCAGGTCGCGCTGGCCCTGCACGCAGGAGGCGACGAGGAAGACGTCCTCGAACAGCACCCACGCCGTGTGCTCCATCCACCGCCAGGACTCGTGGGCGTGCATGCCGAAGATGGACTCCGGCCAGAACATGCCGCGCAGGAAGTGGTCCGCCGCCACCACGCCGCTGAAGGTGAGCAGCACCTTCCAGTCCCGGTAGATGGAGAGCAGCGCCAGCGAGCCGAAGATGTGGAAGTGCGTCTCGATGCGTCCGCCCATCAGGTGGATGAGCAGCCCGGACATCAATGCCTGCCCCACCGCGATGACGTGCCGCGTGGACTCAAGCCCCGGCCGCGTGAGGGCGAGCACCACCGGCAGGCTGCCCAGCACGAGCCCCAACCCCACCGCGGCGATGACGTGGGAGTGGACCGTGCTCTCCAAACCCGCCCAGGCGCGTGGCGACAGGTACACCGCCGCCAGGATGCCCCCCAGCCACTGCAGCACCATCAGGACCACGAAGGTCCGGTCCGTCCGCCGGCCCAATGCCAGACGCTGCGCTTCGAAGAGCTGGCGCGAGCGCGCGGTCACGGCTGCTTCGGACAGCTGGATTCTCATCACGGGGTCTCACCGGAACGACGTGGAGGGCGTCTGGAGGGCACAGCCGAAGACAGGCGCGGTGCCTGTGCTGGGGGCCTCCGCGTGAAGCAGATCGCGGATGGCGCGGGCCCCCGCGCTGTCACCTTCGTGGCCTCGCGCGGGGGTGATGCCTCCGCTGAAGCGCGCCACGCCGTCCGGCGAATAGAGGACCACCTGGCCAGAGGTGCTCACGCCCAGCTCGCGCGCCACCGCGCCGTCCACGTCCGCCACCACCTCCACGCCGGGCAGGGACTCGGCGCGCGCCCACAGCTCCGCGCGCTCGAAGCCCGGCGGCGCCTGACGAGGAGCCCAGACGAACACGCGCGTGGCGACCCGCGCGCCGTCCCGGTCCAGCAGCTTCGCCAGCTCCGTGAGCGTCGCGCGGGAACACGGGCAGCGGGGATGCAGGAGGACGAACAGCGTCCACGTCCCCGGCGTCCGGAGGAAGTGCTCCGGCAGGCGGGAGGGCGGCGTGGCCGCGCGTCCCTCGGCGCTCGCGTGCGACCAGACGAGCCCCAGCCCCAGCACGCTCGCCAGCAGCCACCCGGCCATCCACCACGGCAGGCGCCAGCGCCGGAGCGCAGCGTGTTTCAGACCCGCTTCAGGAGATGCCCGGGCCGGGGCATCCAGGGGGCCAGGCGAGACATCCGGGGCGGCCATGCACGGTCATGCTGAAGAGTTCCCGTGGCATTGGCAATACATATTCAAGCAAGCAAGTCTATACAATCCTTGACCAGGGAATTTAGACAAACCCTGAGAACATGCGATTTATCACCGCGCCCAGAGGCGGATTTCGGTGCCCGCGCGCCGCACGAGCAGCGGGCTTCCGGCGCCATCCACGGGTTCGATGCGGCCCGGAAGTGTCGCGGACTGGACGCATCTCCAGCCGCGTCCGGCGAGCGAGGCGTGCAGCCAGGCGCCGAAGCCCCCGCCGTATGAAGTCAGCAGGTGGGACGCGCGCAGCCGGTCCAGGAGGTCGCGGCTGGCGTCCTCGGAGAGGTAGTAGAGCACCTCCGCGAGCAGCACCAGGTCCGCCTCCAGCGCCACGTCCTCCGCGCTGGCCTCCACGATGCGCACGCGTGCGTGCCCGCCCAGCCGCTCGCGCAGGCGCGTGACGAAGCGGGGCTCGGACTCCACGGCGTGGACGTTCGCGTCGGGGAAGAGCGTCAGCAGGTGCTCGGTCATCATTCCCTCGCAGGCGCCCACGTCCACCACGCGCCGGGGCGGGACGCCGTGGCGCAGCGCTCCCAGCACCTTCGCGGTGAGGGCGAAGCGCTCGCCCTCGTAGGTGGACTGGGCGAAGCCCCAGGGGTCCGCGAGCTCGGAGAAGATTTCGGGCTTGGTGAGGGACAGGGCGCGCACCACGTCTCCCGCGCGCACCTCCGTGAAGGCCTCGATGCCGGGCCCGTCGCGGACAGGGTCCGTGCAGGCCCCTGAGCTGGCCCCGTCCGGACGCTCCCGGTAGAGCGCGTTGAGCAGGCCCAGCTTGCGCTGGAAGGCCGCGTCGTCCAGCACCGTCCAGGCCGTGGGCCGGGCGCCCGTGGCGGGCACCCACAGCCGGTCGAACACGCGGCTGACGAGGAGCGCCACCTCGCGGTGCAGCGGGGCATCCTCCTGCGGGCTGTGGGTGAAGACGCGGACGTCGCCCCGGTCGCGCTGCTCGCGGCACCACGGCCCCACCTCCGAGGGCGACAGCAGCAGGTGCGTGCTCCGCGCGCCCAGGGCCCGGCCCACCGCCTCCAGCTCCCGGCCCGCGCCACCGTCCTCCGTCACCACCGCCAGGTCCGCCCCCGGCGCCACCGTGCTGAACAGGCGCACGACGTCCTCCGGGTGGGCCACGACGATGAGCGCCGGGGCCTTGTTGTTCTCAGCCATGTGCCGCACTCCTGTTTGAAAGTGATTGCGTGACGGCCTTCAGCCGAGCGCCGCGCTCCAGTCGGACACGGCTTCCGCTTCGTGCTTCGGGAAGCGGAGCAGCGGGAGCAGTTGCTCGCGGATGAGCGGCTCCCAGCGCAGCCGCTCCGACAGCGCCCAACCTGTCGCCAGGAGCAGGCGGCCTTCGTGCGCGTCGCGCGGGAGGCGGCGCACCACCTCCTCCGCCACGCGCTCCGCCGTGCGCAGCTCCTGCTCCCGCAGCAAAGCGGGGGGCAGCGCCTTCCAGCCCTCCACCGAGTGCGCCAGGCCCGCTTCCCTTGCGTCCGCCGCCGCGTCGGAGACGACGAGGTTCGGGTGCGCGGCCTCCGACAGGCCCTGCCGCTGACACACTTCCCGCAGGGCCCGCCTGGCGCCGCTCACGCCGGAGATGACGCAGATGGCGCCGCAGCCCAGGGCCTCCAGCTGCGCCAGCCCATAGGACTCATACAGCGACTGTCCCAGGGACACGTCCGTGGCGCGGTGCAGGTCGTCCCGCGTGAAGTCCAGGCCGGCGGGCCACGTGGGCTGGTTCACCAGCGCGATGTGCAGGCCGGTGTCCTTCGCGTTGAACGCGTCCACGCGTGCCTTCAGGCCGCGCAGGTTGTCGGACGGCTCCGCCTCGTTCCACTCCGTCACCATCACCAGCAGCGCGGGCTTGCGCTCCGGAGGCAGCAGCGTGGCCAGGTGCTCGCACACGTCCACGTCGCGCCAGAGCCCCTTGCAGACCTCGTCCCGCGCGATGTGCGTGAGCAGCAGGCGGAAGTCCTTCCCCCACTGTCCGCGCGCATGGGCCAGCACCCGCGCCCGCGCCGCCTCCTTCGCGTCCCAGCCCGTCTCGATGGGCCGGTGCCCGTGCGGCACCACCGTCACGGACTGGAGCGCGTAGCGCGCGTCCAGGAACCGCAGCTCGTCCGCCACGGAGGCGCTCACCGCGCCCACGCGGTCGCACAGGTGGCCGTTGCGCAGGATTTGAAAGTTGGGCCAGGTGCCCACGGGGTACACCTGCTCCAGCGTCAGCCCCTGCTCCAATCCCAGACGCTGGATGTTGTAGAAGCGCGCGTCGGACGCGCCCTGCCCTGCCTCGCCGTACTCCACCAGCACGCGGGGCGTGCGCACCTCGCCCGCGTAGTACACGGTGCGGCACCAGCTCCGGCCGTCGAGCAGCGCCTTGTACGCGAGCGGCAGCGACAGGTGCTCCTGCGCCAGGATGACCGTCCCCGTCCCCTCCTTCGCCGGGCGCAGCCGCTCCAGCGCGTCGAAGACGGGCTCCGCGAGGACGATGGCCAGCATCGCGTCATGGTCCAGCGCGGGCGCGTCCAGGAGGCCGTGCCGCACCGCCTTGCGGAACAGGCGGTTGACCCAGGGCGCCGCGCCCAGCCGCGTGCCGAAGCGCTGGCGCCACACGCGCGACAGCCCCCGCCACGCCGCCGGACGCGGGCCCCGGCAGTCGAACGGGAGGTCCACCCCGAGCAGCGTGTGCAGCCGCGCGAGGAACCGGGGCATCGTGCCCATCCGCACCCGGTAGCCCCGGAGCACGTCGGTGAGGTCCACGAGCAGCACCTCCACCGGGCCGCCCGGGGCGTCGCGCCGTCCGTAGACGAACGACACGTCGTGCTTCTCCTCCACCGGCCGGAAGACGCGCGCCCACCGCTCCGGGTTGTCCGGGCGCAGGCCGCTGTAGAACACCTCGCCGTGCGCCTCCAGGTCGCGCGCCAGCGACTCCTCCGGCGCGTAGCTCCCCAGCCCGCACGGCCGGACCGTGGGGCTCACCAGCAGCGTGCGCGGGAAGGCCTGCCGGTACTCCGGAGCGGACAGCAGGTGCTCCAGCACCACGCCCATCCCGCCCAGCGTGCGCGTCGCTTCGTAGGAGAGGTGCACCAGGAGGTCCCCCTCGGCCCAGGGTGCCCTCGCGCTCATGGCGCCACCGTCCAGACGCGCTCGCACAGCCCCCGGCCGGCGCCCAGCCGGCGCGCGTGCGACTCCAGCGCGGGCAGCGTCTGGGGCTCCAGCTGGCTGGCGTAGAAGGACAGCCCCCGCAGCTTCGCGGGCCACTGCGCCGTCATGTCCAGACACCGGGGCGACAGCCCGAGCGCCCACGCGTAGTCGACGATCTCGTCCTCCGGGTGGTGCGCGGAGTACGGCAGGTCCTCGTAGTAGACGACGCCCCGCTCGCCGCGAAGCGACCGCACGGCGTCCCGCACCATCAGGTGGTCCGCGTGGCTGGAGATGCCCAGCGGCACGTAGCAGATGGCGTCGTCGGACACGCTGGCCAGCACCTCCTCCAGGGCCAGCCGCACGCGCCCGGCCAGCGCCGCGCGGGCCTCCTCCGGCTCCGAGGGCCCCCCCGGCGGCGAGCGCAGGCTGGTGTCGCGGAAGCCCAGGTGCACCAGGTCCGCGCCGTGCGCCCGGGCGAACCTCCGGTCCTCGCCCATCCGCAGCGACGTCACCGCCATGGCCCGCGCCGGCTGCACCGGCAGCACGAACTCCCAGCAGCTCTGGGAGAAGACCGTGACGAGCGTGGGCACGATGCCCCGGGGCACGGCCAGCAGGCTCGCGTATGCCCCCAGCGCCACGTCGTCCGGATGCGGGGAGAAGAAGACATGCGCCGGCCCTTCTTCACCGGGCCTGCGTCCGCGTGCGCGCTCAGCCACGGGCGCCTCCCGTGGCGAGCGCCGGCGCGGGCCACGCGTCCAGGGGCAGGTCATGCAGGTCGCCCTCGGGCGTCACGAAGCCCAGGATGACCACGCGCTCCCCGTCGTTGTGCACCGTGTGCCGGAACGCGCGCACCGGCGCGTCCAGCTCGCGCGTCAGCCCTTCGGAGAACCGTCCGGAGGTGATGAGCCAGTGCCCCGAGTCGTTGGGCATGAGGCGCGGCGTGTTCCCGTCCAGCCACACCAGCCCCGGCCGCGACTCCCCCAGGTTGAAGGTGAAGAAGCTCTTGTCCGAGTGCGGCTCCGACGCGTGCGCCACCACCTCCCGCCTGCGCCGCGCGGTGCTGGGCGCGTGGTACTTCACGAACCGCACCGCCCCTTCCGTGCGGCGGCGGAACAGCCGCGTGAGCCCTCCGGCGCGCAGGCCGTAGCCCAGCTCCAGTGCCTCCAGCAGCGCGATGCCCACGGCGTGGCAGGCGTCGTACGCGTCCTCCGAGGCCTCCAGGAGCTCCCGCACCGGCTCCGGCACCACGCGGCGGCGGAAGCCCGTCCACGTCGCGGGCTTGGCCATGAACGCCTCGATGGGTTGCCGCACCACCGACGACTCCGGGTACCAGGTGGCGTTGTAGCCCGTCTGGAACACCGTGGCCGCGGGCAGGAGCGCGTGCAGGTACGGGTGCGCCAGGAGGGCGTGCTGGAAGGTCGCCTCGTAGCGCTCGAACAGCCCCGCCAGGGCGTGGCGCTCCAGGAAGGCCGTGGGACGCTCCAGGTAGAAGAAGCCGCGCTCCGACAGGTGGGTAATCAGCCGCCGCGCGAAGGACTCCCGCTGGCGCGGCGTCCCGGACACGAAGTCCTCCAGCCTGAGCGGCCGGATGTCCGTGAAGCGCTGGGGCTGTCTGCGCACGAGTCCATCCCGCGCGGAGGTGAAGGGTCTGGGAGGCAGGGACGGGGCCGGTGTCCGGGGCGCGATGGCGGGCATGGGATGTCGGGTCGTCATGGGTGGGAATCAGGCTGGAACGTGTCGCAGGCTACGGGTGGCGTCTGACATGCGCGGATCCGCCCGGACCCGTCCCCGCGCCAATTCCTCTCAAACCCAGCCACCTCCCAGGTCACCTGACACGCACGCGCCGTCGCTCACGAAACCGTGCGCCACGAGCCGATGACGCGGGCCATCCGTCCACCCGGGAACACCTCCTCTCCACTCGGGACGACGACCTGGGCTGGTGGGTCCGGAAAGCACCTCTGGGAGCGCGGCTTTCGCTGGTTTGTAAGGGTGGGAACAGCGATTGCGACGTGGGGGCCGGTGCCTTGACGGAGGCCCCCGCGCTCGCGCTCCAATCCCTGTCATGCCTCCGAATGCGAGACGTCTGCTCATGGCCGCGCTGATGACCGCCACCTGCGCCTGTGCGAGCCACCCCGTCTCGCGGGACGGCGATGCCCTGGCGCTGCTGAGCGTGGAGGCCCTGCGTCCGGCGCTGCCCGCGGGGCGCACGGCGCGGGTGGAGCGCTCGACGGCGACGGGGCTGCGCCTGGACGTGATGCCGGAGCAGGCGCGCGTCTTCGTGGATGGCCGGGCGATGGGGCTGGCGCGCCACCTGGGCACGCTGCTTCCGCTGGCGCCCGGCGTCCACCAGGTGAGCGTCCGGTTGGAGGGCCACGCCACGTGGCGGGCCGAGGTGGTGGTGGGAGACCGGCCCGAGCCCATCCAGGTGACGTTGACCGCTTCACCGTGAAGCGAAGCAGGCCGCGAACGCGAAACGCACCGCCATTTTCGCGGGGGGAGGACCGGCGTGAAGCTGCCAAAGAGGAAGGGCCGGCTGTTCCGATTGCCGTTCGCGGACGCGCCGGAGTCCCGCGCGCGGCTGTGGAAGAGCATGACGGAGCACGGCCTCTTCGTCCCCGAGGACTCGCCGCAGCCCATCGGGACGGAGTTCGCGCTGCAGGTGGCCTTCCAGGGGGACGGGCCCGCCGTCTCCGGCCGCGTGCGCGTGATGGAGCACGGCGTGTCCGGCTGGGTGCGCGGCTACTTCGTCAAGTTCGTCGAGCTGGACCCAGGCAGCCTCCCGCTCCCCTTGAGCCCGCGCGCGCCGCCCGTGCCCGCGACGGCAGGGACACCTCCCGCGGGCGCGCCCGTGAGCGATGCCGGAGTGACCGAGCACTCCTGGCGCGAGGAGCCCACGCCGGTGGGCATCCGGCCCCGCTCCACGGTCAGCGGCGCGTCCGCGCTGAACGACTATTCGCACCTGGAGCTGCTGCACGCGCGCGACCCGGAGGCGTGGCAGGGCGGGCTGAGGCCGTTCGACACATTCGGGCCGTATCAGCTGCTGCAGCGGCTGGGCGCGGGCGGCATGGCGGAGGTCCTGCTCGCGCGGCGCACGATGGCGGGGGGCGTGGACAAGCTGGTGGCGCTCAAGCTGGTGTTCCAGGAGTACGCGCGGCACCCGCGCCTGTCGGAGCTGTTCCTCACGGAGGCGCGGCTGAGCGCCACGCTCCAGCACCCCAACGTCATCCAGGTGTTCGACATGGGCAGCGCCGCGGGCCGGCCCTTCATGGCCATGGAGTACGTGCACGGCCGCAACGCCGCGGACATCGTGCAGGAGCTGCGGCAGCGGGGCCGGACTCCGCCGGTGGCGCTCGCGGTGACGCTCGCCATCGAGCTGGGCAAGGCGCTGGAGTACCTGCACGGCCAGCGAGACCTGGATGGGCGTGTGCTGCACCTGGTGCACCGCGACGTGAGCCCGGGCAACCTGCTCGTCGGGCTGCACGGCGAGGTGAAGCTGGTGGACATGGGGGTGGCGTCCGCCAGCATCGCCAGCGGAAATGACCTGCTGGTGGTGGGCAAGCGCGCGTACATGGCGCCGGAGCAGGCCGCCGGAGGACGTCCGGAGCCCGCGTGGGACGTGTACGGCATGGGGCTGGTGCTCCACGAGCTGCTCACGCTGCACCGGGCCTCGGAAGCCATCCCCGGCGCGGAGGGGCGGCCGTGGGCGCTGAGGCCGTCCCTCCTCAATCCCCAGGTGACGCCGGAGCTGGAGCGGCTGGTGCAGTGGGCCACGGCGCCGGATCCCACGGCCCGGGCGCCCAGCGCGAAGGTGCTGCGGCAGGCGCTGGAGCGCGTGCGGAGCACCCTGCCCCCCTTCGACCTGGTTCAGACGATGCGCGAGCTGTTCGGCGAAGCGCTGGACCGGACGCGGCGCGAGACGGAGGCGCTGATGGGCGCTGCGCGCGGCAGGGACCGGCCGCAGGCGTTCCCGCGCTACCGCCGCTGGCGCTTCGCCGTGGAGCAGCGCATCCCGGTGGCCGCGAGGCTGGCGGTCGCGCGCAATGGCCGGGCCTTGCGGTGGGGCGCGCTGGCGCTCGCCGTCCTCTGCGCGACGGGCGCGGCATTGATGTGGCCGCTGCATGCCCGGGAGATGACGCTGGCCGGGCATCTGTCCCGCGCGGATCGGCTCATCGCGGTGGCGAAGCTGACGGGCGCGGGAGAGGACACAGCGCTGGCGCAGCTCAAGGCCGCGCGAGCGCTCCGGCCCGAGGATCCGCGCGTGCGCACGCGGCTGGCGGCACTGGCGGATGCATTCGAGCGGATGGCGGCGGAGGCCACGCAGCGCGGGGACGTGACGGAGGCGATGGCGCACCTGCGCGCCGCGATGGAGGCGGCACCGGAGCGCAGCGCGCCGCGCGTCCGGCTGCGGTTCCTGGAGGATGAGCTGCGCAAGGCCCCTTCGGGATGGAGGGTGCGATGAGCACGGCGCGTCCGCGTGCACGCGCGGCGCAGGCGATCCACCGGACGCCGGGGTTCCGTAGGGATGACATGACGCGTGAATCCGGATTGCCGCGCTGGGGCACCGCGGGGTGGGCGGTGCTCCTGATGGTCGCGGGCTGCGCTCGGACCGCGGAGGACGCTGGCGCCGCGGAGACCGTGTCGCGAGAGCTGTCCTCCATCGTGGCCACCTGCGCCGTGGCGCGTGGCCCCGTCGATACGATGCGCACGGAGAATGCGTACTGGGAGCCGTTCGAGGCGGGGGCCACCTTCCGCTCCGGTGACTGGGTGCGCACCGGGCCCAAGGCCTCCGTGCGCATCGAGTTCCGGGGCGGCGGCCGCATCGAACTGGAGGAGCGGACCGCGGTGAGGGTGGAGCGTCCCGAGCCTCCGAGCGGCGGGGGTTCGGTGGTGGCGCTGGAGTCAGGCACCGCCCGGGGGCTGTTGCCGGAGGATGCGCTGCCGGATGGGCCGCTCGTGTTGCGCGGTGACAACGGACGGCAGGTGGCGCTGACGGTGGAGGCACACGCCGGCCCCACGGAGTTCCGCGTCACGCGCACCGGGCGCGGCATGCACCTGAGCGTCTCCCGGGGACGGCTGCTGTTGTCCGAGGGCGCGCACCGCCGCACGCTCGCGGCCGGCAACTGGCTGGACGTGGCTCGCGGCCTGGAGGACGCGGAACATGATGGCCCGCCCTTCCCCACCAGCCTCTCCCCGGGCGTGGACGCGCGCATCGCGTGGAGCCCGGGGCTGAGCATCCCGCTGAGCTGGGGGCCGCTGGACGAAGCGCGGCGCTACCAGGTGCAGGTGGCGCGCGACCTGGGCTTCACCCGGCGCATCGTGGACACGCCGGTCGAGGGCGAGGGCTTCACGTTCCTCCCGCCGGAGCCGGGCATGTTCGTCTGGCGCGTGTCCGCGCTGGACGCGGAGGGACGGCCGGGTGAGTCCGGCTTCGCCCGCCGCATCTTCGTGGACCGCCAGCCGCCGCGCGGGCTGCTCGTCACGCCACGGGATGGCTACGAGGCCCCGGATGCCCTGGCCGCCGAGGACCTCGTCTTCGCGTGGCAGTCCACCGGCGGCGAGCCGCGCTACCGGCTGGTCGTCGCGCGCGACCGGGAGCTGCGGCATCCGGTGTTCGTGCGCGAGGGCAGCCCGCAGCAGGTGGTGCTGCCCGGACTGACTCCGGGCGAGTACTACTGGGGCGTGTACGTGGCGGAGGAGCCGCTCGTGCCGCTGTTCCAGAAGGCCCGGAGGCTGGTGGTGCCCGGGACGCCCACGCTGCACAGCCGTGATCCCGCCCTCCCCATGGAGCGCTGAGCCCTGGCGCTCCCGGCCCGACACGGCTGACGCGTCAGGCACCTCTGCCGACGTGTCACACGTCCAGGGCGGACGTGCCGTCACGCGCCCAGGCGCGCGCTTCGTCCAGGCCGCCTCCAGGCCCCCAGGGAACACGAACGTGGCATGTCGGTTGCTGACTCGCTCCCTCCGTACGTGAACCAGGAGGATGCATGCGCTTCATGAGCGGAGTGGCCGTCGCGGTGGGTGTTCTCGGATGCGGTGGGCCGGAGGCCGGGCAGGTCCCCTTCGAGACGGTGGGCCAGAGGGACCAGGAGATCGTGGGAGGCATCGAGGCCCGGCCGAACTCCATCCCCTGGATTGTCAGCCTGCAGCAGGACCACAGCCATTTCTGCGGGGGCAGCCTCGTGCGGGTGAGCGACAAGGAGGAGAGCGACATCGTCGTCACCGCGGCCCATTGCGTGTACGACGGTCTCTTCAACACCACGGTGTCCGCCGGGGCGCATGACCTGGGTCGCCCCACGTCCACGCAAGTGACCGTCCGGGTGACGAAGGCCGTCTCCCATCCCCAGTACAATCCGGACACGACGATGAACGACATCGCCGTCCTCAAGCTCGAGAAGCCCATCAAGTTCGACACGACCGTCGCCGGGGCTTGCGGCCAGTCCTCGGGCATGCGCCCCAACCTGTCCCCTCGACTCGGGGACGGCAACACGCGCGTCCCTGTCTGCCTCCCGGCCACCGGGGAGCGCGTCGCCGCCAATACGATGGCGACGGTCTCGGGCTGGGGCCTGACACGGGAGGGAGGCTACGACACGTCCAGCATCCTGCTGCAGGTGGGAGTGCCCGTCCTCACGCATCAGGACGTCGCCAGCAGCTACAGCTCCCAAGGGATCGTCATCGACGAGAACGCCATGTTCGGGGCGGGGTATCCGCAAGGGGGCAAGGACGCCTGCCAGGGCGACAGCGGCGGACCGCTCGTCGTCAAGGGCCCGCAAGGCTACGTGCTCCAGGGCATCGTGAGCTTCGGCGTGGGCTGCGCGCGCGCAGGGCTGCCTGGCATCTACACGCGGGTTTCCCATTACATCCCGTGGATCCACGCGCGGATCCAAGACCTCAGCGCCGTCCTATGATGGCCGCCCTGTAACGGGGCCGGCCGTCGACCGGTGCCTTCCCGCCCGGGGTGAATGCATGTCCGTGGCTCTTGGAGTCCTTGCTGGCGCCGCCGTCCTCGTGCCGGCCGCGCGCTGGTGGTTGATGAACCGCGTGGGCGTGCCCCGCGCGAGCGAGCCCTTCGACGGCCACGTCTACCGGGTGGGCAAGGCCGTCATCGCCGAGCGCAGATGCGAGCAGCCCCGCGCCACGGTCATCGTCATGCACGGCTTCGTGGCCGACATGCGCTACTTCACGCACCACTACCGCGAGCCCGACCTCCAGCTCATCCTGCTGACGAGCTGTGACTACCACCTGCCCATCTCGGGCCACCGCGAGGAGCCCGCGCCCTGGGCGAAGGTCCCCGCCGAGCCGGAGGGCACCATCGCCCACGACGCTGGCGTGCTGGTGCAGGCCCTGGAGCACCTGCCCCGCACGGACGTCATCCGCGTCCATGGCCATTCGCGCGGAGGCGCCGTCGTCCTGGAGGCCGCGAAGCTGAGGCCGGACCTGTTCGAGCGGGTGGAGGTGGTGCTGGAGGCGCCCGTGCTCCCGCAGGCCCGTCCCTACCGGAGCCTGACGCCGTCACAGCTCTGGCTGCTGCCGTTCCTCATCCCGCTGTGGCGCATGGCGCCGATTGCCCGGCACAACCGGGGCGCGTGGGGGCCGCTGGAGAATGCTCGCAAGCGAGAGCTGATCATGGCCTTCCCGTTCAACCCGAAGCGGGTGGCGACGATGATGGCCAACCTGCGGGACATCGAGGCCTGGAGTCAGTCGCGCGACGCGTCCCTGTTCGGGAACGTGCGGCGCGGCACGGTGCTCGTGCCAGGGAAGGACCGGGTGCTGGAGTCCGCCTCCATGCGGGAGAGCGCCGTGCGCGCGAAGCCGGGGCTGAACGTGGTGGAGCTGGACGGGTGCAGCCACTTCGTCCTGTGGGACCGGCCGGATGCGCTGCCCGTGCTGGCCTGCGACACGGAGCGGTCCACGGGCAACGGGTGAGCGTGGGCGGCGCTACGCGCTCTTGCGCCGCCGCATCATCGCTTCGTACGAGCGGCCCACGCCCTGGGAGAGGATGAGCAGCTCGCCCACGTCCGGCGGGGTGAACTGCTCCGCGCCGTTGTCCACGTAGAGCAGGTGCACGACCTTGCCGCGCACGAGCAGCGGCAGGATGACCGCCGTCGAGGGGAAGCCTCCGCCGATGAGGCGGTAGAACATGCCCATCGCCGCGTCGCGCTTCACGGGCCCGACGTAGTGGGAGCGCAGGTCGCGCACGAGGCGGAAGGTGCTCTGGTCGCGCAGCGGCACGCCGATGCGGCGGACACCTTCGTCGCTCACGCCCTGCCCCATGCCGTGCCAGCCGGTGACGAGGTTGCCCTGCACGGACAGCAGCAGGCACCGGCGCCACTTGCCCATCGCGAAGCGGAGCACCGTCCGGGCCACGTCCTCGCGGTCCGAGCTGCGCCCCAGCTCCGCCTGGGCCTCCGGGAACGTGAGCGGCGTCGGAGGAGGAGCCGCCGGCTTCGCGGCCACGGGAGTAGCGACAGCACCGGGAGGCACCGCGCCCGCAGCGCCAGCCTGGGCCGCGACGTGCGCGGGCACACCGGCACTCGCCTGGCCCGCGACGTGAGCAGGCACGCCAGCACCACCACGCGCCTGCGCGGGGACGCCCTGCGCTCCGACCTGGGCCGCGACATGAGCCGGCGTTCCTTGAGCACCGACCTGCGCCGCGACATGCGCGGGCACGCCCTGCGCTCCGGCCTGAGCCGCGAGGTGAGCAGGCCCCCCCTGCGCTCCAGCTTGAGCCGCGAGGTGGGCAGGAACCCCCTGCGCTCCAGCCTGAGCCGCGAGGCCCTGCGCTCCGGCCTGAGCCGCGAGATGCGCCGGCACACCCTGCGCTCCGGACTGCCCCGCGACATGAGCGGGCATGCCTGCCTGACCCGCGAGATGCGCGGGAGCGCGTTGCGCTCCAGCCTGACCCGCGACATGAGCGGGCATGCCTGCCTGACCCGCGAGATGCGCGGGAGCGCGTTGCGCTCCAGCCTGACCCGCGAGGTGTGCAGGCACTCCGTGCGTCGCGGACTGAGCGGGCACTCCCTGCGCGTCCATCTGCGCCGCGACGTGCGCGGGCACGCCCTGCGCTCCGGGCTGCACCGCGAGGTGCGCGGGCACTCCTTGTGCTCCGGGCTGGCCCTGGGTGCTCGCGGCCCGGGCGGCTTGCGCGGGCACTCCGGGCGCTGGCACCGACGGGGCCACGTGCGCGGGGATGTCCACTCGCGGCGCTCCGGGACGCGGCTGCGCTGGGACCGCGGGCCGGCCCTGGGGCGGCGCGGCCACGGGCGCCTCCATCACCTCTTCCCCGGTGATGATGATCTCCCCCTCCAGCACGTCCGCTTCGGCTTCCGCGTCCGAACCACCTCGCAGCGCCTGCGCGTAGACGGACTGGAACTCCTCCTCGCTCATCAGGTCCGGCGGCCGCTCCGCCGCCTTCGCCAGCTCCACCGCCGCGCCCTTCGCGGGCCTCGGCCGGACGGCTTCCATGTCGATGGCCCGCAGCTGCCGGAACGCCTTCGCGTGCCGCCGCAGCAGCTGGTTCATCCGGAACTCCGGGATGACCACCGGCACCACCCGCTTGCCCGTCTTGAACGCGATGGCGTCCAACGTCGGGAAGTCATGCGGGTTCACCACCGCGACGCTCAGCCGCGTCGCGTCCGCCCGCATCGGCAGGAACTCCTTGTCGTCCGCCTCGTTCGGGTGCACCAGCGCCACGGCCTTCGGGTCGGGCACCATCTCCCCGGACGCGTAGGCGCAGTTGTGCAGCTTGCCCAGCGCCTTCGCCAGGTCCTGCTCGGACAGCAGCCCCAGCTCCACCAGGTTCGTCCCGAGCCGGCCGCCGTGGACCACCTGCGACTCCAGCGCCTCCTCCAGCGCCGCCGCCGACACCAGGCCGTCCTTCACGAGCAGTTCACCCAGGCGCATGGGGCCGCTTGTAGCCATGCCCCGTCACCCTCCGCAAGCACCCGGCCGGGCACGCCCCCCTAGTCGTCTGGATGGTGGCTCAGCCCTACCCGGTTGCCCTCCGGGTCCCGCACGTAGAGCGTCCAGCGCGTCTCGTGCTCCAGCGGCACCCCCGCCCGGGCCAAGGTCTCCACCACCCCACCTCGCGCCTCACGGGGAATCCGGAACACCAACATCAGCAGCCCCGGCGCCGGATGGCGGAAGGGCACCACCTCCGGCATCCCGTCCACCGCCTCGATGGCCAGGAAGGCCCCCCCGGGGACGCCTACCCAGACGCTCCGCAGGGTGCCGTCCTCCCGCTGGTGGCGCTTGAGTTCCGGAAAGCCCAGCAGGTCGCGATAGAACGCGGTCACGCGCTCCACGTCCTTCGCCTGGATCGCCACGTGGTGGAAGCCCTGAACGTCCTTCATGGGGTTGATGGTAGGGTCTGGCCGCCCATGGCGCGACTGCTCATCGTGGAGGACAACCAGGAACTCGCCTCCCTCATCGCCACGGTGGCGCAGAACCGGGGCCATGAGGCGCTCACCGTCTTCACCGGCGAGTCCGCGCTGGAAGCCCTGGGCCCCACCACCCGCTTCGACGCCGCGCTGGTGGACCTGCTGCTGCCGGACATCCGCGGCAGCGAAGTGCTGGGCGCGCTGCGGGCCCACGCCATCCCCGCCATCGCCGTCAGCGGCGTCTACAAGGGCGACCGCTTCGCCCAGGAGGCCACGCAGGTCCACGGCGCACGCACCTTCTTCGAGAAGCCCTTCGAGCTGGACGCCGTGCTCGACGCGCTGGAGGAGGCCGCCGGCGTGCCGCCCGTGACGCACGGGGAGCTGCTCGACGAGGTGGACCTGCTCGTCCTGGAGGAGCTGGTCCAGGAGGAGTCCCCCTCGCAGGACGAGCCCGCGCTCGAGTCCGTCGGCGCACCCTCCGAGCCGTCCGAACCGTCCGAGGAGCCCGCGCTCCCGGAGGAGGCCTCCGGCGTGTCCGAGGCCCTGCCCCTGCCCTTCGCCCAGCGCGGCGCCGTGTGGACGGAGGCCGCGCCCGCCCCCGCGCGCCAGCGCCGCCAGCTGCCGGAGTGGTCGCTCGGCGGAGACCTGGCGCACACGTCGGTGCCGCGCCTGCTCAACGCCTATTACGAGGCCCGCCACCACGGCGAGCTGAAGCTGCGCCAGGGCACGGTGCTCAAGGTCGTCTACTTCGAGGCGGGCCGCGTCGTGTACGCCGCCTCCAACCTGGCCCCGGAGCGCTTCGGCCGCTTCTGCCTGCGCAAGGGCGCGCTCACGGAGAGCCAGCTCGCGGAGGCCGCGGGCTATGCGCGCGAGCACTCGCTGCGCACCGGCGACGCGCTGCTCAAGCGCGGCCTGCTGAGCCCCAAGCAGCGCCGCCAGCTGCTGGAAGAACAGGTGAAGGACATCCTCTGGTCCACCTTCGCGTGGACGGAGGGGGGCTACGGCTTCAGCCCCATGCGGCCGCAGCGAGCGGACCTGGTGCCGCTGTCGCTCTTCCCGGGCGACCTCATCCTGGAGGGCGTCGCGCGCACGGAGACGCTGGTGGCGCTGCGCCAGCGCATGGCGCCCGGACGCCGCCTGTTCCCCGCGGCGGATCCGCCCTACGGCCTGCACGAGCTGAAGCTGAACGGGCCGCAGGCCCTGCTGCTCGCGTTCGCGGACGGCACGAAGACGGTGGAGGACCTGCTGGCCCTCACGGACCTGTCGGAGCGCGAGGCCCTGGCCACCCTGCGCGGCCTGGAGCTGTCCGGCGTGCTGGAGGAGCGTCAGGAGACGCCCAACCGCCGCCAGCGCATCAGCTTCGGGCTCTGACGCCGCGCCTGCGCCGCGCGGCCCACGCCAGCGCGCCCAGCCCGAAGGCCGTCACGCCCGAGCCCCCGCCGGAGCACCCGCAGCCCGAAGTGGATTCCGGCGGCGGCTCCATCCGCGACACGACGACGTCGCGCAGCGTCGCGGTCCCCGAGTACGTCGGCGGGGTCAGCAGCGCCGGCCGCACCACGTACGTGAGCTTCGCGGTGGCGCCCGCGGGCAGCGGCACCGGCTCCACCTCGAAGTGCTGTTCCGTCACGTTCACCGGCGTCACCGGCCGGCCGTTCAGCGTCACGCTCTGGGGCAGCACCTGCGCGCCGGTGACGGTCTCCGCGTAGCGGATGGAGCTCACGTCGCAGGCGGTGTCGTTGCGCAGCGTCACCGTGACGCCGAACTGGCCGGAGTCGTTGCCCAGCCCCGTCGTCTCCGTGCGCCGGTCCACCGTCACGAAGGGCCGGGCGCCGATGCGCACCGCGTGCTGGCGCGCCGCCCCGCTGGCGCCCTCGCCCGTGGCCGTCACGTCCAGGGTGACGCGCTCGCCCACCAGGGTCTCCAGCTGCGTGTCCACCGTGGCCAGCGACACCGAGTCCCCTTGCGACACGAGCGGCTCCAGCGCCGGGCCGCCGCCATGCGCCCACCTCAGGTCCACCGCGGAGCAGGCCCCTTCCGGAATCGTCTGGCGCAGCGTGCCCCGGGCGCCCTGGCCGCAGGTGGCGATGAGCTCGCCGTCCAGCTCCCCCAGCTCCACGTCGCGCGCGTCGCGCGAAGCGGACGTCAGCACGTCCGGCGTCTTGATGGTGCTCTCGCCCAACGACTCCTGCACGCGCGCCCGCACGGTGTAGCTGGCGCTGCCGCAGGTGGGGGGCAGGTCCAGCTCGAAGGTGCCCGCGGCCCACGGGTACGTCCGCGTGGCGAAGACGCGCTTCGGGTCCGCCGGGTCCTCCAGCGTCACCACCGTGGAGAGGGCCCGCGTGCCCGTGCAGTTGACCGGCGGGTTCGTCGTCACGCGACCGCGCACCTTGCGCTCCTCCGGCGGATCCAACGCCACCTCCGCGCGCACCACGTCCACCGGCACCCACCGCGGCTTCACCGCGATGTCCACGTCGGACGGAGGGCCGGTGAGGACATGGCCGTCCACGGTGATGCGGTTGAAGGCGCGCAGCTTCAGCTGGAGCGTGTCCACGCACGTCGCGGAGGCCAGCAGCACGGAGTTGCCTTCCAGCGGTTGCGAGCCCACCGGGCGCCGGTCGTTCCCCAGCACGGCGGACACCGACACGCCCGAGGAGTTCTCCAGCACCGACCAGAACGTGGACACCGGCGGCAGCCCCGGCGTGGGCGGAGTCCCCGGAGGCGCCGCGCACAGGTGCGTCGCCTGGGGGGCCAGGGCCGTGCCGGAGTAGACCTCGCGCATGCCGCTGGTGAACGGCGCGTCGGGGGGGCCCCACGGCAGGAGCGGCACCGGGACGACCGTCGGCGGGGAGCTCAGCTCGCCGTCGTACGCGCGCACCTCGTAGTTGAAGGTCGTCGTGCCGTCCTTGCAGCGGTCCGCCCGGGTGGAGGGCGGCGTGAGCGTGGCCACGCCCACGGCGTTCTCGGTGAGCACCGGCGCCCGGGCCGGCGTCGTCCAGGTGTACTTGACGGGCTCGCAGCCGGTGAGGCCCCGCGTGGGAGTGAGCGTGCCCGCGGGTCCGCCCATGAAGAAGGCGCCGGTCTCCACGGCCAGCGTGGCCCCCTGGGGCGCGCCGGGCGCGACGGCGTGGCGCAGCTCCAGCGCGATGGCCTTCGGCGTGTCGTGCGTGCGCAGTCCGTCGGAGGCCACCACGTCCAGGTACGACGTCTGGCTCGCGCAGATGGCCGGGGGCGCGGTGAGCTTCAGCTTGAGCCCGCTGTCCTCGCGCGAGTCGAGCGGCTCCTGGTCGACGGAGAGCGGACCGCCCGGCGCGCGCACCGTGGCCGACAGCCGCACGGCGTCCCCGTCGCCGTCGCGCAGCTTGAGCTGCACGTCCTGCGTCGTGCCCTCGTCCACGCGGATGCTGGCCGGCAGCTCGTTCACATTGGGGGCGTTCGCGTTCTCGTAGATGAGGACGTTCTGGGTGGGCGCGTTGAGGACGGCGACGCAGTAGGACGCGTCCGCGCAGGCCAGCTGCAGCGCGGACTGGGTGATGCCCGGCGGCAGGTCCGTGTTCTGCCGCCAGAGCGCACCGGGCAGAGCCAGCGGTACGACCGGTTCCGCGCTGAACGCCAGCACCTTGCCGTCGGCCTGCTTGAGGAGCAGCAGACCGAAGCCCGTCCCCGCGCTGGAGCCGCTCGCCACGTCGAACGCGAGCGCGTCCACCGCACCGGGCGCCAGCGGGATGGGCTCGAACGGATTGGCGGCGCTGCCCAGGATGCCCCGGAACAGTCCCAGGTCGTTGCCGAAGAACGCGAGCGGCCTGTCCGGCGTCGCGCCTGGCAGCAGCGCCACACTGTGAGCCGAGTTCGGAGCGGGGCTGCCCATGGCGGTGTAGGGCACCCCCGTCGTCCCCCGGTACCAGACGAAGTTGGCCCTGGCCGAGGACACGGAGAACAGCGCGTGCGGAAGTCCATCCGCCTGCGGGGGCAGCACCGCCAGCTGCGGCTGCGGATTCTGCCCCGGCTGGGGAGGCGCCAGGACGCCCCACTCGGCCGTGCCGCCGTCCGGAGGGACCAGAGAGGAACGGAACTGCGGGGTCTTCAAGGGCAGCTCCGCGGCGACGGCGTAGCCCACGCCTCCGTCCGCCGTGACGCGCACGGCGCTCACCGCGTACTCGTTACCGTCGTCGGGGAACAGGCGCCGGCCGTTGTCCGAGGGAGAGCAGCCGTTCACGCTCTGGAGCGTGCCGTCCGTGCGGATGCCCACCACGCAGTCAGGGCCGCGCAGGAAGCTGCCCGCCATGCCCTCGTTCAGGGTCGTCACGCTGCCGTCGCGCGACACGTACAGCTGCGTGTCGGTCGCCACGGCGAAGAAGCCGGGCCGGAAGACGGTCACGCTCTTGGGGATGCCCGTCTGGGTCTGGACGAGGGTCCACTTCGCGTGCGCCGCGCCCGCGCACAACCCCAGCCCCAGGATGATCCACCCGACTCGCACGTTCGACGTCCCTCTGCCCGGCGACTACCAGGCCACTTCCGCCCGGAGATAGAGGCGGTCCGGAGCATCCTCCGGATTGCCCTCCAGACCCAAGCCGCTGAAGCCCAGGACGGTGTACCCCAGGGCCACCCGCATGCGCTCGTCCATGCGCCAGGCGACCTCCGGCCGGAGCGCGCTCAACCCCCGGTCATCCGCCGCGGACGTGCGCTGAGCGGCCTCCACCGCGACCTCCAGTCCGCCCAGCACCCGCACCGAGGGCCGCAGCGTGCCCGTCCACACCCAGCGCGACGACGCGCCCAGGCTGGAGCGCCCGACGTGCAGCCCCGACGCCACGGAGAGCCGCTCGCCCAGGCGCACCGCCGGCATCAGCGACACCGTCTGGAGCACCCGGTCTCCAAACACGAAGCGGGCGCCGGGGGACAGCTCGCGGGTGAGGCCGTAGCGGGCCACCACCAGCCAGGGGCCGGGCCGCCAGACGAGCGCCGCGAACCCTTCCGCGAACCGGGCCTCCAGTCCCTCGCGGCCCACGGTGTGCGCGAAGTCCAGCCGTCCGGAGGCCGTCACGTCCTTCATCAACTGGGCTTCGGCGGCCAGCGCCAGCACCACCTGGGTGCGATCCACCGGGCCGGAGGCGCCGCGCGCGGGGGTGCCCTCTTCGTGGCGCAGCTCGGCGCGCACGTCCGCGCGGAAGCGCTCGCGAAGCCACTGCGCGGAGACGCTGGCCACGTCGCGCGTGAGGTCGCTGTCGATGTCCAGCGGGTGGCGCACGCCGCGCTCGTAGCGGACGCCCGCGCTGATGCCGCTGCGCCCTGCTTCCCACTGGAAGCCCACGGCGCGGGCCCGCCGCACCGCCATGGCGTCATGCGCGCTCACGTCCTCCACGAACACGGTGGTGCCGTCCCCCACCTCCGTGCGCGCGCCCGTCACCGCGCGGCCCGCGCCGAAGTCCGGCCCGTCCACGTCCACCGAGTAGCCGCCGTAGTACGTCTCCCGTCCGCGCCGCACGCGAGCATCCAGCCAGGCCTGCGGGCCCAGCTCGGGGCCCCAGCCGCCCTTCACGCCGACGGTGGTGTCCTCGTCCAGTGACACGTCCACGCCCGCGGAGGTGAAGGTGTCGTCCCTCTTGCCCAGGCCGGCGCCACGCCCGTTCAGCTGCTGCCGGTGACCCGCGGACAGGGTCAGCCGCGAGGACAGCGCGTAGTGGCCCGCCACGCCCAGGGACGTGCGGCCGCCATCGAGCGCGTCGCCCTCACCCGGCACCTCGGTGGCGCGCAGCCAGCTGTCGCGCAGCTCCACGCGCGCGCCCCATTCATCGCGGTCGTAGCCCACGGCGGCGCCCAGCGTGCGGGCGCCGAAGGGCGTGTCCTCGAAGGGCAGGCGCGGATCCGCCGAGCGGCGCTCGTCGCCCAGGAGCGTGAACTCCACCGGGCCCACGGGCTGGGTGACGCGCAGGGACAGTTGCCGGAAGCGCGCGGCGTCCAGGTGCGCGCCATCGGAGAAGCCCCGCGAGCGCTCACGCCATGCCGCATCCACGGAGCCGCCATGCGCGGGGCCCAGGACGCCAGGCCCGCTGAGGCGCAGGCCCACCGCGCCGCCGTGGTCGTCCTGCGTGCCCACCGGCCGGAGGAAGGACAGGCCGCCGTCGTCCGACACGCCGAACACGCCCGACTCCACCGCGAGGCCCCGGCTGCTGGCGGCCTCGGCGAGGAGCGAGTAGCCGCCCAGCTTCGTCTGGCCCCGCCCCGACAGCAGTTGAAAGGGAGCCCCCAGACGGCGCTCGCGCACGGCGGACAGGCCGACGGTGGAGTCGCGCCAGCGCGCCCAGGCCTCGCCGCCCACGGAGTCGCGAGGGTCCCCGGTGTGCAGCACGGCGTAGTCCACGACGAGCACCGGCTCCGGCGCCTGGGTGAGCGCGTCCGTGCGCAGGAGCGACGCGCCGGTCATGAACGACAGCGGGCGCGCGAGCAGGATGCGGCCCGCGAGGTAGTCGATGTCGTAGTCGCGGCCCCGGATGAGGTGCTGTTCGCCCAGGGGCAGGCCGGTGACGCCGTCGCGCACCTCCACGCGCACCAGCTCGGAGCCCTCCGCCACGGTGCCGCCGCCCAGGTAGTAGAGGCTGCCGCCGGTGGCCCGCAGCTCCTCGTGCGCGGGCGTCGCGGCCAAGCCGCGCGTGGGGTCCAGCAGCCCGCCAGCGAACACGTCCAGGCCCACGCGCACGGGGCCCAGGTGTTCGTGCAGCTCCGCGTAGGGGCCGAAGAGCGGGCGGTGGTAGCGGCCCACCTCGCGGTCCTGGAGCAGCGCGCGCCAGGTGCCGAAGCCCGCGCGGCCGTACTGCTCGTGCCGGGCCTCCAGGCGCAGGCGTCCCTCGGTGGGGTTGGGCGTGAGGGACACGGAAGCATCGCCCCACTCCGCCGGCACGAGGTCGGGGTCGGGCCAGCGGTCGTAGCGCTCGGGCAGCCGGGGACGCAACCAGTCCGCGAGCGGCGCGTCGTGCAGTTGGCGCAGGTCGTTGTCGTTCAGGTCCAGCTCGCCGACGACCTGAATGGGCCCCAGCTGGGCCTCACCGTGAAGGGCACCGCGCCCCCGCAGCCGGAAGCCACCGCCAGCAGGCGCGATGCTGGCCTCCACGTCGAGCAGGCCCACGGCGAAGGCCTGGGCCCGCGCTTCCACGGACACCGTCACGGTGCTCGGGGCTTGCGACGGCGGAGCCAGCGTCATGGGGACGGTGTTGCGTCCCGGCACGAGCCGCACGGGCAGACGGACCTCACCGTCGGGGCCCGCGTGGAGGCTCGCGCCAGGAGACGTCACCTCGGTGCCGGGGGGCACCTCCAGGCGCAGGAACGTGTCTCCCGCGGCCAGTGGCGCGGAGGCAGAGAGCCCGCGCACGGCGCCCAGGCGCTGCCGCTCGCGGGGGATGACGAGCCAGCCGTGCTCACCGCGTCGCACGACGTCGAAGGACTGCTGGGTGAACTCCACCGCCCCACCCGGCGAGGTGGTGGTGAGGGTGACGACGTTCCTTCCGGGCTGGAGCGAAACGGTCGCGAGCCACGCGCCGGACTCCTCCACCGTTGCGTCCACGTCGCCCGCGCGGACCCGGTCGCCGGGGGAGGCCTTGCCGCTGATCACGAAACGGAGTCCGCCGTTCGCGACGCGGGCCTCGGGGGGACGACTGGGGGCGGAGAGAGCGGGCGCGGACGGGCGCGTGGGCGGAGGCCGCACGGCGAAGTCCTGGAGGACAGCGGCGCCCCAAGGCACCTCCACGGTCGCGGTCCGGGGGACCACCTGACTGGCGGGCGGCAGGCTGCGCGGATCCACCTTCAGCGCATGGCGTCCGGGGCGCAGGTGCGGGCCATCGGTCAGGTCCGGCACGCGCGAGTCCACGCCGGTGAGGTGGTAGCGGCCGAACGCATCGGTGCGCACCTCACGACCCGTGGCCAGCACCAGCCGCACATCCGCGAGCCCGGGCTCATCGGGTCCACAGAGGCCATCGCCGTCCACGTCGACACAGACACGCCCCGCGATGGTCGAAGCCTGCGCGGGCAGGTCAGCGGACAGCGCCTGCGCGGACGCCCCGGACGACAGCAGGAGCAGGACGAGCACGAGGACGTGGCCTGCCGCCATCCGCCACGCCCGTGCTCCTGCCCGGACATCGCGCGTCGGCGTGCTGGGCACGGGCAAGCCCGTGAGCACATCCTGGCGCGGAAGCGGTCCTGTTCGGATGTCACCTGCCCCGGACGCGACCACTGCGGTGGATCCAGCCGCCTCGCCGCATGCAGGTGCCCCGTCCCGGCCGCTCCCGGCCGCTTGCACCTCGCGATGCGCCGGGCGCGGGGACCTCAAGGCCGCACCTCTTCCACCGCCGTCACGCCGGTGCGCACGTCCGCCACGGACACGCTCACGAGCCCCCGGGCACCCCGCACCGTGAAGCGCGTGAGCCCGTCCTGCACCGACTCGTCACTCCGCTCGCCTTCGGACAGCGCGACGTGCACCGGCCGGTCCTTCAGCACCTGGCCGCTCGAGTCCTCCACCCAGCACGTCACCCGCGCGCCCTCCACGCGCACCCGCACGTTGACCGGCAGCGGCGGCGCCAGCTCCACCCGCTTCACGACAGGCTCGGGCACCAGCGGCGGGGACAGCGGGAACACGAGCCGCTGCGCCCCCAGCGAGTACACCGTGACGTCGAGCCCCGGCCACACGCCGTGCGACACGCGCACCTTGGGGGTCCAGATCGAGCCCACGTCCACCGTCCCGTCCTCCCCCGTCACCTTCTCCACGCCGTCCACCCGGAGCGGCTGCCGGGGCACCGGCCATCCCGCGAGGTCCACCACGCCCGCGACCAGCGTCTGCTCCCGCCGCCACACCGCGAGCCGCGCGGGCTCCGTGCCCATCGGACCGTAGGCCCGCACCGTCACGTCCGTGCTCGGCCCGGGCATCTCCTGCGGCGCGGTCCACGGCAGCGTGAAGGTCCCCGGCGGGGACTCCACCGCCGGGCCCACCGTCCCCACGGGTGACGACAGCACCACCTTCGCCTCCGCGCGGGGCTGCCCTGCCGCATCGCGCGCCGTCACCACCACGCGCGCCGTCGTGCCCGCGTGCACCATCGGCTCGGACAGCGACACCGTCACGTCGCGCACGGCACCCTGCACCAGCTGCATCGGCAGCGACTCGCGCGAGCCCGGGCCCCGCTGCGGCCACGCCGCTTCAATGCGCTCATCCTCCGCGAGCGTGCCCGGCGCCGTGTAGCGCCACTCCAGCATGCCGTTCGTATCCCGCTGGGGCCCTTCCAGCCGGCCATGCTTCGCCTTCACCGTGACGCGCGCATCCGCCACGGGGAGCCCCTTCGGATCGCTCGTCGCGCACAACAGCCGGGCCTGGGACACGCCGTCCGCTGGAAGCCGCTGCGGGTTGAGCACGCACGCCAGGCCATCCGTGGGCGGCAGCTGGAGGTCGATGGCGATGCGCTCCACGTGGCCCGAATCGTCCTTCACTTCGCCCCGCGCGATGGGATGGCCCGGAGGCACCACCAGCGGCAGCACGAAGCGTCCGTCCGCGGCCACCGGCACGGGCCCGAAGCGCTTCCCCGCCACCTCCAGCGACACCTCTCCCCCGGGCTCGCTGCGGCCAGGCAGGTTCACCGACGACGCCAGTGGCACCAGCAGTCGCCCATACGTCCCGTGCACCGACTGAGGATGCGGCCACGCGGACAGGGCCACCAGGATGGCCACCTCGGGCAGGCGCGTCGGAGGCAGCACATAGCGCGCGGTGTACGTGCCCGGTCCCGTGTGCTGGAGCCCCTCCACCTGCCCGGTGCTCGCGCGCAGTACGGGGGGCGCGCCGCTGTCGTCCGGAGTGCCGTCCGGCCGCAGCCGCCGCACCGTGAGCGTCGCCTGCTTGTCGCGCCCCTTCACCGGAAGCGCGGGCTCCAGCGACAGCTCCATGTGGCTCGCGGGCGGCCCCACGGCATAGCGGGCCTGGGCCTCCTCGCCGTCGCCCTTCACGCGCACCACCACCTCGCGCACCTTGGGCTTCGGCACCACGACCCAGGTGCGCAGGGGAGGCGCCTCGGGTCCGGGCTTGAGCTCCGCGCCCTCCGCCGTCACCGAGGACGGGGTGAACGCCCCCGGTTGGCCCCCGGCGTTCCGGCGCACCGCCGCGACCGTGAAGCCCTCCGGAGGCACGGGCACGTCCGGGCCGAGCAGCTCCACCGAAGCCGCCCAGACCGGGGCACAGACCAACACCAGCGCGGTGAGCAGGAGACGTTCCAGGGCGTCCCGACTCTACAGGGCCCTCCACCGGGACTGCACCACTTTGCTGCCACTGGCGGCAGGAAGGCGGCCCCCATCGGGGCCGGAGCCGGCGGCCCCTCTCTGCCCCACCCAGGAGGTGGGCCCTCCAGCACAGGACCTGGAGTCCCGCCCGACGGATCAGTGCGGTGGCCCCCGGTGGCCCTACCAGAGCGTCCCGGCATCGACCTCGATCGGGGGTTTCGTGTCCAGGATCAGCTCGCGCTTCTCCTCCTGGGGCGTACCGCCCACCCCCACGGCGGTCACCCGGACGGGGTTGCCGCCTTCCTTGAGGTCGAGGTCGAGCGTGAACCCTCCGTCCGCGTCCGTGGCCACGACAGCGCCGTTCATCATCACCCGGGTCCCCGGCTCCGTGTGGCCGGTCACGACGAGCTTCGCTTCCCGCTGCTTCTTGGCCTTGGGCCAGTCCATCTTCACGAACACGGTGCTGGGGATGGGCGCGGGCTCGGTGGGGGCCTGGCCGGGCCGGACGATGGACCGCTGGCCGGCGCGGACGATGACGAACTTGCCCTCCTTGCCGGTCAGCTTCACGTCACCCTCGCGGGTGCCCACGCTCACGGTGCCCTTGCCGTTGTTGCTCATGGTGAAGGTACCCTGGGAGGTGCTGGCCTCCGCGTCGCCGTTCTTCGCCTTCAGGATGAAGGTGTGGCGGACGTTGGGGCGGCCCCGGACGGTGGCGGTGGCCAGACCGCTGCTCAGGAGCACCTTCGACAGCTCGTTCGACAGCTGCTCCACGGAGATCTCCGTGTCGGACTCCATGCGCAGCTCCACGGATTCGCCGTTGAGCACCACCGCCCAGGATCCGCGGCCGGTGCGCACCACGTCCGTGGGCCGCAACGGCATGTCCTTGCGCGCGGGCTCCCAGGCGCCTTCACCGTGCCGCACCTCCACGTTGCCGTCGAACTGGCTCAGCACCAGCTCCACGACCTTCTTCGCCTCCGCGGCCGCGACGACGGCGCGAGGCGGCGCGGCGGGCGGCAGCGGCGCGGGCGTCTCCCTCAGGAAGACGAACCAACCCACCGGCAGCGCGGCCAGGATGAGCACGAGCCCGACGAGGAACGGCACCTGTCGTTTGCGGGAGGAGGGAGCGGCCATGCGGGGGCCCTAGCTAGCACAACACGGTGGATTCTATGCCCGGGGCAGCACGATGGTGAACCGGGCCCCCTGCCCTGCCTCCGAGCGGACCTCCAGCGTCCCCCCGGCCTCCGTGATGATGCGCCACGCGACGCTCAGGCCCAGGCCCACATTGGACCAGACGTCCTTCGTGGTGAAGAAGGGCTCGAAGATGCGCGGCCGGATGTTCTCCGCGATGCCCTTGCCGGTGTCCTCCACCTCCAGGGTGCACATGCCATCGCGCTCCCCGGTGCGCAGCGTGAGCCGCTTCACGGGTGTCTTCAGCATCGCCGTACGCGCGTTGGACAGCAGCGCCAGCACCACCTGTGACAGGTGCCCGGGGTCCGCCTTCACGCGAGGCACCTCCGCGCTCAGCTCCGTCACCAGGTCGACGCCCTCTCCGCGCGTCTGGTTCTCCGTGAGGCTCAGCGCGTCGCGCACCACCGCGTTCAGGTCCACGGGCCGCAGGTCCGGACGCTCGCGCTGCTGGGAGAAGCGCAGCAGGTTCTGGGTGATGTCCTTGCAGCGCTTGGCGCTCTGTTCAATCTTCCGCAGCGTCTCGAAGTCCGTGTCGTCCGCGCCCCGGTCCAGCAGCAGGAGCTGCACGTTGCCCAGGATGCCGGCCAGCGGGTTGTTGATTTCATGCGCCACGCCCGCGCCCAGCTGGCCCACCGCCGCCAGCTTCTGCGCCTCCACCAGTTGGAGCTGCGCCGCCCGCAGGTCCGCCGTGGCCTCCTCCACCCGGACGCGCAGGTCGTCGTTCCAGCTCATCAGCCGAGCGCGAGACGCCTCCAGCTCCTCGCCCATTCGGTTGAAGGTGGACGCAAGCTCGCTCAATTCGTCGTGGCCCTCCACCGGCAGGCGGCGCTCCAGCTCGCCGCGGCCATAGGCCTCCGCGCCCTGCACCACCTGCGCGAGCCGCCGGTCCAGGCGCCGGGTGAAGAGCGCGCCCAGCGCCAGCAGCACCAGCAGCGCGCCCGCCACGGACGCGAGCACCGTGGTGCGCAGCTCCCGCACCGGCGTCAGCGCCAGGGCCTCGTCCTCGGTCACGACGACGCCCATCTCCAGCGTGTTCACCCAGGCCACGCTCGCCCGGCGCGCGGGGTCCTTCAGCTGGAAGCTGCGCCCGGTGTCCGTCCCCTGCGCGGAGGCCTGCGCCTCGCGCAGCTCCGGCTCCAGCGCAGCCATGCGCCGCGAGGGCTGTGAGCTGGCCAGGATGCGCCCCTCGCTGTCCACCACGTCCAGCTGCTGCCCATCGTCCGCGCGCCGCGCGAGCAGCGCCTCCAGCTGCGTGAAGACGAGCTCCGCGATGGCGTACGGCGCCTCCTCCGAGGCCCCCAGCTTCACCGCCACCGCCACGGCGGCCGCGCCCGAACCCGGGTGCACGTACGCGGTGCCCAGCGCCGCCTGTCCCTTGCCCCCGTCCCGGAACTGCTCCACCGGCACCGCGTTCGCCAGCTGCGGGACGTTCGCGGCGTCGAAGGCGGGGTGGCGCTCGAGCGGCTCGGCGCTCCGGAACACGGCCGGCCCCAGGGGCTTGCCGTGCGCGTCCGCCTGGATGACCGCGCTCACCGTGGTGGACTGGCCGTAGAGGAGCAGCAGCATGCCGCGCACCTCGTCCGGCGTGGCGCGCTCCCAGGGCAACAGCTCCGCGGAGCGGGCCAGGCCGTTGACCACCTCCATCAGGTTCGCCTCCACCGCCTCCGCGGTGGCCGTGGCGAGCGCGCGCTGCTGATCATCGATGCGCTGCGCGAGCGCCTGCTCCGAGCGCGACAACAGCAGGAAACCCACGATGGCCAGGGGCAGCACCGTCGCGGCGAGCATGAAGAGGATGAGCTGCTGGTAGAGCCTCATCCGGTGACGGACCGGACCACGCGCTCTAAGTCGCTGCGCAGGAAGACGGAGCCAGGAATCGCCTTGGCCCGCTTCTTCATGTCCGCGGCCCGGCGCGCCAGCTCCGCGTGGTCATGCGCCACGCCGTCCGTCATCACCGCCACCACGGACACGCTCATGATGGGGAACTGGCGCTTCTCCCCGAAGCGGTCCTCCGCCTCGATGTGGCCGCGCTCCCGGTCGTGCCGGTCGTAGTAGAGCGGGATGATCCGGTCGAACGCTTCGATGGCCCGCTGGCACACGCGGTCCACGGACTCCACGGAGGTGATGAACACGAAGTCGTCGCCGGCCACGTGGCCCAGGAAGTCCCCCGGGGCGCCTTCCTGCTGGAAGATCTCCCGCATGAGGTCGCCCGTCTGGCGCACCACGCCGTCTGCCTTCGCGAAGCCGTAGTAGTCGTTGTAGGCCTTGAGGTTGTCCAGGTCCAGGTAGCAGAACGCGAACGGCTGGCGCGCGCCCAGCCGGCGCTGCACCTCGCGCTCGATGGCGGTGGACCCGGGCAGCTGCGTGGTGGGCGACGAGGACAGCTCCTGCTCCTTGCGCCGCAGCATGCTCTCCACACGCGCGCCCAGCTCCAGCGCGTCGAAGGGCTTGGTGATGTAGTCGTCCCCGCCCAGCTTCAGCGCGCGGACCTTGGACGACGTCTCCGTGCGCGCGGAGATGAAGATGACGGAGATGTGGCCGCTGGCGCGCTCGGCCTTGATCTCCTCCAGGAACGCGAACCCGTCGCCGTCCGGCAGCGTGACGTCCAGCAGCACCGCGTCCGGCCTGCGCTCGCGCAGCGAACGGCGGCCCTCCTCCACGCTGTGCGCGACGCCGACCTCGAAGCCCAGCCCCTCCAGCACCTCGCGGCAGATGAAGGCGATCTTCACGTCGTCGTCCACCACCAGCACGCGCCCGTGCTGCGCCCCGGCCCGCCCGCGCGCCAGCGAGTCCACCGTGGCCAGGAGCTTGTCGCCCGCCAGCGGCCGCACGAGGAACGCGTCCGCGCCGGCCCGGAAGGCGCGCTGGCGCTCGTCGAACGCGGAGGTGAGCAGCAGCGGCGCGCGGCGCGTCTCCGGATCATGCCGCAGGATCTCGGCCAGCCGCAGGCCGTCCACATCCGGCAGCCGCACCGACACCAGCAGCACGTCCGGGTGCATGTTGCGCGCGGCGGACAGCCCCTCCTCCGCGGAGCCCGCCAGGCGCACGCGGTAGCCCCGGGCGCCCAGCAGGGCCTTCATGATGTGGCCCACCTCGGGCTCGCCCTCGATGATGAGCACCTTGCCGCGCGAGTCCGCGCGGATGGGCTGCGGCGACGGCAGCAGCGTGTCCACGGCCGCCTGCGACAGCACGTCCTGGGGCGGCTCCGTGGGCAGCACGGCGATGAAGCGCACGCCGTCGTGCGAGGGCTCGGACCAGATGCGGCCGCCGTGGGCCTCCACGATGTTGCGGCAGATGGGCAGGCCCAGGCCGGTGCCGCGCACGGTGCGGTTCGCCTGCGTGCGGGCCTGCTCGAAGCGGTCGAAGATGCGCTCCAGGCTCTCTTCCGGGATGGGGTCGCCGCTGTTCCAGCAGGACAGCACCACGTAGCCGGGCAGGCTGGACGTGGCGCGCAGCTCCACGCGCACCTCGCCGCCCTCGGGCGTGAACTTCACCGCGTTGTTGAGCAGGTTGTTGAGCACCTGGTTCACGCGGTTGGGGTCCACCATGGCGCGCAGCGGGTGCTGCGGCAGCATGGGGACGACGCGGATGCGCTTCTCCGCGAAGGCGGGCCCGTACTTCTCCACCACGCGCTGGACCAGCTCCTCCAGGTAGATGCGCTCGAAGCTCATCTTCAGCCGGCCCTGCGCGTACTTCGACAGGTCCAGCAGGTCGTCCACGATGCTGTTGAGCTTCTCCGCGGAGTCCTTCGCCAACGACAGGTAGCGGTGCTGCCGCTCGTTGATGTCCCCGGCCATCCGGTTGAGGACCAGGTCCAGCGCGCCGGTGATGGAGGTGAGCGGCGTGCGCAGCTCGTGGCTCACCATGGAGACGAAGGTGTCCTTGCGCTCCTCCAGCCGCTTCTGGTCGGTGATGTCGCGCAAGACCACGCACACGCCGCGCAGGGTGCCGCGCGCGTCGTTGACGGGCGTCACGGTGGTCTGCACGGTGCGGTCGAAGAGCTTCACGTCCTCGCGCAGCACCTGGTGGCCGCTGTACTCCAGGTTGCGCACCAACTGGAACGGCTGGAAGCCCAGGCGCTCCTCCAGGAGGCGGTTGGAGGGGCCCTGCCCTTCCTCCCCCGCGCGCAGGATGCGGCGGGCCGCGGGGTTCATCACCACGATGTCGTTCTTCTCGTCGGTGAGCACCACGCCGTCCGCCATGGACGCGACCATGCGCTCCATGCGGTGGCGGGCCTCTTCCTCCGCGCTGCGCAGGGACTGGATGGCGTCCGCCGTCTGGTTGGCGAGCACGTCCAGGAGCAGCCCGTCGTCCTCCGTGAACGCATCCGCGCGGTGGGAGAACAGCGACAGCATGCCCACGGGCCTCCCCGCGGCGGTGAGGTTCACCGTGAGCTGGTTGGGGTAGACGACGGGGGACGCGGAGTCCTTCGTGGTGGTGCCGGTGACGCGGGTGATGACCCGGTCCTCCGGGAGCGTCAGGCCGCTGCTCTTGCGGTACGCGCCGAGCATGGACTCCTTGACGCCCAGCAGGGCCTCCTCGCCCACGTTGCCCACGCAGCGCAGCCGCAGCGTGGCCCCGCGCTGGCCGTCCGGCGCGATGAGGGCCGCGCCGCAGTCATACGGCAGCACGCGGGCCACGGCGGTGAGCACGCGGTCGATGATGGCGTCGTAGCTGGCCGGGTCGTTCGCGCTGGCGCGGCTGACCTCGTAGAGGACGAAGAGGGCCTCCACCCGCTGGTGCAGCTGGCGGATGAGCTTCTCCTTGTCCTTCTTGAGCTGGGCGAACTCCACCGCGTTCTTCACGGTGATGAGCAGGTCGTTCACGTCCCAGGGCTTGGTGACGTAGCGGTACACCTGGCCCTGGTTGATGGCCGCGATGATGTCCTGCGGATCCGTGTACGCCGTCAGGAGCAGCGTCGTGACTTCGATGCCCTCCGAGCGCGCGGCGTTGACCAGGTCGATGCCGGTCATCTCCGGCATGCGCTGGTCCGTGACGAGGACGTCCACGGGCTCGGTACGCAGGATTTCCAGGGCTGCCTTGCCGTGAGGGGCGGTGAGGACGCGGTAGCGTCGCTGGAACATCCGGTTGAGGATGTCCAGGACGTCAGCCTCGTCATCGACGAAGAGCAGCGTGTGGCGGAGGTCGGACACGGCGGCGCCAAGTGTACGCCGAGATCAACGCGCCTCCTCAAGCTGCGAGAACGACGGGCCCGAGGCAGCACGGCGGGTATGGGTGGGGGTACTGAACAGATTGACTCTACACGTATGTTCAGGGAGCATGGGACACTGAAATTCTGTTGCCCATCACCGCCAGAGCAGGCGGGCGACCGAGCGAAGGAGTGCGGCCATGGAAGAGCTCACGGAGCGCCAGCGCGAAATCCTGACCTTCATCGTGAAGGAGACGGAGGTCCGAGGCTTCCCCCCGACCATCCGGGAGATTGGGGAGCACATGGACATCCGCTCGACCAACGGGGTGAACGACCACCTGAAGGCCCTGGAGCGCAAGGGCTACCTGACCCGCGGCGAGCAGCAGAGCCGCTCGCTGGTGCCCACCAAGCGGGCAAGGCTGCTGTTGGGCCTCGGCATGAAGAGCCGGGAGTCCGGCATGGTGGAGATCCCCCTGCTGGGCAAGGTGGCGGCGGGTGCGCCGGCGCTGGCCCAGGAGCACATGGAGGACTCGGTCAAGATCGACAGCTTCCTGCTGGGCGGGGTGAACGGCCGGGAGGTGTTCGCGCTGAGGGTCAAGGGCCAGTCGATGATCGACGACGGCATCCACGACGGGGACTACCTCTTCGTGAAGAAGACGCCGTCGGCGCAGCCGGGTGAGATCGTCGTGGCGCTCATCGAGGACGAGGCCACGGTGAAGCGTTACTACCCGGAGCAGGACCGCATCCGCTTCCAGCCGGCGAACGCGACGATGCAGCCCATCTACGTGAACCGCTCGGACTTCCGCTCCACGATGATCCTGGGGCAGGTGGTGGGCGTGTACCGGAAGCTGCAGGGCGGCAGGACGTAAGGAGCGGTGACACCGCCCGGGCAGGGTGGGCCCGGGCGGGAGGCCTCAAGGGACGGGGCAGGCCCCGCAGTCGAGCGAGTGGCCGCAGCCGTCCGGCACCACGGTACCGCAGGAGCGCCCCAGCGAGGCGCAGGTCCCGGGTGTGCAGCAGGTGTTGTCCGCGGTGCAGGTCTGCCCCCGGGGACACAGGCCGCAGTCGATGCGGCCGTGGGTGGTTTCCGCGAAGCCACAAGCGATCTGGATGCTGGCGCAGAGTTCGGGCGCGGAGACGCCGTCCATGCGCATGCGCCCGGCGTGCTGCTCCCGGAGTACTTCCAGCGAGAGGTAGGAAGCGACGGGTGCCTCGGCGGGAGGCGTGCGGATGTTCACGCCCCGGTGTCCAGCCGGGGCCAGTGAGCGCTCGGAGGTCAGCCACAGCCCCACTTCGGTGCCGGGCGGTGGCGCCTCGGTGAGGAGCACGAAGTCCCCGCCTTCAAAGTCCTGATACGGAATGGACAGCAGCAGTGCCTGGCTCTCCCCCAGCATCAGCGCGGGTGGCATGAGGGCCGTGGGCATGAACTCCAGCGGACTCAGGCCCCTGAGCCTGATCAACAGCCCCTCGTGGACGGTGGTCGGTTCCTGCGTCGCGCCGCGAAAAACCCCGAAGCCCCGGGTGATGTGCACACGTTCCACCGACGTCACGGTGCCAAGGTCTGAGTTCTGGGAGCGCGGCCAGGCCCGGGGAGCAGGTGGAGGCGGCAACTCCGAGCACGCCAGCATCAGGCCCAGGACCAGCAGACCGCACAGGCGCAGCATGTGTCGTCCCCCTCGGAGCTTCGTGACGCCGTGACAATCAGACTTCAGTGAACCGTATTCCCGTGGCGCGGATGCGCTCCAGGGCGAGCTTGATGTCCTCGGAGACGATGAGGGCGATGGACCATCCCCACGTCCGGAACACCTTCGCATCCCCGACCCGCGTCGGATCAATGCGCAAGCCCTCGACATCGCGATACTGCCCCACCCGATCCGGCCGGCCATCTTGAGGCGTCCACCGGATCACCTCCTCGGATGCTGCGTCATCAATGCAGCGAATGAGCCGGGTCGCCACGAGGATGAAGTGCGGCTCCGCATGCCCCTCGACGTTCACGGACACGAGTTGGATGTCCTGCGCTGCCAGCTCTGAAATAACAACTGCGACCCGCGCACTGACAATGGGCGTACTGAAGCCAGCAAGGGAGAAGTCGAGGGACGTTCCCGGCTGCTCCACGGGAATGCTCAGCGTTTGTTGTGAAGGGACAGGCTGGCCCGCCCTGAACATCCAAGGGTCGTCCACCTCATACCCATGACCATCCAGGGGAATGCCCAGCTCCCATCGTCCTGGGAGGGTGACGTCATCGAGAAGCCGGAAGTAGCGACGTGGCATGGATGGCTCCGGAATCACTCGCTTCGCATGAGCAGCTTGTGGAGGCTTGAGCCTTCCGTGGTGGCCTCTTGCGCCAGCTTCCTGAGTTCGGCGACGAGAAACTCACGGCACTGCTCGATGCTCCGACACCCTCGCGTTGCGTCTTCCAATCGGTCGTAGACGCGCTGATGGTACCGCTGCGAATGGGGGCCGCGATGTCCCGGGACTTCGACGACGTTCTCCGGATCCTTCAGCTCCATCCCGGCCTTCTTGAAGATGCGCTGGAAGCGAGGCGTCCACGGTCCGCCACGCTGCGTGGACACACTGTTCCGCAGGGTCGCCAGGTGGTGCTTCTGGCTGTCACCTCGTGAAGACATGGCGACCGCGTTGGGCGCGAGGGCGATGGTGAAGCCATCCGCGGTCATGGCAACGGACCGCACGCCTCCAATTCCCGCGTAGGCGTAGCCCGCCTGGGCCTCCACCGCGAGCGCCGCCTGCGCGGAGCCCGGGAGCCCCGGTGCCTTCGCCGCGAGCCCCACCGTGTTGCCCAGCGCCGCCGTGGCCAGCATCACGAAGACCCGCGCGGCGTTCTTGCCCAGCACCTTCCCGTAGCCCTCCCCTGCTTCGCGCAGCTCGTCGAACGTCATCGCGCGGTCGGCCTGCTTCACCAACGTCAACCACCCATCCAGCAGCCCCCACACCGTGTCCACGCCCAGGTACGCGATGGCGGTCGCGGTCATCAGCGCCGCGAGGCCCTTGGACACGGGCTCCGGCAACGACCACAGCAGCAGGTACACCGTGACGGAAGCCGTCACCGTGGCCAGCACCGCTCGCGGATTCACCACGCCGCGAAGGGCCTCCGCCGTCTCATCCCACACCGAGTCCATCGCCAGTGCCAGCGCCAGGGAATAGCGGCCGTCGCTTCCAAGAATCGGTCCTTCTTCCAGCAGCGAGAGACAGTCCCGTCCCTGCTTCTTTCGCTCGCACCAGCGCCCATAGGCACGCGTCAGCTCCGCCGACGCATCGTCCAGCAGGTGCAGCTCCCGTGCTTCTGCTTCCCCCAGAGGGCGGATCCGATGCGTGCGCGCTTCATACCCGAACACGCCACTGCGCTCCGGCACGCCGAACAACGCCCGAGCCTCCCGCAGCGGATGCGAGAACGGCCGGACATCCCGCGCGAGCACCGCGACCGTTCTCTCGAACTCATCCGGCTCCAGCTCCGCGTCCTCCAGCGGAGCCTCGTCGTCCACCCGGGGCGTCACGATGACGGGCTCAGCGCTCCCCGTCTCCAGACGCACGACCCGGACCGACGCGCAGCCGGTCAGCAGGAACGACAGCAGCAGGCACAGCCACCCACGACGCATGCCTACGGGCACTTCACCACGCCACCATCCGTCGCCGCCGTGGCCACGCGGGCGCAGGCGGCCTGGACCGTGGCCGTGTCCTTCAGGTCACGCGCGAGCCTCGCGGTGGCCAACTGCAGCTCCGTGTTCTTCGCGTGCCCCGGCTCCGAGCCCAGGCTCGTCAGGATGCGCAGGGCGTCCTGCTTGCGCCCCATCGCCGAGAGCAGGTCCGCGAGTTCCTGCATCTCGCTCACATCCGCCCCCGACACCGTATCCAGGGCCTTCTGCAGCTCCGCTTCCGCCGCCGCGCGGTCATCCACCGTCAGGTGTGCCTTCGCGAGCGCCACGTGGACGACAGCGCGGTCCTTCACCTTCAGCGACTCGGCATAAGCCTTCAGCGCTTCGTCACGCTTGCCCAGCTTGAGCTGGATCTCCGCCACCAGCTCCCACAGCGTCGGGTCCTTGGGCGATTTCTTCGCGGCCTCTTCGTACGCCGCCGCCGCTTCCGTCAACCGGCCCGCGCGCACCTCCGCGTCGCCCAGCGCCGTCAGCACCTCCGGCGTCCGCACGCCCTGCCCCGTCGCCTTGCGCAAGACCCCGAGCACCTCGTCCTGCCGCCCCTGTTTCGTCAGCACGTCCACCGCGCGCACCAGCAGGTCGGACTTCGACGCCTCCGGCGCGGCTTCGGCCGCCAGGGTGAAGTCGCGCACCGCCTCGTCGTGGTCGCCGCGCTCCTCGGCCAGTTCGCCCAGTTGCTCCAGCGCGTTGAAGTCCTTCGGATGCAGCGCCAGCGCCTTCTGCAGCGACTGCCGCGCTTCGTCCTTCTTGCCCAACTGCGCCTGGATGAACCCCAGCCGGCTCCAGTTGGTGGAGCGCTTCGGATCCAATCGCAGCGCGGCCGCGAACTCCTTCTCGGATTCCTCCAGCCGGCTCATCGACAGGAGCACCTCGCCCCTCGCGGCGGGCAGGCGCGGGTCCCCGGGCGCCAGGGCCTTCATCTCGTCGAAGGACTTGAGCGCGGCGTCGAACTTGCCCTGGAGGTACTCCGAGTTGCCCCGGAGGTAGAGCCCCTCCGCCTGGTCCTTCGGATCCATCTTCGGCGTTTCGGTGCAGGCCCCGGAGGCCAGCAGGGCGAGGAGCGGCAGGGCGCGCAGACGCGAGGACATGAGAGGCTCCGGAGGTTTCAGAAGTGGTACGCGATGCCGGCGTTGACGTCGAAATTGAGGCCGTCGCCCGCGCCGTCGTCGGCGAGCCCCAGCACTGCCTGCGCGAGGTTCGTCCCCAGCTCCATCTGGAAGGCCACGTGGCCCACCAGCAGGTACTCCAACCCCACGAAGCCCACCACGGACGGCAGCGGGCCCGTGTTCTGGAAGATGCCGTAGTCGCCGAACGCAAGCTGCACGCCCAGGCCGAAGCCCCAGTAGGGCCGCAGGGTCTTCTCCAGGCGGTGGTAGTGCCGTGCCCCCACGATACTGGGCAGCACGCTGACCTTGCCCTCTTCGGTGCCGCCGGCGCGCACCAGCGAGAAGCCCACCTGGACGAAGCCCTGCCACTCCGGGTGGAACCAGTAGCCCACTTCCAGATCCAGGCCCGGGTTCAACGACGCCAGCTTGTCGATGAAGCTGTTGTTGAAGCGCAGCCCCAGCGTCAGCCCGCCCCCCGGCGACGACGCGACCGCGCCGCCACCCAGGAGCGGCCGCGCGGTGACGACCTCGCCGGGGGACTCGAGCGCGACGCTCAGCTCGTCGGAGACGGCGACGACCGTGCGCAACAGCTCGCCGTCCTCGGAGGCCTCCGCGCGAGGCCGGGCAAGGGTGCGGCCATCCGTCGTGTCCACGAGGCTGGCCGTGAAGAGGTACTGCCCTCCGAAGCGGTCCACGCGGCCCGTGAGCACGTAGCGTGCGCCCGTCAGCGAGGACAGGGCCTGGACGCAGTCCCCCTTCTCGCAAGGGCTGTCGCCCACCAGCTCCTGCTGACGCCCGGCGCCGACCTTCACCTGGAGCTCACGCTGGGACAGCACGCGCAGCCGGGGCGACTCCGCGAGCCGGCCCGCGATGAGCGACGTGATGCCCAGCGCGGCATCCTTCCCCGCCGCGTTGGCCGCCAGGGGCACCACCGCCACCGTGGACGGCGTCACTTCCGCGGCCGGCCCCTCCTGCGCGAGAGCAGGTGACGCGAGCGACACGAGGCACGAGATGAGAAGCCAGGGGGGGCGAAACACGCCCGACACTCTACCCTCCTCCCGGCCCGCGCCCAGGGGTTCCGCGCCCGCTTCCCTGCCCGCTCAGGCCTGCTGGTTGAGCTTCGCCGCGATGAAACGCGCCGCGGCACGGGGGCTGAACCGCAGCGAGAAGGCTGCCAGCCGGTTGAGGACACCGTGGATGGAGAGGACCTGCCCCTTCATCATCGCCGCGTAGGCGTGGTTCGCCACCTCGGGCGCCTCCGCCACGCCGGCCCGTTTGAACAGCCGCGACTCCGCGTTGCCGGCGCGCGCGGTGAACTCCGTCCTGGTAGCGCCCGGGCAGTGGCACGTCACGGTGACGCCGGTGCCCTCCAGCTCGAACGCGAGTGCTTCCGTGAACGACAGCACGAATGCCTTCGTCGCGTAGTACGTGGCCATGTACGGCCCCGGCTGGAAGCCCGCCGTGGACGCGATGTTGAGGATGCGCCCCTGCTTGCGCTCGCGCATGGGCCGCGCGAACAGGTGCGTGAGCTTCAGGAGCGCGGTGCAGTTGACCTCCACCATCTCCGCCTCGCGCCCCAGGTCCTGCTCCAGGAACGCCCCGGAGGAGCCGAACCCCGCGTTGTTGACGAGGAAGTCCACCGCGAGCCCCAGCTCCTGCACGCGCGCGAAGAGCTGCTCGGGCGCGGAGGGCTGTCCCAGGTCCGCCGGCAGCACGTGCGCCTTCACTCCGTGCGCCTGCTCCAACCTGCGGGCCAGCTCCTCCAGCTTCGCCACGCCGCGCGCCACGAGGATGACGTCGTGTCCATCCTTCGCGAACTGCTCCGCGAAGTGAACCCCGAGTCCCGCCGACGCGCCGGTGATGAGCGCCATTTTCCGCGACATGGTGATGCCTCCCGGCAGGCCGATATAGCAGGACGGCCCGCGCACAAAGCGGTTGCCCCCGCGGATCCACGGCCATATTCGGAAGAAGACCCCGAGGACGTGGAGCCCGGCATGGAGCGGATGGACACCCTCGAAGCACTGCTTGCACGCGGACGGGCGGACGACGTGGCGCTCGGTGCGCCCGGCAGGCAGGGCATGACGTACGGCGCCCTGCGGGAGCTCGTCGCGAGGACCCGCGAGCAACTGAACGCGTGGGGCCTGGGACACGGCGACCGCATCGCGCTGGTGTTGCCCAACGGGCCGGAGATGGCGGCGGCCTTCGTCGCCGTGGCCAGCGCCGCGACGACCGCGCCGCTCAATCCGGCCTACCGCTCGGACGAGCTCGCGTTCTACCTGGAGGATCTCCAGGCCCGTGCACTCGTCGTGCTCGAAGGCGCGGAGGGACCGGCCCGCGAGGTCGCGCGCGCACGCGGCCTCCCGCTCATCGAACTGAGCCCGGCGCCGGAGGGCCCCGCGGGGCACTTCACGCTCAAGGCCGGGCCGGAGCTCTCAGGTCCAGCGAACCGTCCCGGCCCCGCCGTCGCGGACGACGTCGCGCTGGTGCTGCACACGTCGGGCACGACGGCGCGGCCCAAGATGGTCCCGCTGACGCACGCGAACCTCTGCGCCTCCGCGCGGCACATCGGCGCGCAGCTGGGGCTGGGGCCCACGGATGCGTGCCTCAACATCATGCCGCTGTTCCACATCCACGGGCTCGTGGCGGCGGTGCTGTCCAGCCTGGGGGCGGGAGGCCGCGTGGTGTGCTCGCCGGGCTTCAACGCCCTGCGCTTCTTCTCCTGGTTCGAGGAGGTCCGCCCCACCTGGTACACGGCCGTCCCCACCATGCATCAGTCCCTGGTGGAGCGAGCCCGCCGCAACACGGACAGCCTGAAGGACCACCGGCTGCGCTTCATCCGGTCCTCCTCCGCGTCGCTGCCACCGCAGGTGATGGAGGAACTGGAGCGCGTCTTCGGCGTGCCCGTCATCGAGAGCTACGGCATGACGGAGGCCGCGCACCAGATGGCCTCCAACCCGCTGCCCCCGCGTCCCCGGTACGCGGGCTCGGTGGGGCTCGCCGCCGGGCCCGAGGTCGCCATCATGGACGACGCGGGCACGCTGCTGCCCCCGGGTGCGCTCGGCGAGGTGGTCATCCGGGGTCCCAACGTCATGTCCGGCTACGTGAACAACCCCGAGGCCAACGCTCGCGCCTTCACCCATGGGTGGTTCCGCACGGGCGACCAGGGCACGCTCGACGCGCAGGGCTATCTGCGCCTCACCGGCAGGCTGAAGGAGCTGATCAATCGCGGCGGTGAGAAGGTCAGCCCGCTGGAGGTGGACACCGTGTTGCTGGATCATCCCGCCGTGCAGCAGGCCGTGACGTTCGCCCTGCCCCACCCGAAGCTCGGCGAGGACGTGGCCGCCGCCGTCGTCCCGCGCGAAGGCCACACGCCCACCGAGCGCGAGCTGCGGGACTTCGTCGCGGCGCGCGTGGCGGACTTCAAGGTGCCCCGCCTCATCGTCCTCCTCGCGGAGCTGCCCAAGGGCCCCACCGGCAAGGTGCAGCGCATCGGGCTCGCGGAGCGGCTGGGGCTCACGTCATGAAGATCGCCATCTTCGGCGCGGGCGCCATCGGCGGGTTCCTCGGCGTCAAGCTGCTCCAGGCTGGCGCGGACGTCACCTTCATCGCGCGAGGCGCCCACCTGGACGCGATGCGCGCGAACGGCGTCACGCTCACCAGCGGCGGTGAGACCGTCACGGTGCGTCCGCATTGCACGGACTCGCCTGACGACGCGGGCCCGCAGGACTACGTGTTCCTCACGCTCAAGGCCCACGCGCTGCCCGCCGCCGCGCCGCGGATTGCCCGGCTGCTGGGCCCGGAGACGGCGCTCGTCACCGGCATCAACGGCGTGCCCTACTGGTACTTCCACGGACTCGAAGGCCCCTACGCGGGCCGCCACATCGAGAGCGTGGATCCGGGCGGCGTGCTCCTGCGCACGCTGCCTCAGGAGCGCGTCATCGCCACGGTGGTGTATCCCGCCGCGGAGGTCGTCTCCCCTGGCGTCATCGTGCACACGTACAACGACCGCGTGACGCTGGGCGAACCGGACGGCAGCAAGAGCCCGCGCGTGCAGGCCCTCTCACAGCTCATGATGAAGGCCGGGCTCAAGTCCCCCGTGCGCCCGCGCATCCGCGATGAAATCTGGGTGAAGCTCTGGGGGAACCTCGCCTTCAACCCGCTGTCGGCGCTCACCGGTGCGACGCTCGACGTCCTGTCCCGCCAGCCGGACCTGCGCGCCGTGGCGCGCGCGATGATGGTGGAGGCACAGGCGGTCGCGGAGACGCTGGGCACCCGCTTCCTCATCGACGTGGACCAACGCATCCAGGGCGCGGGCCAGGTCGGCGCGCACAAGACGTCCATGCTCCAGGACCTGGAGCGCGGGCGCCCCATGGAGATCGACGCGCTGCTGGGCGCCGTGGTGGAGCTGGGCCAGCTCGTGGGCAGGCCCATGCCCACCTGCGAGAACATCCTCGCCCTGGTGCGCGAGCGCGCCCGCAGCGCCGGAAGCTACCCGCCCCGCGCGACGCCTCCGGCGCCCGAGGCGACCTAGTCGTTCGCGGACGGCATCACGCCCAGGTACTCCAGCGGATCCGCCGGCTTGCCGTCCACGCGCACCTCGAAGTGCACGTGCGGGCCGGACGTGCGGCCGGACTCGCCCACCGTGGCGATGACCTGCCCGCGCCGCACCTTCTGCCCCGTCTTCACGCGCAGGTCGCGGTTGTGCGCGTACAGGGTAATCAAGAGCGACGCGTGCTCCACGATGACGATGAGGCCATAGCCCTTCTGCTCGCCCGCGTAGAGGACCGTGCCCTCCTGCGCCGTCTTGATGGGCGTGCCCGCGGGCGCCGCCAGGTCGATGCCGTCGTGCGGCTCCTTGCCCTTCTTGCCGAAGCGGCCGTACAGCACGCCTCGCAACGGCCAGTCGAGCATCCCCTGCGTCGCGAGCCTCGGACGCGACGGCGCGCCTGGACGCCCCGACACCACGCGCGCTCGCGGCGGCTCCTCGCGGCGCGACACCGCCGGCACCGAGCGGCGCGGCGTGGACACCGGCGCCTGCCCCGGCTTGGAGAGCACCAGCTCCGGCTCCTCGTCGGACAGCGGCCCCGGGTCGCCGTACTTCGGCGGCTCGCTGCCCGGAATCATCAGGTCCTGCCCCACCGCCAGCTCGCGCGGGTCCTTGATGCCGTTGGCCCGCGCCAGCTCCTCCACCGTGATGCCGTACGTCTTGGCGATGCGGTACATCGTCTCGCCCGGGGCCACGCGGTGGCGCACCGCCACCAGCTCCGGCTCCTCGTGCGTGGGCCTCAGCGCGAATGACAGCGGCTTGCCGTTGCTCGTCGACTCAGGCCGCACACCGGCCGTGTCCAGCTGGGCGGAGGAAGCGGCCTGGGTGCTCGCGCAGCCGCCGAACAGCGCGGCCGCGAGCAACACCCAGAGCGCCCTTCCCGCTCGGCTGGAGCCGCCCGGCCCCAACCTCAGGCACCGCCGCCCGGACCGTGCCGCTTGAAGCCCTGCAGGTTCCACCCCGACAGCTCGGCGATGCGGCCGTGGTCGGTCATCTCGAAGTGCATCGGCGTCACCGACACGCGCTTCTCGTCGAAGACCGCGTTGCAGTCGCTGCCCGGGATGTCGTGGTGCGCGTACTCCGTGCCGCCAATCCAGTAGTACTTGCGGCCGCGCGGGTCCTCCTTCTCCACGACGTTGTTGCCGTAGGAGTGCCGCCCCTGCTTCGTGATGACGTAGCCGTCCGGCTCCACGCCGCCGGGGATGTTCACGTTGAGGAGCATCCGGGGCGGCAGGGGCCGCGACAGCGCCTCCGTCACCAGCGCCCGCGCGAAGCGGCCCGCCGGCTTGAAGTCGAACGGTCCCCGCGTCACCAGGCTGAACGCGATGGCCGGAATGCCCAGGAACGCGGCCTCCATGGCCGCCGCCACCGTGCCGGAGTACATGACGTCGTCCGCCAGGTTCGCGCCGTGATTGATGCCGGAGACCATGAGCTGGGGACGATTGTCCTTCAGCAAGTGGTTCACCGCCAGATACGAGCAATCCGTGGGGGTGCCGTCCACGGAGAACCACCGCTCGCGCACCTCCTTGATGCGCAGCGGCCGGTGCAGGCTGATGGCATGGGAGGCGGCGCTCTGCTCGCGGTCAGGCGCCACCACCCACACCTCCCCCAGGGGGCTGACCGCCTCCACGAGCGTCTGCAGCCCTTCGGAGAAGTAGCCGTCGTCGTTGGAGACGAGGATGCGGGGGCGCGAAGTGCTCACGGTCACTGCTTCTTCGCGAGCGAGCGGAAGGCGGTGCGGCCCGCGTACCGGGCCCCGGCACCCAGCTCCTCTTCGATGCGCAGGAGCTGGTTGTACTTGGCCACGCGGTCGGAGCGCGACGCCGAGCCCGTCTTGATCTGCCCGCAGTCCAGCGCCACCGCGAGGTCCGCGATGGTGGTGTCCTCGGACTCGCCGGAGCGGTGGCTCATGATGGACGTCATGCCCGCCTTGTGCGCCATGCGCACGGCGTCGAACGTCTCCGTGAGCGAACCAATCTGGTTCACCTTCACCAGGATGGAGTTCGCCGTGCCCGTCTCGATGCCCTTGGACAGGCGCTCCACGTTGGTGACGAAGAGGTCGTCGCCCACGAGCTGCACCTTGTCACCCAGCGCGTCGGTCAGCTTCTTCCAACCCTCCCAGTCATCCTCCGCCATGCCGTCTTCAATGGAGATGATGGGGTACTTCTGGGACAGGCCCCGGTAGTACTCCAGCAGGCCCTGCGAGTCGTACTCCTTGCCCTCGCCCTTGAGCTTGTACTTCTTGGAGCCCTTGTCGAAGAACTCGCTCGCGGCCACGTCCAGCGCCAGGAACAGCTGCTCGCCCGCCTTGAAGCCCGCGGCGTCGATGGCCTCCATGATGAGCTTGAGCGCCTCCTCGTTGGCCGGCAGGTCCGGGGCGTAGCCGCCCTCGTCGCCCACGCCCGTGGCCAGCTTGCGGCCCTTCAGAATCTTCTTGAGCGCGTGGAACACCTCCGCGCCCCAGCGCAGGCCCTCCGCGAACGTCTTGGCGCCGGCGGGCACCACCATGAACTCCTGCACGTCCACGCGGGTGTCCGCGTGCGCGCCGCCGTTGAGGATGTTCATCAGCGGCACGGGCAGCGTGCGCGCCTGCAGGCCGCCCACGTAGCGGTACAGCGGCAGGCCGTGCGCGTCCGCCGCGGCGCGCGCGGTGGCCATGGAGACGGCGAGGATGGAGTTGGCGCCCAGCTTGGACTTGGTGGACGTGCCGTCCAGCTCGATCATCCGCCGGTCCACGGCGACCTGGTCCACGGCGTCCATGCCGATGAGCGCGGGCCCGATGGTGTCGCGCACGTGGTCCACGGCCTTCTGCACGCCCTTGCCCAGGTAGCGGCCCTTGTCGCCGTCACGCAGCTCGTGCGCCTCGTGCTCGCCGGTGGACGCACCGGAGGGCACCGTCGCGCGGCCACGCGAGCCGCCCACGAGCAGCACTTCGGCCTCCACGGTCGGGTTGCCACGGGAATCGAGCACTTCACGCGCCAGGATTTGAGCGATCTCGGTCATAGGCGGCCGTTTCTACGAGGCACGGCCGGAACGGGCAAGCACGCTCGCATGGGCCGCCTGCTACAGTGTCCAGCCGCCGAATGCCTCCTCCTCCCAAGCGTCGCGTCACGGGCCCCGACCCGCTTCCCGGTCAACGCGCCCGGGGTGCCCTGCTGGGCCTCGCCATCGGCAACGCCCTGGCCGTCCCCACCGCGGGGAGGCCCTTCTACGCACCGGCCTTCCCCCAGCTCGCCGAGGGGCCGTACCAGGGCATGCACGGAGGTGGACAGCACGACCTGCGCAAGGGGCAGGTGACGGAGCCCACCCAGCTCGCGGTGGCGCTGGCCCTGAGCCTGCGCGACATGAAGCGCTACGACGCGGGAGACGCGCTCAAGCGCTACCGGGCCTGGCAGCCGCACGCCATCTCCGTCAGCGAGCCCATGAAGGAGCTGTTCCAGGAGTGTGACGCCAGCCTCCCGCCGCAGGTGAAGGACGCCGGCAAGCGCGTCTGGCAGAAGAACTTCCGCCGGCTGGCCCCCGCCGGCGCCCTGCCGCGCGTGGTGCCCCTGGGCGTGCACCTGGCGAAGGACTCCTTCGCCCTGGCGAAGGCCGCGCTGGAGGATACCGCCCTCACCCACTTCGACCCGCGCAGCCAGCTGGCCAGCGCGGGGCTGTGCGCCGCCGTCGCCAAGGCGGTGACGGGCGGGCCGAACCTGAAGGCCGCGGACCTGCTGCCGGCCGCGGAGGTGGGCATCTCCCTGGCGGCCGCCGCCCTGGGGAAGCAGGAGAAGGACTACGTCCAGGAGGTGTCCCAGGCCGCGGCCCTCCTGCGAGAGGACCTGGCCCTGGCGGCCAAGGACGACCCGCAACTCTACGGGCCGGAGCTGCACATGCACCGGCCCGGCAATAACGCGGTGCGTGCCGCGTTCCGGCTGGCCTTCTGGGAGCTGCTTCACGTGCCCACCGCGGAGGCCGCGCTCCTGGACGTCATCCACCGGGGCGGCGACACGGAGGTCCACGCCTCCGTCACCGGGGCGCTGGTGGGCGCCTTCCACGGGGAAGGCGCGCTGCCTGAGGAGTGGCGCGAGAAGGTCCTCCTGGCCCTGCAGCCCTACAACCCCCTCCAGAAAGGGACGGTGCTGTGGGAGGTGTACCACCCGCGGCACCTGCTGCTGCTGGCCCCGGCCTGAGGGCGCCCGGCCCCAACCCCGCAAATGCGAAGCCCGCGGGGGCCGCCGTGTGAGGGACGGCCCAGCCGCGGGCTTGAAGACACGCCGTGGCCGCGGGGCCACGGGTGGGATGGGTCATCAGCCGAGGAGGTCGATGACGACGACGCCTCGGGACGGCTTCTCTTCCTCGGTGTCCGTCCTCCGCTGGGGACGGTCATCGGGTGCGGGCAGTGGGAGCTCCACCACCGGCCGCTCGTAATCCTCGCGGCGAAGCCGCTCGCGGCGCTTGATTTCTTCAATGATGAACGCGTCGAGCATGGGTTCGGTCTCTCCCTCAGCCTACGTACCCCGATGTACGCCCGCCGTCCCGCCCCCTTACCACTTCCACATCTCTTTGATGCAAATTAAGAACCCCGGTTTCTTTCTGGGGACGCCGCCCTGATTCCGCATGGCTGCTCGTCCAGCTCCCGACATCCGGGACAGGGCAACCGTGCCACGGATGTCAGGGAGACGTCCGTGGACGTTCAAAATTCGCCTGATCCTAATGCGTCCGCCGCGCGCCGCAATACGACTCATTTCAGGTGGCCCCCCAGCCCTCGCGCGGCACGGCCCCAGCCGAAAAGGGCCCGCCCGCCCTCCTGCTCCCTTGCACGGCACGGGCCGTGTGGCGGGACAGGCTGGCGGGCGGAAACCTGACGCAAAACGTCAGGCACCGACGCAAAACGTCAGGGCGCTTCCGCGCGGCGCTTGAAGGCCTCCAGCATCTTGGGGAGCTGGGTCTCCGTGAGGGTGTTGATGATGGCCTTGGGGATGAGGGCGCCCAGGGCCATCTCCACGTTGTAGGTGGCGCGCGTCTTGCCCTCGCCCTCGGGCTCCAGCGTCCAGCTGCCCTTGTTGTCCTTCATCACCTCGCCCTCGACGAAGGTCCAGGACATGCGCTTGGGGCGCTCCTCGGTGACGCGGATGGTGTAGCGGATGCGCTTCACCACATCGACCTCGTAGTGCACCTGGACGGTGTTCCCCTGGCGCTGCGAGGTGGAGACCTTCTTCACCTCCGGGAGGAACTCCGCGTAGCGGTCGTAGTTGGTGATGATGTCGAAGACCTTCTCGACGGGGGCGTTGATGGTGATGGTGCGCGTGGCGCCGGCCATGACGGTGTCTCCGGGAGGCGTGAAGGGCTCAGGCTGGGGGACAGCTTACGGCGCGTAGCCCGGCTTCTTGTCGAACTTGTGGATGGACTGGATGAAGCGCACGGTGCCCGTCTTGCTGCGCATGACGACGGAGTGCGTCTCGCAGCCGCCGCCGAAGAAGCGCACGCCCTTGAGGAAGTCGCCGCTCGTCACGCCCGTGGCCGCGAACATCACCTCGCCGCGGGCCAGCTCCTCGGCGGTGTAGATCTTGTGGATGTCGGTGATGCCCATCTTCTTGGCGCGCTCGATTTCGCCCTGGTTGCGCGGCACGAGCCGGCCCTGCAGGTCGCCGCCGGTGGCGCGGATGGCGGCCGCGGCGATGACGCCTTCGGGCGCGCCGCCGATGCCCATGAGCACGTCCACGCCGGAGCCCTCGAAGCAGGTCGCGATGGCGCCCGCCACGTCACCGTCCTCGATGAGGCGCACGCGGGCGCCCGCGGCGCGGACCTCCTTGATGAGGTCGGCGTGGCGCTCGCGGTCCAGGATCATGACCGTGAGGTCCTCCACGTAGAGCTTCATGCGCTCCGCGATGGAGCGCAGGTTCTCCGTGGGGGACTTGGTCAGGTCGATGGCGCCCTTGGCGCGCGGCCCCACGGCGAGCTTCTCCATGTACGTGTCGGGCGCGTTGAGCAGGCCGCCGTGGCTGGACATGGCCACGACGGAGATGGAGCCCGGGCGGCCGTAGGCGCACAGGTTGGTGCCCTCCAGCGGGTCCAGGGCGATGTCCACCTGGGGGGCGCCGTCGTCGCGGGCACCCACGCGCTCACCGATGTAGAGCATGGGCGCCTCGTCGCGCTCGCCCTCGCCGATGACGACCGTGCCGTCGATGTGCAGCGCGTCGAAGGCGCGGCGCATCGCGTCCACGGCGGCCTGGTCGGACTCGTCCTTGTTGCCGCGGCCCATGAGCCGGGCGGAGGCGATGGCCGCCATCTCGGTGACGCGCACGACCTCCATTGCCAGGTTGCGATCCATTTTTCGGGTGCTCCTCGTTCGGGAATTCGGGAAGGGAAAGGGTTCAGGTGTCGGTGTCGTCCGCGGCCTTCAGGCGGGCGATGGCTTCGGGCAGCCGCTGGGGCTTGCCGTCGCGCCCCACGCAGGCGTGCAGGGTGCGGCCGGTGCACAAGAGCGTGGGGGAGTCCCCATCGCGCAGCAGCTCGTAGGTGAACACGAGTGACGCACGGCGCAACTCGTCCAGGGTGGTGCGGATGAGGAGCAGGTCGTCGTAGCGCGCGGAGGCCTTGTAGTGGGCGCTGGCCTCCACCACGGGCAACAGCAGTCCGGTGCTCTCCAGTTCGCGGTAGCTGCCTCCGTGGGCACGGAAGAACTCGCTGCGGGCGAACTCGAAGTAGCGGAAGTAGTTCGCGTAGTAGACGACCCCCATCTGATCCGTGTCGCCGTAGATGACGCGCAGCCGTGCCTCGACCATTGGGCCGCCCATATCAGGGCGGGGTGACGTGTCCAAGCGGTGGCCGCGCATGTTGGTTGCTTCTGTTCATCCGGCCGGAGAGGCTGCCGCATCATGTCGCGCTTCCTCGCCGCCCTCCTCGTCCTGTTCGCCCTGCCGGCCGCCGCCAAGGCCCCCAAGCTCACCCTGTTCATCAGCGTGGACGCGATGGGCAGCGACCTCCTGTTGCGGAACCGTCCGCGCCTCACCGGAGGCCTGGGCCGGCTGCTCTCCACGGGCGCGTACTACCCCTACGCCCGGTACGCCTACGCGGAGGCGCGCACCGCCCCGGGCCACGCCACGCTGGCCACGGGCGCGAACCCCTGGCGCCACGGCATCGTGGACAACGACGTCTACGACCGCGCGGCCGGACAGGCGGTGCAGGTCTACACGGACCCGACGCATCCGGTGTTGAACGGGGAGACGGCTCCGGGGGCGGACACGAGCCCGGTGAACCTGATGGCGGAGACGCTGGCGGACCGGCTGCGCGTGTCCACGCAGGGCCGGGGCAAGGTGGTGGCGCTGTCGTACAAGTCGCGCGCGGCCATTCCGCTGGCCGGGCGGCAGGGCCAGGCGTGGTGGTTCGACGAGGCCACGGGGCGGATGGTGACGAGCACCTGGTACGCGAAGGCGGAGCCCGCGTGGTTGCAGGCGTTCAACGCGCGCAAGCTGCCGGACGCGGCGTTCAGCAAGACGTGGGAGCTGTCGCGGCCCCGCGCCGAGTACGTGGGTGACGACGACCGCACGGCGGAGCCGGACGCCTACGGCATGGGGCGCGTGTTCCCCCATGCATTGAAGGGAGGGCTCCAGGCGCCCGGGCCCGCGTCGTACCGGGCGTTCGCGGTGTCGGGGTTCTCGCATGACCTGCTGGTGCAGGCGGCGAAGGCGGCGATGGAAGGCGAAGGCCTGGGCAAGGACGACGTGCCGGACATCCTCGCGGTGAGCTTCAGCGGGACGGACGCGGTGTTCCACGCGTTCGGGCCGTACTCGTGGGAGATGCAGGACACGATGCTGCGGTTGGATCAGGCGATGGGAGAGCTCATCGCCGCCGCCGAGCGCGCGGCCGGAGGCAAGGCGAACCTGGTCGTCGCGCTGTCGGCGGACCACGGCGGCGCGGAGATTCCGGAGGCGTGGGCGCAGGCGGGCGTGCCGGCAGCGCGGCTGAATCCGGTGGAGGCGGCGAAGGGGCTGGCGCAGGAGCTGAAGGCGAAGTTCAGCGTGGACGTGACGGTGAAGCTGCTGGAACTGGACGTGTACCTGGGCGGCAAGGCGCTGGAGGACGGCAAGGTGGACGCGGTGGCGGTGCGGCGCGCGGCGGCGGCGTGGCTGGCGAAGCAGCCGTACACGGTGTGGGCGGTGGCGAAGGACGACCTGGCCACGGCGCCGGATCCGGATGGGCTGGTGGCGGCGATGCGCCGGGGCTACTACCCGATGCGCAGCGGCGACGTGGTGTTCATGGCGAAGCCGTTCCAGGTGATCAGCGACTATCCGCGCGGCACGAACCACGGCACGCCGTATTCGTACGACACGCAGGTGCCCGTGGTGTTCGCGGGCAAGGGCGTGAAGCCGGGGCTGTACCTGGAGGAGATCAACCCCGTGGACGTGGCCCCGACCCTGTCCGCGCTGCTGGAGATGGGCATGCCCGCGTCCGCGGAGGGCAAGCCGCGCGCGGAGGCGCTCACCGGCGCCCGCTGAAAGCAAAGGGCAGGTCGGATCCGGTCTCACCGGTCCGCCCTGCCCTTCCCACCGCGTGGAATGAAGTGCCGCTTCAGCCCTGCGCGGAGCGGGACTTTCGCGCGGGCTTCTTCGTCGTCGCGATCTCCAGCGACAGGTCCATGGCCCGCGCCGAGTGCGTCAGCGCGCCCATGGACACGAAGTCCACGCCCAGCTTCGCCAAGCGGGGCAGCCGGTCCAGCGTGACGCCGCCCGATACTTCGATGGGCACGCGGCTGGCCGTCAGCTTCACCGCTTCGCGGATCTGCGCGTCGTCCATGTTGTCCAACATGATGACGTCCGCGCCCGCGGCGATGGCTTCCTCCAGCTGCTTGAAGTTGGTGACCTCCACTTCAACCTTCACCAGCCGGGGACCGTTCAGCTTCGCGCGGCGCACCGCTTCCGTGATGTCTCCACCCACGGCCGCGATGTGGTTGTCCTTGATGAGGATGCCGTCGAAGAGGCCGAAGCGGTGGTTGGACGCGCCGCCCATGCGCACCGCGTGCTTCGCGAGGCCCCGCATGCCCGGCGGCGTCTTGCGCGTGTCCAGCACCCGCAGCTTCGAGCCTCGCACGGAGGTCATCGCCTGCTGGGCCAGCGTCGCGATGCCGGCGGCGCGCTGCACCAGGTTGAGCGCGGTGCGCTCCGCGGCCAGCAGCGAGCGCAGCTTGCCGTGGACCCGCGCGGCGGCGACCTTCGGTTTGATCTCATCGCCGTCGCGCTTGAGGAGCTCCACCTCCACCTCCGCGTCCACCATGTGGAAGACGCGGACGAAGGCGTCCAGGCCCGCGACGATCATCTGCTCCTTCGCGACCAGCTCACCACTGCCCTCCGCGTCGGCGGGGACCACCGCCAGCGAGGTGACGTCCCCCGCCGCGCCCAGGTCCTCGTCGAGGGACAGCGCGATGAGCCGATCGAGATAATCCTGCTGCACTTCCGCCTCCTACCGGCGCGTCTTGCGCGCCGGCTTGCCCCGGGTGGTCTTCTTCGCCGCCGCCTTCTTCGCGGAAGCCTTCTTTCCCGCCGCCTTCTTCGCGGCGGGCTTCCTGCCCGCGGCCTTCTTCGCGGCGCTCTTCTTCCCCGCCGCCTTCTTCGCGGAAGCCTTCTTCGCGGCCGGCTTCTTGCCCGCGGCCTTCTTCGCGGCGCTCTTCTTCGCCGCCGCCTTCTTCGCGGGGGCCTTCTTCGCCGCCGCCTTCTTCGCGGGAGCCGCCTTCTTGCCCGCGGCCTTCTTCGCCGGAGCCTTCTTGCCCGCCGCCTTCTTCACCGGCTTCGCCGAGTCCTCCGGCGCCTCGCGGGCGTCGCCGCCCTCCTTGGCCCTGTCGAACTCGCGCATCGCGTCGTCCACGAGGCCCATGCTCATGTACGCGACGCCCAGGTCGTGGTGATCCGCCGGGGACAGCCCTTCCTTGGTGCCCTCGCGCAGCTTGTTGAGCGCCTCCTCCACCACCGGATCCGCGGCCTGGGGCGCCTTCGAAGCCTCCTCGGCTTCAATCTCGCCCTTGAGCTCCTGCCCCAGGTTCACCCCTTCGTCCTTCGGTGCCCGCGGCTCGGCGGCCACCTTCACCTGCGCGCTCTCGGGCGCGATGCTCTCGGACGCTTCAGGGGCTTCGGACTCGGTGCTGCCCGGTAACGGTGACGGCGTCTCGGACATGGGGGGCTCCGGGGCGATGCGCTGGAGGTGATCCTGCAGCTTGACCGTGCGCTCCTGGAGCTCCGTCACCCGGGCCTTGTCCTTCTCCACCACGTCCGGCGGAGCACGGGCCACGAAGTTGGGGTTGTCCAGCTTGCGCTGCAAACTCGCGAGCTCCTGCTCGGCGCGGGCGATCTCCTTCTTCAGGCGGTCGCGCTCCGCGTCCAGATCCACCAGGCCCGCCAGGGGCACGTAGATCTCCAGGTTGCCACTCACGAACGCCGCCGCCTGCGGAGGCTTGGCGCCCGGCGGGCCCACCACGACCTCGGACAGACCCGCGAGCGGCATCAGGTACGCGCGCCACCGATCCAGCAGCTCGCGCGTCGTCGCGTCCGGACTCTGCACCACCGCCTTCACCTTCGCGGACGGCGGCAGGTTGCTCTCGCCGCGCAGCGTGCGCAGCCCCTCGATGGCCGCGATGACCGGCGCCATCTCGCCTTCCGCGGCCGCGTCCACCCACGCCGACTCCGGCGCAGGATACTCCGCGATGCAGATGCTCTCCGTGGGCCGGGACATCGGCAGCTTCTGCCAGATCTCCTCGGTGATGAACGGCATGAACGGGTGCATCAGCCGCAGGATGCGGTCCAGGCACGTCACCAGCACCGCGCGCGTGGTGTCCTTGGCCTCCGCGTCCTCGCCGTACAGCGAGCCCTTCGCCAGTTCGATGTACCAGTCGCAGAACTCCGCCCACAGGAACTGGTACAGCGTGGAGGCCGCCTCCGCGAAGCCGAACTGCTCCAGCGACGCGCGCGTCGCTTCCGTGGCCTTCTGCAGCCGGGAGAGGATCCACCGGTCCGCCAGCGTCAGCTTGCGGCCCTCCAGCGGCGTCCGGTCCAGGTCGAAGTCGCCCATGTTCATCAGGGCGAAGCGGCTGGCGTTCCACAGCTTGTTGCAGAACGCCTTGTAGCCACCCAGGCGGTCCATCGACAGCTTGATGTCGCGGCCCTGCTGCGTGAGCGACGCGAGCGTGAAGCGCAGCGCGTCCGCGCCGTGCGCGGGCATGCCCTGCGGGAAGCGGTTGCGCAGCGAAGGCTGCAGCGCGTCCGCCTTCGCGCCGAGGATGACGTCCAGGGGATCGATGACGTTCCCCTTCGTCTTGGACATCTTCTCGCCCTTCTCGTCGCGCACCATCGCGTGCAGGTACACGGTGCGGAAGGGCACATCCCCCATGAAGTGCAGGCCCATCATCATCATCCGGGCGACCCAGAAGAAGATGATGTCGTGGCCCGTCTCCATCACGGACGTCGGGTAGAAGGTCTTCAGGTCCGCCGTCTGCTTCGGCCAGCCCAGCGTGGAGAACGGCCACAGCGCGGACGAGAACCAGGTGTCCAGCACGTCCGGATCCTGCGTCAGCTCCTTGCCGCCGCACTTCGGGCAGGACTCCGGCGGCGTGCGCGACACGATGACGTCCGCCGTGTCCTTCGAGCGCTCCTCGGGAGGCGTGCACGCCGTGCAGTACCACGCGGGGATCTGGTGGCCCCACCACAGCTGGCGGCTCACGCACCAGTCGTGGATGTTGTTCATCCAGTGGAAGTATGTGTTCGTCCACGACTCCGGGACGAACTTGGTGCGGCCCTGCTCCACCGCCTCGATGGCCGGCTTCGCCAGCGGCTCAATCTTGATGAACCACTGCGGCGACAGGCGCGGCTCCACCACCGTGGCGCAGCGCTGGCAGGTGCCCACGCTCAGCTTGTGCGGCTCCTCCTTCTCCAGCAGGCCCAGCTCCGTCAGGTCCGCCAGCACCTGCTTGCGCGCTTCCGCGCGATCCAGGCCCGCGTACTTGCCGGTGTCCTTCGTCATCCGCGCCGCTTCGTCCAGGATGGACAGCATCGGCAGCTTGTGGCGCAGGCCCGTCTGGTAGTCGTTGAAGTCGTGCGCGGGCGTGACCTTCACCACGCCGGTGCCGAACTCCATGTTCACCAGCTCCGCGTCCGCGATGATGGGGATCTCGCGGTCGGTGAGCGGCAGGGACACGCTGCGGCCCACGAGCCCCAGGTAGCGCGGGTCGTCCGGGTGCACGGCCACCGCCGTGTCGCCCACCAGCGTCTCCGGGCGCGTCGTCGCCACGGTGAGCGAGCGGTCGCTGTCCTTCACCGGGTAGCGGATGTGCCAGAGCGAGCCGTTCTTCTCCTCGTGCTCCACTTCCAGGTCGGAGAGGGCCGTGCGGCAGGACGGGCACCAGTTGATGAGCTTCTGGGCCCGGTACATCAGGCCCTCTTCGTACAGCCGGACGAACACCTCGCGCACCGCGGCCGAGGACTGCTCGTCCATGGTGAAGCGCTCGCGGCTCCAGTCCAGCGACGCGCCCAGGTAGCGGTGCTGCTCACCGATGCGCGCGCCGAACTTGCCCTTCCAAGTCCAGACGCGCTCGAGGAACGCCTCGCGGCCCAGGTCGTGGCGGCTCTTGCCTTCCGTCTTCTTGAGCTCCTTCTCCACCACCATCTGCGTGGCGATGCCCGCGTGATCCGTGCCCGGCAGCCAGAGCGCGTTGAAGCCGCTCATGCGCTTCCAGCGCGTGAGGATGTCCTGGATGGTCGCGGTGAGCGCGTGGCCGATGTGCAGGCTGCCCGTGACGTTGGGCGGCGGCAGCACGATGCTGAACGGCGGCTTGGCGGAAGGGGCTTCGGCGCGGAAGTAGTCGCGCTCCAGCCAGTGGTTGTACCACCGCGCCTCCACCTCGGAGGGCTCGTAGGCCTTGGACAGTTCAGTCGTGTCAGTCATTGCAAGCGGCCGGCCCCCGACGGGGCCGGCGGGGAATCAGGGGGGACTGCGAATCAGTGCTGGGTCTCGCGGTCCTTGATGAGCCGCTCCAGCTCCTGCCGGATGATCGTCTCCGCCAGCTGCGGGACGACCTCCCAGGCAATCTTCTCGATGACCTCGCGGGACGCCTTCGACAGCGCCTCGCGAAGCAACGCCTCTCCGCCATCCGCGGCCGGACGGGCCTGCTGCATGGGCGTGGCGGCCGGCGCCGGGGGCCCGCCGAGGTCCAGGGAGATCTCCTCCGCACCGCTGGGCTCGGGCAGCGAGTCCTCGATGCGGATGCTCTCCGTGCGCGCCTGCGCGGCGGGCGGAGCGGACGGGGCTCCCAGGCCGAACGGATCCCGGGCCCGGGCCGCCGGAGGGACCGCGGCGGGCGGAGGCGCGGACGGCAGCGGCGCCGCACCCGGAGGACGCGGGAAGCCGCCCGGGATGTTCGGGGCGCCAGGGCCCGGAGGACGCGCGGCCATGCCCGGAGGCGGTGCACCCGGAGGACGCGCGCCCGGAGGCACGGCACCCGGCGGAGGACGCGCACCCGGAGGCATGGCGCCCGGAGGCGGCGCACCCGGAGGACGCGCGCCCGGAGGCACGGCACCCGGAGGAGGACGCGCACCCGGAGGCACGGCGCCCGGAGGCGGCGCACCCGGAGGACGCGCACCCGGAGGCACGGCGCCCGGCAGCGGACGCGCGGCGCCCGGAGGCGGCGGCACCCCCGCGCCCGGAGGACGCGCACCCGGCGGCGGCACGCCCGGTCCCGGAGGACGGGCACCCGGAGGCACGGCGCCCGGAGGCGGCGCACCCGCGGGACGCGCGCCCGGAGGCACGGCGGCGGCGGGCGGCGCACCGGCCGGGGCCACCGGTGCGGCGGTCTGGGGCAGCACGCGCGTCGCGGCGGACGCGGGCATGGTGTTGGACTTCTGGCCCACCAGCGCCTTCACCTTGTCGAGGAGGATCTGGCTCTCGAAGGGCTTGGTGATGTGGTCATCCGCGCGGGCGGCCTTCGCGCGGTTCTCGTCGAACGCCTCGAAGGTGCCGGCCAGCAGCAGCACCGGGATGGCCTGCGTGGCGGGGTCGTTCTTGAGCGCCTCGCAGACCTCGTAGCCGCTCTTGCCCGGCATCATCACGTCGGCGAGCACCACGTCCGGGCGCAGCTCGCGCGTGCGGGAGATGGCGTCCAGCCCGTTGTCCACCGCGGTCACCTGGAAGTCTTCCGTCGCGAAGATCATCCCGATCACCTTGCGGATGGTGAGCGAGTCGTCGGCGATCAGTAGATTCTTGGGCATCGGCTCCGGCCTCGGGGGGCGCATACCCCCCTGAATTCGTTTGAGATTTCGGGCGAGCAAGCCTGCCTGCACGCCCTGTGTCAATCGGAGAAGCTTAGGATTCGCGCTTTGGGCCGATCAAGAAAACATGCGCTGCAGGTCCAGTAACATCACCGGATCCGGCAGCCCCGGCGCCCGGAACGTTCCGGTCAGCTCGGCCGGCTTGAACTTCTGCAGCACGCCGAGCACCCGGGTGGCCGCCAGCCCCACGTTCCGCCCCGCCAGCTCCGTCAGGACGAACAGCTCCTCCACCCGGGCCGGCGCCCCCAGCAGCGCCGGAACCGAACAGATGGGCCACAGCGCCTGCGCGTGCGGATACACCCCCGCCACGGGTCCGCTCTGCACCGGAAGGACGCTGAAGGCCTCGCCCCGGGGCACCACCTGGGACACGTTGGCCAGCGGGACGCCGAACAGCACGCCCTGGGACTCCAGCACCAGCGCCCGCTCCGGGGGCACGTCCACCCAGTGTACGGGCCGCAGCTCCGGCGGCGTGACCCGGGGGCCCGCGCGGTGCGGCAGCGCCTCCACGATGAGCTCCAGGTACAGCCGGTCCTTGTGCAGCACCGCGCCCCGGCTCAGGGGCGCCAGCGAGTCCGCCAGGCCCGGAGGCAGCAGGAAGAACGGATCCCGCGCGACATCCGCGACCTCCACCACGGAGCGCACCCGCACCGCGAGCGTGGGGCTGACGTCCAGCACCACCACCATGCCCGGCACGTCCTCGGGGGGGCCGCCGAGCAGCGTGGAGAGATCCTTCACCTCCAGCACGCCGCGCAGGCTGGCGCCGCGCGCCCCCGGCATCGCGACCTCGATGACGGACGTGGCCTCCACCGCGTAACGCGTCTCACCGGCCTCCACCAGAAGGCAGAGCCGCCGTCCGCTTTCAAAGGGCGACACGGAGGGGGACCCTAGCAGCCTTCCAGGGTTGGGTGCTAAGCCCTGAACAGTCATGGCGCGACTGCTCCTCGTCGACGACGAAAAGATCGCCCGCAACCTCTACGGCGACTACCTCACGGCCGCGGGACACATCGTCACGGCGGTCGCCACCGTGGCGGATGCGAAGGCCGCGCTCGCCGCGGGCCGGGTCGACGCGGTGGTGACGGACCTCATCCTCCCCGGCGGCGACGGCATGGAGATCCTCCGCCACGTGCGCGAGCGCTATCCCGGCGTGGAGGTCGTCGTCATCACCGGCCTGGACAAGGTCGCCCCCGCGGTGCGCGCCATCAAGAGCGGCGCGGCGGAGTACCTGGTCAAGCCGGTGGCGCCGGAGGCCCTGCAGCACGCCCTGCGCCGCGCGCTCACCACGCGCGACCTGATGCGGGAGAACGCGTCGCTGCGCCAGCACGTCGCGCTGCTGGAGGCGGGCCAGCGCATCGCCACCACGCTCGACCGTGAGCGGCTGGCCGCCGCCACCGCGGACGCGCTGGAGTCCATGGCCAACGCCTCCGCCGTCATGCTCCTGGAGCGCGACCCCAGCGCCTCGGGCTTCCGCTCGCACGGCATGCGCGGCCTGCCGGAGGACCTGCACGAGGCCCTGGTGCCGCAGCTCGTGGAGCGGCTCGCGAGCACGCGCACGCCCCTGTCGCTCGACGGCCTGCAGGTGCCCTGGCCGCGCACCCTCACCTTCCCCGCCGTGGACGGCGACACGGTGCTGGGCCACGCGGTGCTCTTCCACGACAGCGCGCCCCCGGAGCACCACCCGGAGACGGTGAGCTTCCTCGTGCGCAACTGGGCGCTGGCCCTGCGCAACCTGGGCCGCTTCGCCGCCGTGGAGGACCTGGCGTACGTCGACGACCTCACCCGCCTGTTCAACACGCGCTACCTGCACCTGGTGCTGGACCGCGAGGTGAACGAGGCCCTCCAGACGCAGCGGCCCTTCTCCCTGCTGTTCCTGGACCTGGACCGCTTCAAGGCCATCAACGACACGCACGGGCACCTGGTGGGCTCGCGCGTGCTGGTGGAGGCCGCGCGCGTGCTCAAGGGCTGCGTGCGCGACCCGGACGTGGTGGCGCGCTTCGGCGGCGACGAGTACGTGGTGCTGCTGCGTGGCACCGACTCCGGCGGGGCCCTCAAGGTCGCCGAGCGCATCCGCCGCACCATGGAGACCCACCAGTTCCTGGGCCGCGAGGGACTGGCGCTCAAGCTCACCACCTGCATCGGCGTGGCCAGCTTCCCGGAGCATGCGCAGGACAAGGACCACCTGCTGGACCTGTCCGACCGGGCCATGTACCGGGGCAAGCGCGGCACCCGGAACGTCGTCTACATGGCGGCGCAGGACCTGGAAGCCACCCCGGCCGAGCGCCGCCAGGGCCCGCCGCCCGCGCAGGGCTGACGGGCTCGGGCCTGCGCGCTACTTGCGCAGGCTGCCCACGGTGAGGCGCTTGGGCAGCTCCACCTCGGCGGGCTGGGCACCGCCGCCCTCGCTCACCGCCTCCACCTCCTCGTGGGACGCGCCGGTGGTGATGAGGCGGTACTTCTGCCCCGCCTCGCGGTCGTGCTGGGCCTGCTCGGGGTCGAGCCGCGCGATGAGCTGCCAGAACAGGGCCGCGTGCTCGCGCTCCTCGTCCATGACGTGCCGCAGGATGGCCTTCGCCTCCTCGTTGTCCGTCGCGTCCAGGTGCGCGGCGTAGAGGTTGATGGCGTCCAGCTCCGCCTCGATGTTGAGCCGGATGGAGCGGGCCAGTTCGGAGTCCGTCAGCTTCCGGGGCACCAGCGAGTGGAACGGGTTCGTCTGCGGCATGAGGGCCTCTGCGACAGGGAGAGTCCCCAGCAGGCGAGCGGGCATTCCGTGTCCCGTCGGGCCCCGCTGGAGGGCGGTCGCGAGCATCCGTTCGGTCGCGAGCGGGGTCAACCGAATCCCGCCGGGGGTGCGTTGCGCGTGAACACCCGCGTCCGTCATGCTTCCAACCATGGAGACCCCCTCGCCGCTCGCGCAGCTGCTCCAGGCCCTGGACGCGGGGGACCTGGACAAGGCACGCCTCGCGGCGGTGGCCCTGCAGCGCGCCAACGCCCACACCCACCAGGTGGCCGCGGAGGTTCTCCATGAGCTGCGCCAGCCGCTCCTGGGCGCCAAGGCCTACGCCCAACTGCTGGCCGAGGAAGGGGGCTCCAGCGGCCCCCTGAAGCTGCTGCTCGCGCAGGTGGAGCGGATGGAGCAGATCGTCTCCGACTTCATCCGCCTGGCCAGCGAGCGGCCGGCCCCGCAGCAGCGGCTGTCCCTGGCCGCGCCCATCTGGGCGGCGGCGAAGGTGTTCAGCGTCAACCCGGACTCGGCGCGCATCTCGCTGGAGGTGGAGGCCCCCGAGGACCTCACCATCCAGGGCAACGCGCGGCTGATTGAGCAGCTCACGCTCAACCTGCTCAACAACGCCCGCGACGCCATGTCCGGCCGGGGCCGCGTGAAGGTGACGCTCGCGCGCGAGGGCGCGTCCGCGGCCCTCTACGTGTCCGACTGGGGCCCGGGCATCCCGGACGACCTCAAGACGCGCATCTTCGAGCCCTACGTCTCCGCCAGCAAACGCGGCACCGGCCTGGGGCTCGCCGTCTGTCGGCGCATCGCCCAGGAGCACCACGCGCAGATCGCCCTGGTGCCGCCCACGACGCTGCGCGAGGTGCCGCCTCCGGCCACGGTGTTCCGCGTGCTCTTCCCGCCCACGGACGCGCCCCGCCCGCCGCGCAAGCGGCTCCTGGTGGTGGACGACGAGGGCATCATCCGGATGGTCTTCAAGGACCTGATGGAGAAGGAGTGCGAAGTGATCGAAGCGGCCACGGGCGAGGCCGCGCTCGAAATCCTCCGCTCCTCGCGCGTGGACCTCATCGTCACGGACAAGAACCTGCCCGGGCTGTCCGGTCTGGAGCTGGCTCAGCACGCGCGCAAGCTGGACCCCGCGTCGCGCGTCATCCTGATGACGGGCTACCCCTCGCTGGTGACGACGCAGCAGGCGCTGCAGCTGGGCGTGGTGGACTACCTGCTCAAGCCCTTCGACGACATCCGCCAGGTGCGCGCGCTGCTGCGCCAGGCGCTGTACACGCCCGCGGCCCCGCCCGCTCCGGCTCCCAGTGTCGCCGCGCGCCGGGTGGACGTGCTGGAGGACAACCCGGCCACCGCGCGCCTGATTTCGGAAGCGCTGGGCCTCCTGGGGCTGGAGGCGCGCATCGTCGTGGGCGCGGAGGTGGCCGCGCTGGAGCCACCCGCGGGCGTGGTGGTGTCGTGGGACTTCGCGCCGGCGTACGGCAAGAAGGCGCTGGAGCTGGCCAAGGGCCTGAGCCAGGGCGCGCCCTTCGTCGTGCTGGCCGAGCACCTCACCATGGAGACCGCGCTGGCGTCCCTGCGCGCCGGGGCCGCCGCGTGCCTGCCCAAGCTGCTCTCCGACACCACGGCGCTCAGCCGCGAGCTGAGCCTGGCCTTCAAGAAGGCCGCGTCCTGAAAAGACTCCGGCCCCGGGCGCCCCGCTTCACGCGGAGCCCACCGGGGCCGGAAAACCCTACGGCACTACCGAGCCTTCAGCCGGCTCAGTAGTCCATGTCGTCGCCGCCGTACTCCGGCATGGCGCCGCCACCCGCGCCGCCCTTGGCCTTCTTCTTCGGGCGCTCGGCGATCATCGCCTCGGTGGTGAGCAGCAGGGACGCCACGGAGGCGGCGTTCTGCAGCGCGGTGCGCTCGACCTTCGTCGGGTCGATGACGCCGGCCTTCTCCAGGTCCTCGTAGACCTCCGTGCGCGCGTTGAAGCCGAACGCGCCGGTGCCTTCCTTGACCTTGTTGATGACGACGGCGCCCTCGATGCCGGCGTTGCTGGAGATCTTGCGCAGGGGCTCCTGGAGCGCCTTGCGGATGATCTCCACGCCGAAGTCCTGCTCGCCGCCCAGCTTCAGGCCGTCCAGCGCCTTGAGGCTGCGGATGTAGGCCACGCCGCCGCCGGGGACGATGCCCTCTTCGACGGCCGCGCGGGTCGCGTGCAGCGCGTCCTCCACGCGGGCCTTCTTCTCCTTCATCTCCACTTCGGTCGCCGCGCCGACGTTGATGACCGCCACGCCGCCCACGAGCTTCGCCATGCGCTCCTGGAGCTTCTCGCGGTCGTAGTCGCTGGTGACCGTTTCAATCTGGGTGCGGATGAGCTTGATGCGGCCCTCGATGTCCGACTTCTGGCCGGCACCGTCCACGATGGTGGTGTTGTCCTTGTCCACCGTGATGCGCTTGGCGCGGCCCAGGTCGTTGAGGGTCAGGTTCTCGTACTTGTGACCCAGCTCCTCGCTCACCACCATGCCGCCCGTCAGCGTGGCGATGTCCTTGAGCATGTCCTTGCGGCGGTCACCGAAGCCCGGCGCCTTCACCGCGGCCACGTTCAGCACGCCGCGGATCTTGTTCACCACCAGCGTCGCCAGGGCCTCGCCCTCGATGTCGTCCGCGATGATGAGCAGCGGCTTGCCGGAGCGCGCCACCTGCTCCAGCACGGGGATCATGTCCTGCATCGACGAGACCTTCTTCTCGCTGATGAGGATGTAGGGGTCGTCCATGACGACCTCCATGCGGTCCCGGTTCGTGACGAAGTACGGCGACACGTAGCCGCGGTCGAACTGCATGCCCTCGACCACGTCGAGCGTCGTCTCGAGGCCCTTCGCCTCCTCGACGGTGATGACGCCCTCCTTGCCCACCTTCTCCATCGCGTCCGCGATGATGGTGCCGATGGTCTCGTCACCGTTCGCGGAGATGGTGCCCACCTGCGCGATGGCCTGCTTGTCGCTCGTGGGCTTGGAGAGCTTCTTCAGCTCCGCCACCACCACCTCCACCGCCTTGTCGATGCCGCGCTTCAAGTCCATGGGGCTGTGGCCGGCGGCCACCAGCTTCAGGCCCTCCTCATAGATGGCGCGCGCCAGCACCGTCGCCGTCGTCGTGCCGTCACCCGCCTTGTCGGAGGTCTTGGACGCGACCTCCTTCACCATCTGCGCGCCCATGTTCTCGAAGCGGTTCTCGAGATCGATCTCCTTGGCGACGGTGACGCCGTCCTTGGTGATGGTGGGCGAGCCGAAGCTCTTCTCGATGACCACGTTGCGGCCCTTGGGACCGAGCGTCACCGCGACCGCGTCCGCGAGGATCCGGACGCCGCGCAGGATGGAATCCCGCGCGGACTGGTGGAAGAAGATTTCCTTCGCTGCCATCGTAACCTCCGATAATACTTGGGGAATTTCTACAAATGGGGATGGCCGTTAGCACTCGGCCATGTCGAGCGCCAACATAAGGGTCGCGCCAACGATGTCAACGGAAAGGGGCAGGCGTGTGGGGCTGAGGACGCCTCCTGGCCCGCCCGGGTGGGGGGTTCAGGCGACCTCCGGACGCCCTACTCCGCGAAGCGCACGAGGTTGAGCAATTGCCCCATGTCCAGGGGCTTCTGCAGGGTGATGGCGACGCCCTTGCGCAGGCCCCGGTCGGAGATGTTGGCGTCCGTGCTGGCGGTCATCATCAGGACGGAGATGTTCTGGAAGCGGGGGTCCGCCTTCAGCATCTCCGTGAAGTGGATGCCGTCCAGGTGGGGCATCAGGTAGTCGGTGATGACCAGCCCCACGGGATGACGCTCCATGATGTCCAGCGCCTGGAGCGCGTCCGACGCCGAGAACACGGTGTAGCCATGCATCTCCAGGTAGCGAGAGAGCATGGTGCACAGCTCGTAATCGTCGTCGACGACCAGGATGTTCACGGGGTTCGGGCCAAAACGGGGCGCTGGAAGGTAACAGCGACTCCGGTCGTTGACAACGCGAAGGACGGCTTCTTAGCTGCCTGCCCGTATGGCGAAGCGCACGGCGAAGCAGGGGGAGGCGATGGGCGTGGACGCGCGACTGGAGGGGGTGGCGGACGCCTTCGAGGCGCGGGACTTCGAGGCAGCGCTCGCCAGCGCCGACGCGCTGCTCCGGGACGTTCCGGACTCACCAGAAGCCCTGCACTACCGGGCCGCCGCGCTGGTGGAGGTGGGCCGCCTGGAGGACGCGGGCCGTGCCTACGGCGCCGCCCTGAAGGTCGCTCCGGAGGACCTGGAGATCCTCTTCGGCGCGGCGGAGTTCCTCGTCTGCCGCACCGGCGAGGACCGAGAGGCCGTGGAAGAGGGGCTGGAGTGGTGCGGCCGCGGGCGCAAGCTGGCGCAGAAGGCCGACGACGTGGAGCTCGTCTATGAGTTCCTCCTCCTGGAGGGCATGGGCCTCAACCAGCTGGGCGAGTGCGAGTCCGCGCTCAAGAGCCTGGACCAGGCGCTGACGCACATGCCGCGCTCCCCGGACGCACAGCTGGAGCGGGGCATCGCGCTCTTCGAACTCTGCCGCTTCGCGCCCGCGCAGGAGGCCTTCGAGCGGGTGCTGAAGGACGCGCCGGACGAGGCGTGGGCGCACCACTACCTGGGGCTCATCGCGGAGCGGCGCAAGGACGCGCGCGAGGCGAAGAAGCGCTTCACGCGCGCGCAGGCGCTGGCGCCGGAGGAGCTGCCGCCGCCGGTGGCCCTGGAGGAGGCGGCGTTCGACCGCGCGGTGGAGGACGCGATGCGCGCCCTGCCCTCGCAGGTGAAGCAGTACATGGACAACGTGACCCTGGCGGTGGAGGACCTGCCGTCGGACGAGGACCTGCTGGGTCAGCAGCCGCCGCTGTCGCCGTGCATCCTGGGGGTGTTCCGGGGCACGCCCGTGGGCGAGCGCAGCGTGATGGACGCGGCGGATCACTTCCCGCCCTCCATCGTCCTGTACCAGAAGAACCTGGAGCGCTTCGCGCGCACCCGCGAGGAGCTCATCGAACAGATCGGCATCACGGTGATGCACGAGGTCGGTCACCTCATGGGTCTGGATGAGGACGACCTGTGGGAGCGGGGGCTGGACTAGCGCGCGTCTCCCCTGCCCTGATGCGCGCCATGCATGCATGGACGAGGCTGGGACTGATGGCGGTGCTGGGGCTGGCGGGCTGTACGGGCGGCGGGAACGAGCAGCCGCGCGCGTGTCCCCAGGTGGTGGTGTTCGCGCGCTCGGACACCGGGACGTGCCAGGCGTACCCGACGCCGTGCGACGTGCCGGAAGGTTACGTCGAGTGCTGTGGCGGGCTCTTCGGAGGCTGCGCGGGCAACGTGTCGGGGAGCACCTGCGTGGATGATCCGACCGACACGTGTCAGCCCGGGGGCAGCGCGGACTGCCCGGGCATCTGCCAGTCGGGCAGCGGCGGCTGAAGCGTCAGGCGGCGCGCGAGCCCTTGTCCTCGAAGTAGGCGCGGCGGGCGCGGGCGCAGGTGGGGCACTGCCACTGCACCAGCGTGAGGTGGCGCTCGCCCAGGACGACGGCTTCGTGGCGGAGCGACTCCCGTGGAGCGTCGCTGGTAGCCCCACAGGCGCAGCGCAGCCGGCCCAGCGTGGACAGCAGCTCCTGCGGGCCGGTGATGGGGATGGCGGACCAGGCGCTGTCGCCCTGGTGGCTGGCGTCGAACTTGCGCGCGAAGGCGCGGCGCCGGCCCCAGGCGCGACCCTTGCGCCAGAGCTCCACCGGGCCTCCCTGCGCGATGACGAACCAGAGGACGACGCACGTCGCGATGACGCCCAGGAGGATGGCGCCGGCCTCGCCGGACGGCGGTGGCGAGGTCCGCAGGCGGCGCTCGCGGCTCCCGAGCTGGACGTAGTAGCCGCGATTGTCCTCGGTGGCGCGCACGGCCTTCACGTACTCCGCGATGCGCTCGGGCGGCACGGCGTCCGCGAGGCTCTGGTAGCGGTAGTCGAGCACCAGCGTCTTGCCGTCCGCGCGCGTGTCGGCCTCGAAGTGGAAGGCGGGCCCGTCCACGACGTCATGGTCCGCGCCGTCGTGGAGCGGCTCGCCGGACTTGAGCGTGATGCGGTGGCGGGCGAAGACGGGGTGCTCCACCTCCAGCGGGAAGGCGCGGCGGGAGTAGCCCGGCTCCTTGAGGTACGCGTGGAAGGTGTGCGCGCTGAAGTCCCGGCGGGCGTCGGAGGACCAGAAGTCCTCGATGCGGTAGTGCTCGTGCACGACGAGCACGTTCTTCACCGTGTCGTCGTCCACCGTCATGGGGCTGGCGACGGTGATCTTCGCGTCCTTCTTCGCGTAGTAGTTGAAATAGAAGCGGGACAGCTCGGACACGGACGTGCCCGCGAGCATGCGGCGCATGGCGTTGGCGGACTCGCCCGTGCGGGTGGTGACGACGTCGAGCGTCGCCGGCCCGTCGCGGTCCGTCGCGACGTAGGTCTCGTCCACGAAGACGGAGGGTTCCTTCAACGTCGGCGCGGGGATGACGGAGAGCTCCGTCGTGCCGGGGGCGACGATGAGGGCCCGGCCGTAGGGAGGCGGCTCGTAGCTGTCCAGCCCGCCGCGCTCCAGGGTCGCGGTGGGATCCACCCACAGCTCGCGGCCCCCCACGGTGGCGTGCACGATGGCGTGGTCGAACGCGCGGGCGGTGGGACGCCAGCCGTCCAGGAGCTGCGTGAGGCCGGTGTTCACGAGCGCGGGCTGCGCGTCGATGCCCAGCCCCTTGAGGAGCGTCACCAGCAGCAGGGACTTGTCCTTGCAGTCGCCGAAGCGGCGCTGGAGGACCTCATCGGGCGGATGGGGCTGGTGCGAGTTGGGGCCCATCTCGATGCCCAGGTAGCGCACCTCGTCCTGGACGAAGCGCAGCGCGGCGACGAAGCGCGCCTCGGGCGTGGGCTCCTTCGAGAGCCGGCGGATCTCCTGCTCCAGCGCCTTGGAGCGTGCGGGCACCTGGAACAGCGCCGAGGCCCAGCGGGCGACGTCGTTCCAGTCCTTGTACTCACTGAGCTGGAGCCACGGGTAGACGGGTTGCCAGCCGGGGACATTGTCCTCGGAGTGGACCGCGGGCACGTGGCGGCGCTCCAGGATGATCTCCCGCTCGTTGCCCAGCAGCGCTTCCGAGCGCGTCAGGCCCGGCGCGGCGAAGTCCCGGACGTAGAGCGAGCGCCCCTCCGGCCACAGCAGCCGGTAGGCGAAGTGGCCCACGGGGAAGGGCTTGCCCACGACGACGAAGTCGGAGAAGCGGCCGCCGAAGACGGGGTTGGCGCCCTCGAGCGTGTACGCGACCTCCACGGTGTCGCCGACGCGCACGTCGCGCAGGAAGGGCACCACGGAGAGCGCGCCGTTGTAGAGGCGGTTCTGGAGTTCGGGCTCCTGCTGGATGACGCGGGCTTCGGCGGGCTGGAAGAGGTCCTCGCGGCGGCCGTCGCGGATGCGCCAGATGCCGTGGACGGTGAGCTTCTGGTACGTCGGGTCGAACGAGAGCTGGATGTCCGTGACGCTGTCGATGCCCTGCGGCGACAGCACCTTCCGCGCCGAGTGCAGGTAGTGCTCCTGCGAATGGCCCGACACGCGCACCTGTTCTTCCACCAGCAACCGGGAGACGCTCGTCTCCTCTTCACCCGCGGAAGCCGGGCCGGAGTCCGCGGGAATGGGCAGCGGCTTCACCCATGCCGCCGGAGGCCCCACGCGGAAGGGCAACGCGGGCGTCGCCGCCCGTGCGGTCCCCGTGCTCAAGGACAGACACAGGCACAGCAGCAGGACGGACGCCGGAGAGAGACCCGGTGCCAGGAGGACAGGACGGAAGATTCGGGGCATGGCGGAAAAGGGCGTCCATCATGAAGCCCGGGTGACGCGCCGGGCAAGACGCCCCCTGGGACGGCGGGCGGGCGTCCCCCGCTCCTTTCACCAGTGAAAACCGACTTGCGAGCCAGGTCTGGAATCGCAGCGACCCGGACTAGGGTTCCGCCGTCGATTGGAAGTCCGAAGTCCAAGGAGGCTTGGGATGGTCAATGTGAGGCAGGTCGCGACGCGGTTGAAGAGTGCGCTGCTGGCGGACCCGGAGCGCTTCTACACGACCCAGACAGGGGCCTGGGTGGCGGGGATGCCCTCGCCGCAGGACATCCGGGTGGAGACGGGCCGGGAGCCCTTCTGGATCAACCTGGGCTACTGGAAGAACGTGGAGAAGGTGGACGACTCCAACGTGGAGCGCGTGGGGGAGCTCTTCCGGTCCGCGCAGGCGGAGATGGCGCGCCTCCTGGCGAGGACGGCGAAGCTGGGGCCCGGCGACGCGGTCATGGACTGTGGCAACGGGTACGCGGATCAGGACCTGCTGTGGGCGGAGGAGTTCAAGCCCGCGAGCATCGTCGGGGTGAACATCACGCCCAACCAGGTCCGGGTGGGCCGCGAGCGGCTGAAGCTGACGGGGCTGGAGGGCGTGGTCCGGCTGGAGGTGGGAAGCGCGACGGCGCTGCCCGGCGGCGAGGCGGCGTTCGACGTGGTGTTCGCGCTGGAGTCCGCGATGCACTTCCGGACGCGGCAGGACTTCCTGCGCGAGGCGTTCCGCGTGCTGAAGCCGGGAGGCCGGCTGGTGATGGCGGACATGGCGCAGAAGACCGACCGCGAGTCGAACGCCGGGCTGCGGCAGCGGCTGCGCTACCGCTACTGGCGGGGGCTGATCGCCTTCCCAGAGGAGAACGTGTGGTCGACGGAGCGCTACCTGTCGGAGCTGCGGCGGGCGGGGTTCCAGGACGCGAAGGTGGAGTCCATCGCGGACGACGTGTACCCGGCGGTGAACACGGCGCTGGTGGCGCTGCGGGGCATGACGCAGCTGGAGAAGCAGCCCGGGAGCACGTCGCTGCACCAGGTGCGCGCGGACGTGCACAAGGCCATGCGGATGACGCCGGAGCAGCGCCAGTGGACCGCGTTGTTCAACTGCGACGAGTACGCCCTCGTGTTCGCGCGCAAGCCGTGACGGCGGTTGACGGAGCGGCGCCAAAGCGGCGGTAATCCGAAGCGGTAGGGCCTCCGGACCTGGTGGCCGGCCCGGTCTTCAAAACCGGTGAGGGGCTGCGAGAGCAGTCCCTGGCGAGTTCGATTCCCGTGCCCTACCGCCACTTCAACGTGCTTGTCATGCGTTACAGCGACGATGAGTGCGGACTGAGGCGTCCCAAAGGCAATACTCGGCCGGCAGGAGCTAAAACAGTTCATGCGATTAACCCTCGCGAGCATCTCTGCTCGGCGTGGGCGCTTCTACCGAGCGCGTCATCCTCAGACCTCGTAGATCAGTCGCCCTGATCCGCAGCGCGCTCAGTCCGCGCGCGCGGGCTCCAGGAGCCCGAACTCCACGCCGGTGGGATCCGTCAGCACCGCGAGACTTCCTCCCGTGGGGTTCGCCCTGCGGGGGATCAGCACCTTCGCTCCCAGCCGCACGGCGTGCTCACGCGTGGCGTCCAGGCTTTCCACCCGGAGGTGCGTGCGCCAGTGCTGCCTGGCGTCCGGGGACTCCTCCATGCTCGCGACCTGGCCCGCCGGGGTGCTGTCCGCCGCGAAGACGGTGCTTCCGTCCGCTGCGGTCTGCATCCTCCAGCCGAAGACCTTGCCGTAGAACTCCTTCGCCCGGGCGACATCGGGGGTGATCAGCGCTTCCCAGCAGAAGGCGCCGACACCGGCCTTCGGCGGCACCGGGGTCCCCGGAGGGCTCTTCACCGCGGCGAGCATCGCCTCCGCGTAGTCCACCACCCGGGCCACCCGCCCCAGCCCCGGCACGTCCCTCAGCCCCGGCAACGCCCCTCCCCCGTCCGCGGAGGCAATCACCACCGAGGCGTCCACGTTGTCCACCGACACGAAGCTCACCCAGCCCGTCCCGAACCCCACCCGCTGGGCCTGACGGATGGCCCCCAGGGGCACCTCCCCCAGCCGGATGGCCGTGCCCGCCCCAGGGGCCGCCTCCTCGTACGTCCAACCGAAGAGGTCGGCGTAGAACGCCTTCGCCTTCTCCGGCTCCGGCGTCGTCAGCTCCCGCCACACCACGCGCCCCAAGATGGCCCTTCCCTCTCGCATCTGGCCCTGCCTTTCGCTCCGCGAATGGGGTCGTCTTCCACTCTCCGACACTGGTTCCGCCGCCGGGCCGCCAAAGCCGTGCTTTTTCGCTGCGTGGCCCTTAGGTTCCGGATCAGGATGGTCGCGGCCCCTGCATGTGTCTCGGGCGCAAAGGTACCAGGAGGAAACATGGCTGGCACGGATGTACTGGATATCGGGGATTCCAATTTCAAGAAGGAAGTCTTGGAGTCGGACGTTCCCGTGCTCGTGGACTTCACGGCTGCCTGGTGCGCTCCCTGCCGGGCCATTGCTCCCGCCGTCGCTGAGCTGGCGACCCGGTACAAGGGCCAGATGAAGATCGCCAAGCTCGACGTCGACGCCAACCAGGACACGTCCCAGGAGTACGGCATCCGTTCGCTGCCGACCCTGCTGGTGTTCAAGGGCGGCAAGGTCGTGGAGCAGATCGTCGGCGCGGTGCCCAAGAGCCGCCTCGAAGGCGCCATCACGAAGATCCTCTCGCCGCAGGCGTGAGCGCGGGGAGCCACGGGCTCCCTGAAGTACCGAGGCTCCACCGTCCGAGTGTTCCGGACGATGGAGCCTTTGTCGTTCCTAGCGGTCCTGGAGCGCGGGGGTTCCCAGCACCTGTGCCAGCGCCGCGTCCAGCTCCGCTCCGGACAGGCCCTCCACGTAGGCGCGGATGCGCTCCAGGTCGCCCTCCGGGCTGTCGCCCAACCGGGGCTGCGGGACTTCGGGCGGCTTCGCCTGGACCGGCTCGGGCTCCGGGGCTTCTTCGTGGAACAGCGTGCGCACGCGCTCCGCGTGTTCCGCCATGAAGTACGTCGCCAGCATGTCGAGCGTCATGTTCTCGAACAGCAGCGTGGCGGGCAGCTTCCCGAAGTCCTTCTCCAGTTGCTTGATGACCGACAGGTTCACCAGCGAGTCCACGCCGTAGGTCTCGAAGGTCGCCTGCGGATCAAAGCGCTCGGGGGCAATCTTCAGGAGCGTGGCGAACACGTGGGTGACGTAGGCCAGCGTCTTCGCGCGCGGGTCCAGGACCGGCGCGGGGGCCTGCTTCCGCTTCGCGGGGACGGGCTTGTCCCGACGGGTGATTTCGGGCGCGGTGGCCTTCACGGCCACCGTCTGGGCGGCGAGCACCACCTGTCCGGTGCTCCTGGCGATGACCACGTCCTGACCTGCCCCCGTGGCGTGCGGGACGAAGGCCGCCTTCGCGAAGCCCGCCTGGCCCAGCAGCGCGGTCCACCCCGCGGCATCGAGCAACGGCGAGTGCTCGATGCGGCCCTCGCCTTCCTCGTAGAGCCACCAGCCCTGCGTCATGCCGAAGACGAGCGTCGTGAAGTCCCAGACACGGGTGAGCTCGTTGATGACGACCAGCCCGCCCGCGCGGAGCATCCGCTGGATGTGGCCCAGCGTGCGGCCCATGCTCCGGGTCGCGTGCAGCACGTTGGTGGCCAGCACCAGGTCCACGCTCCCGGGCTCGATGCCCTGCGCGCTGGGGTCCGCTTCGATGTTCAGGACCTTCGGCTCCAGGAAGGCGTGCGCCGTGCCGTACTTCTCCGCTCCGTACCGGACGAAGCCCGCGGACACGTCCGTGTAGACGTAGCGCACGTGCGGCCCCAGCGCCTTGAGCGCGGACAGGACGTGCTCGCTGGTGCCGCCGGTCCCCGCTCCCACTTCGAGGATCCGGACCACGGCCGAGGGGGCTTCCGCGACGCGGGCCTGCACGTACGCGCGGATCGCGTTCGCCACCAGGCCGTTGAAGAAGTCCGCGATGGGGTTGCCCTTGTAGACGCGCTCGACCTTCTCCATGGAGCCCTGCGGGAAGAGCACCGCCGTGGCCTCGCGGCGGCCGGTCAGCACGTCGGGATAGGCGTCCAGGCAGAGGGCCAGCAGGGAGATGAGGTGGCCCAGGTCGGGATGCGCGGTGAGCAGCCGCTGCTTCCAGGCCTCCAGGCCATTCGCATCGGGCGACTGGGTGGCTTGCGGCCTCACGTGGATGCGGGTGCCCTGACGCTCGACATAGCCGCCCCGCTCCAGCACGCCCATCAGCGCCTGCCAGAGGCGGGAGTGCTCCTCGACCACGCCCACCTTCCGGGCCTGCGTGTGGAGGTCCCATTCCTCGCCCGAGGAGCCCACGGCGCCCAGGCGCTTCAATGCGTTCAGCAGCAGTGCCCGGCCCCACTGTTCGACGTCGGCGTAGGCCGTGGCCGCTCCTTGCACGTTCGACTCCGCCCGCCGGCCCCAGGTGCTTGCCTCTTCCAGGGCTCGTGCATCCAGCCCGTGGGTTCCGGGCGCGTACACGTCCACGCTCCGGCTGAAGTCCACGCCCAGCCGCTCCAGGAGGGGCCGCGTGGCCTTGAAGAGCATGACCTGCGGCGCCGCTCCCGCGAGCACCGCCTCCATGCCCTCCATGCCTTCAGCGACCTCGATGGGCAGGATGCCCTGCTGGGCCAAGCGCTGCTGATGGTGCGCATTGGCCACCGCGCCGACGCTGCCCCAGTAGCCCCAGTTCAGGACGAACGCGGGGAGGCCCTTCGCTTCACGCACCCAGGCGCCAAAGGCATCCTGGAACGTGCTCCCCGCGGCGTAGTTCGCCTGCCCCGCGTTGCCCCAGATGGACTGGCCCGAGGAGAAGAAGACCGCGCACTCCAGCGGCTCTCCCTCCAGCGCCGCGTGCACCGCCACGCTCGCCTTCACCTTCGAGTCCAGCACCGAGCGCAGCACGTCCTCCGTCATGCGCTCGAGCGCGCAGTCGTGGAGGACCATCGCCAGGTGGAAGACGCCGTGGACGGTGCCGAAGCGCTGCTTCGCCTGTGCGACGACCCGAGCCGCTTCGCCCGGCTTCGTCACGTCCGCCCGCACGTACTCCACCTCGGCTCCGGCGGCCTCCAGTCCCTTCAGCTTCCGCGCGAGGTCGCCCTCGGCTGCGCGCCTTCCGACGATGACCAGCCGCGCCGCGTACTTCCTCGCCAGCCACTCCGCCACCGCCAGCCCGATGCCGCCGCCTCCGCCCACCAGCAGGTACACGCCGCGCTGTCTCAGTGGCATCCGTCCCTGCTGCAACCGCTTCACTGGCAGCAGCCGCCGCACGTACCGGCGTCCCTGCCTCAGCGCCACGTCCGCTCCCTTCCCGTCCCCTTCCTCCCCCACCACTCCGTCCACCCACTGGCCGCGCGCGACGTCTTCGGTCCCCACGTCCACGTAGCTGACACGCAGCGCCGGGTATTCGTTCGCCACTGCCTTCGCGAAGCCCTGCACGCTCGCGCCCCACGGACGCGGGCTCTCGCCCTCCACTACCCGGTGCGCGCCCACCGTCACCACCCTCAACTCCAACGGCTTGAGGGCCCAGCCATGCGCGCTCAGTGCCTTCACCAGGCTGAAGAGGGCCACCACGCCCCGCTCCTGGCTGGCTTCCAGCGCCGCTTCGTCTTCCACGCGGGCCGTGACGCCTCCCAGGAAGTACAGCCGCGTCAGGCCTCCGGCCTCTTGCAGCCACTGCTGCGCTCCGGCCTCGTCGCGCCGGTTCCACTCCCAATGGCCCGGAGCGTGACGGTGCGTCCGCTCCGACAGCCGCACTCGCACCACACCGTCCGCCGCGTGCGCCTGCGCCAGTGCCTCTTCCAGCTCGGCGCTGCCTTCGTGCCCCACCAGCACCACTCGCGCGCCTTGCGTCGTGGAGGTCCATTCGCGGGCTCGCGCAGGCACCGAAGCCTGCTCCCACCTCGGGACGTACAGGAGCGCTTCGGCCTTGGCTGGGACCTCCGACGCCGTCTCGCGCCACTCGCGCAGCGCGACTTCCTTCAGCTCGACGCAGGGTTCTCCGTCGCGGTCCAACAGCGTGATGTCGTAGCGCAGGTCTCCGCATGAACGGACGTGGACGTAGACCTCTGGCGGCACGGGGCCGCGCACCGCGACCTCTTCCACCGCGAAGGGCACCGCGAGGCCGTCGCCGGTCCTCAGCCCCAGGATGCTCTGCAGCGCTCCATCCATCACGCCGGGGGGCAGTGCCCAGCGGCCCCAGGCCTCCTGCTGCGCGGCGCTGGCTTCCAGGCGCGCGAGGACCTCTTCCTCGTTGCTCCACACCTCCCGCACCGTCTGGAAGCCTTCGCCGTAGCGCAGGCCCAAGGCCTCGAAGCGCGCGTACACCTCGCCTGCTGCCAGGTGCCGGACACAACGGCCACGCACCTCGTCCAGTGACACCGCCGCGTCGTCTCCGCCCTCGGCGTCATGGGCCAGGACCTCACCGCTCGCGTGCGTCGTCCATTCGGCGTCTCCGCGCTGCTGACTGCGGACCTCGAACTCCATCCGGTCCGCTTCGTCCTTGCGGAGCGTTAGCCGGACCTCGCGGCCTGCTCGTTCCACGACCAGGGGCTGTGACCACCGCACGCTCCGCAGCGTGTACTTCCCGGGGCCCAGTGCCTGACGCGCCGCCACGGTGGCCATCTCCAGGTAGGCCACTCCCGGCAACATGGCGCGGCCTCGGACCTGGTGCTCCGCCACCACCCAGGCGGCGTCCGACAAGCGCTGCTGGAAGACCAGCCCGCTGCCCAGGCTCGCCTCCGGCTTCAACCGCCCGAGCAGCGGATGCGGCCCCACCAGACCTCCCTCCATCGCGGCGGCTTCCACCCAGTGCCGCTCGCGCGCGAAGGGATACGTGGGCAGCGACACGCGCCGGCAGGCCTCGTGCCCCGGCAGACGCCAGTCGATCGCCGCGCCCTCCACCCAGGCCTCCGCGAGGCTCGTCAGCCGTCCCCGCTGCTGCCAGCCCTCCAGCAGGCGCCGTGCGTCCTCGTCCGAGCTCAGCAGCGCGGACTTGCGGCCCGCGCCCCGATACAGCCCGTCCGCGGAACGGCCCTCCAGGAAGGCCTCCAGCTTCGTGAGCAGCGCCGCCTTGCTGTCGGCCACGATGGCCAGGCGCTCCTCCATCACCTCGCGCCCGACCTGGAGCGTGAAGGCCACGTCGCAGGGACGAACGCCTTCGGGCTCCATGCGCTCCCGCACGTAGCGGATCAATCGCTCCGCGGCCTCCCGCAGACGGTCCGGTGCCTTCGCGGACAGCGGGAACAGCCACGGGCCTTCCGGCGCCTGGGCTCCGGTCTTCTCCTCGCGGAACTCCTCCAGCACCACATGCGCGTTCGCGCCTCCCGCGCCGAAGGAGCTGATGGCCGCCCTTCTCGGCCCGTGCGCCTTCGCGGGCCACGGGGCCAGTTCCTTCTGCACGACGAGGGGCGCGTCCGCGAACCGGATGTTCGGATTCGCGGGCTCCGAATGGAGCGAAGGCACGAGCTGCCCGTGCTTCAGCTGCAACAGGACCTTCGTCACCCCCGCGATGCCCGCCGCCGCCTCCAGGTGGCCGATGTTCGACTTCACGGAGCCCATGGGCACGCGCCCATGCTCCGCCGCCGGTGCTCCGAACGCGCGCGTCAGCCCGGTGACTTCGATGGGGTCCCCGAGCGACGTCCCCGTGCCGTGCGCCTCCAGGTACCCCAGCTCCCGAGCGTCGACCTTCGCGCGCCGCAGCGCCTCGGCGATGACGTCGCCCTGGGCGTTCGGGTTGGGCACCGTGTAGCCGTTCGTCTTGCCGCCGTGGTTGAGCGCCGAGCCCTTCACCAGCGCGTACACCCTGTCCCCGTCCGCGAGCGCCTTGCTCAGCGGCTTGAGCAGCACCGCGCCCACGCCCTCGCCAGGCACGTAGCCGTCGCCGCCCTCTCCGAACGAGCGGCACCGTCCATCGCTGGACGCGAAGCGGCCCTGGCTCAGCAGCGTGTACTTGTGCGGATGGATGGACAGGTTCACGCCGCCCGCCACCGCCACGTCGCACTCGCCCGAGCGCAGGGACTGACAGGCCAGGTGGATGGCCGTGAGCGATGACGAACAGGCCGTGTCCACCGCCAGGCTGGGGCCCTGGAAGTTGAAGAAGTAGGAGATGCGATTGGCGATGGACCAGTGCCCCGACTGCGCCCGCGAGGCCAGGCCCCGCAGCGCGGCCTCCACGCCCAGCCATTCGTACTGGCCGTACATCACTCCGACGAACACGCCCGTCCTGGGCGCCTTGGGGGCCAGGGTGCGCCGCGTGTAGCCCGCGTCCTCGAACAGCGACCAGACCGTCTGCAGGAAGAGGCGCTCCTGCGGATCCATCCCTTCCGCTTCGCGCGTGGAGATGTTGAAGAAGAGCGCGTCGAACGCCGCCACGTCCGACAGGAAGCCGCCCCACTTCGAGTAGCTCTTGCCCTCCGCGTCCTTGTCCGCGTCGAAGTAGGGCGGGTACTCCCAGCGCCCCAGCGGAATCTCCGTGATGCAGTCGCGCCCCGCCTTCAGGTTGTCCCAGAAGGCCCAGAGGTCATCCGCCATCGGATAGCGCCCGCTCACGCCCACGATGGCGATGGCGTCCTCCATCGGATCCGCGCGCTCCCACGCGGCCGGGCGGACGTCGCGCTCGGGCTCCCGCACCGGAGCGGCCGGGGCCTTCACCTCCGTGGCGGCGGCGCCCACCAGCTCCCGCATCCGGGGGCCGTGCTGACGGACGAAGTACTCGGCCAGCTCGCGCGTGGTCTGGTACTCGAACAGCAGCGTCCGGGAGATGTCACCGAAGTGCTGCTGCAACGCAGTGTTGACTCCGACGATGACCAGCGAGTCCACGCCGTAGCGCTCGAGCGGTTCGGTCGGATCCAACTGTTCGACGGGCACCTTCGTCTCCCGTGAGAGCAGCGTCTTCAGGAAGGCTTCCGTTCGCGCCAGCAGGTCGCTGGAACCGGCGGCAGGCGCAGGCTCCAAGGATGCACGCGGTGCGGGGGCTTCCGAGCCGGGCAGTCCCAGGGTGCGGCCTGCCTTCTGCCGGTCGCCCTCCACGACCACGAACTGCGACAGCGGCGAAGCCAGACCGTCCATGAACGCCTGGAGGCCGGTGGCGGTGCCGATGGGGTTCAGCCCCATGACCTGCGTCATGTACTTCTCGGACGCGGCATCCAGCGACATGCCGCCCTCGCGCCAGAACGGCCAGTTCAGCGACAGCGTCCTCCCGGTGCGCTCGCCCCGGGCCCGGAGCCGCTCACGTCGCTCCGCGAAGCGGTCCAGGAAGGCGTTGGCGTACGCGTAGTCCGCCTGACCCACGTTGCCGATGACCGCTGACAGCGACGAGAAGAGGACGAAGAAATCCAGCGGCTCGTCCTTCAGCGCCTCGTCGAGCGCCATCACGCCCTGCACCTTGGGCGCGAGCACGGCGCGCATGTCCTCCCGCGTCTTCTTGATCAGCAGCGCATCGCGCAGCACGCCCGCGGAGTGGATGAGTCCGTGCAGGGGTCCGAACCGGGCCTTCGCCCGCTGGACGAGTCCCTGGACCTGGGCCCGGTCCGACACGTCCGCGCGGAGGTACTCCGCCTCACCGCCCAGGCTCCGCAGGCGCTCCAGCAGCTCCGCCGTGCGAGCCTCCGGAGCCGAGCGGCCCACGAGCACCAGCCGGGCATGGACCTGCTTCGCCAGGAACTCGGCGAACAGCCGGCCGATGCCCGCCGCTCCGCCCGTGATGACATACGTCCCCCGCTCACGGAGCAGGGACTGCTGCGCGACACCGTTGCTCGTCACCGACATGGCTCAGCGCTTCTCCCGCAGCACGCCCAGGCTGCTCACGTAACGACGCCCTTCCCGGTACTGGATCTCCACGTCCTGCCCATCCACGCTGCCCAGCTCCCGCAGGAGCACCGCCAGGCTCCGCGCGGCGGTCAGCGACGGACGCTCGGTGTCCGCGAGCTCCACGCTCCGGAGCGCCAGGGCCGGACTCTCCATCCTCGCGGTGCGCAGCAGCCCCGCGACGGCCGCGTGGAGCGGTTCGCTGCCGTCCCGCCCGGAGGCGTGGGCGTGCAGGAGCTGGATCCGCTGCTTCGGCTTGCGGCTCGCCAGGGCCTTGCAGAGCGAGGCCACCGAGTAGAAGCCGAGCAGCAACTGCTGCTCCAGGTCCTCCGCGTCCGTGCCCACGGAGGGCTCGGACCACAGGTGCAGGAGCCGCCCCGGGAGCCGTCCTTCGCCCAGCGCGTCCAGCAGCCGGTCGAAGTCTTCTTCACGTCCAGGGGCCACCGTGAAGACGTCCCGCCCGATGCGCTCGAATCGCTCGCCGGGCCGCACGAAGAGGACCTCCGTGCCGGCGACTCCCAGCGCATCCAGGTGCGTCCTCACCCGGTCCACCGAAGCCGCATCCGGACCGAAGACGAGCAGCGGGCCTCCCGCGTCCGCGACGGCCTCGGGAGTCTGCGCGTGCGACAGCTCCCATCGCCGCTCGCAGTAGAACGGCGCCGCGGGCCGCGCGAGGCCTCGCTCCAGCGGCTTGACGGACAGACCATGCAGCCGCGCGACGTGACGGCCTTCCAGGTCGAGGACCTGAAGGTGGAAGGCCCGGAGGCCATCGGCGGGTGGTGTCGCCACCTCCTCGGCGCGGACATAGCAGTCGGGAGGCAGCGGGCCGAACAGCTCCAGCTCCTCCAGCGCCACGGGCACATAGACGAACGCTCCAGGCCGGAGCAGGCCCGCGAGCGACTGGAACGCGCCATCCACCAGCGCCGGATGCAACACGAAGTCCTGGCGGTGTTCCCGCAGCGAATCGGGCAGGCGCAGCCGCGCGATGGACTCGTGCTCACCGGACGCGAGCTCTTCGATGACTCGCAGGCTGGGGCCGTAGCCGGAGCCGGACTGGCGGAGGGTTTCGTACCAGGTGGAGCCAGACTTCCGATCAGGGCACCTGCGCAGCACCGAGGCGACGTCGATGGGCGCGGGGGCCGGACGCTGCGCGCCGAGGAGCAACCGGCCTCGTGCGTGCTCGCGCGCGCCCTCCCCGTCCATGGTGACTTCGAAGTCCAGACCGTCGTCTCCGCCGCCGAACCGCAGTGAAATCTCTCGTGGGGCATCGACCACCACCGGCCTGCGCCAGCTCACCTGACGCAGTCCTCTCACGGTCGCGGCGCCCAGCAGCTTCACGGCCGCTGCTCGCGCCAGCTCCAGCGTCATCGCGCCCGGCAGCAACCGCTGGCCCTGGATGATGTGGTCGCGCACGAAGAACTCTTCTCCCGACAGCTTGTGGGTGAAGCGCGTTTCCGGCGCGGCGGGCGGGGTTCCTGCTTCCGCCCAGTAGCGGGTGCGGGCGAAGGGATAGGTCGGCAGGGGCACCCTTCGTGGCGGGGCCTCCGCGTACCAGTGGGACCAGTCCACTTCGGCGCCCAGGGCCCAGGCCTCCGCCAGGGGTGCGGCGTGGTGGTGCTTCAGGTGGTCTTCCAGCGCCGGGGCTTCCGCCTTCGCGCCCAGGGCCTTCAGTGCCTCGGCGCTTCGCTTGCGGTGGCCCTGGTACAGCCGGCCCGGCAATGCCTGTCCGCGCAGATAGGCGTCCAGTCCTTCGCGGGCCTCGCTGGCGTTCGACACGACGAGCGCCAGCCGCTCGTCGTGGGCATCCCTTCCCACCTGGAGCGTGTAGAGCACCGACGCGAAGGCATCCGGGGTCGGTCCTTCGGGAATGGACGCGGGCACGGTCTGCGGACGCTTCCGGGTGATGCGTTCGATGAGCGCCCCCAGTCCCTCCACGCCCACGAACTCCGAGGGCAGCAGGGAGACGTCCCACTTCTCCTCGATGCGCTCCACCAGCCTTCCGATGACGTTGCGCTGGAGCAGCGCGCCGAGGATGGAGTCGTCCGCGAGGACCTCCGCCGCGTCCACGCCCAGCAGCTCCGCGCACAGCGCCGCCACGTCCTCCCTCAAACCTTCGGAGGATGCACCGGCTCGCGGCGCTGCTGAGTGGCCCAGCGCATCCCGCAGCAGCGTCGCGTAGGCCCGCAGCCGCTCCTGATCCCTCGCGGAGAGGACGAGCACTCCGGGTTCGCTCCGTCGCGCGGGTTCACGCTGGGGCGGCGGCAGGTACTCCTCCAGGACGACGTGCGCGTTCACGCCGCCGTAGCCGAACGAGTTCACCCCCGCGCGCCGGGGCACGACGTTCCCCTTCGCGTCGCTCAAGCGCGGCCAGGGACGGGCCTCCCGGTTCAGGTAGAAGGGGCTGCCTTCCAGTTGGATGCGCGGGTTCACGTCGCGCACGTGGAGGGTGGCCGGGAGCACGCCGTGGCGGAGGGAGAGCAGCACCTTGACCAAGCTGGCCATGCCCGAGGCGGGCTCCAGGTGGCCGATGTTCGTCTTCACCGAGCCGAGCCCGCAGTGCGGCTGGCTCGCGGGCGGATGGTCCCAGCGCCGGTACAGCTCCGTGAATGCCTTCTTCAGCGCGTTGAGCTCGATGGGGTCTCCCAGCGCCGTCCCCGTGCCCATCGCTTCGACGTAGGTGATGGTGGCGGGGTCGATCCGCGCTTCGGAATAGGCCTCGACCATGGCCTCCGCCTGGGCGACGGGGTTCGGCGCGGTCAGGGACGTTGAACGGCCGCCGTGGTTGATGGCGACGCCACGGATGAGGCCGTGGATGGTGTCCCCGTCCTTCTGCGCCTTCCGCAGCGGCTTGAGCACCACCACCGCGACGCCCTCTCCACGCACGTAGCCGTTGGCGCTCGCGTCGAAGGTCTTGGAACGGCCATCCGGGCTGAGCAGCCCGCCCTTGTCCGCGATGACGAACAGGTCCGGGTCGAGCATCACGTGGACGCCGCCCACCAGGGCCTGATCGCATTCACCGCGCCGCAGGGCCTGCACCGCGCGGTGCAGCGCGACGAGGGCGCTGGAGCAGGCCGTGTCCACCGCTTCGCTCGGCCCTCGCAGGTTCAGCAGGTATGACAGGCGGTTGGGCAGGATGGAGCGCGACGAGCCCGTCACTGACTGCGGCACGATGGGAGAGCCCTGGCGCGCGAGCACGCTCGGGTAGTCCGTCGCGGCCATGCCCACGAAGACGCCGGTCCTGGAGCCCCACAGCTCCGCGGTGCGGTGGCCGGAGTCCTCGATGGCCTTCCAGGCGGTCTCCAGGAAGAGACGCTGCTGCGGATCCATGACCTCGGCTTCCTTGGGGGAGATGCCGAAGAACAGGGCGTCGAACCGGTCCACGTCGTCGATGAAGCCGCCCCACTTCACGCGCGTCTTGCCGGGCTCCTTCGCCGGGTCGCCGAAGTACGCGCGCCAGTCCCAGCGCTCGGAGGGGACCTCCGTCACCAGGTCGTCGCCCGCGAGGAGGTGTTCCCAGAATGCGTCCACCTCCGGAGATTGGGGGAACCGGCCCGCCATCCCGACGATGGCAATGGGCTCATCCGTCACCACTTCCGCAGGTGTCTCGGCCACGGCTGTTGCGGCAACACCATGAGTGGCCACAGCAACGGGGGTGCTGTCCGCCTGACGCGAGGAGGCCGTGTCGCCGCGCAGAACGGACTCCGGCAACAGGCCGTGAAGATGATCCGCGAACGACAGCAGCGTCGGGTGCTCGAAGAAGACGGTCGCGTCGAGTTCGACGCCGTAGACCCGCTTCAGGGTGCCCACCAGCTCCGTGAACAGGATGGAGTCGAAGCCGTAGACGCTCAGCGGCTTGCGCAGGTCCAGCTCACGCGGCTCCAGCTTGAGGACCTCCGCCGCGAGCCGCGCCAGGTCCTTCCGTAGACGTTCCGTTGAATCATCCCCCGGAGCTGTGGACGCCGGTGAGTCCTTCGCGGCGAGCGCAGGCCCCACAGGGCTCCCTGCGCTGGCAATGGGGCCGACCGGGGCAGTGGGAGCAGCCAAGACACTCCCCGTCCCCGGTGACGGATGTGGTCCGGGCAGGCCGTAACGTTCGCCTTCGAACGGGTACGTGGGCAGGGACACACGGCGGCGTCCCCCGCCGTGGTGGAGCGTCTCCCAGGGCAGCGCATAGCCCTGGAGGTACAGGTCCTTCAGCGCCAGGAGCCCGTTGCGGCAGGCGGCCTCCGCGTCCGGCGCCAGCGCCGCCGTCTCCGCGAGCAGCGCCTCTCCGCGTGACTGCCTCGCGGCATCCCACGGCACCGGATTCGACTCCAGGTTGGCCGAGCCCGCTCCCTCCACCGCCTCGCCCCGGAGCACGGCCTGGAGCTGGGCCTTCAGTTCGGCGGCATCGCGCGCGACCAGGGCGCAGCGGACCGGGAAGTGGGTGCGCCCCACCTGCAACGTGTACGTGACGTCCTCGAGCGAGCGCTCCGACAACCCCTCCGGCAACCACGCCAGGAAGCGCTCCAGCACCCGGCGCAGGCCGGACTCCGTCTTCGCGGAGAAGAGGGCCAGATGGACGGGCCAGGGGCGGCCGTCCTTGCGCGCCGGGGCCTCCTCCAGCACCAGGTGCGCGTTGGTCCCGCTGAAGCCGAACGAGCTGATCGCCGCGCGCCGGGGCCGGCCTGCCTCCGCGGGCCAGTCTCGCGTCTCCGTGGGGACGTAGAACGGCGTCTGCGCGAAGTCGATGTGCCGGTTCGGCTTGTGGAAGTGCAGCGAGCGCGGGATGCGGCGGTGCTTCAGGCACAGCGCCGTCTTGATCACCCCCGCCACCCCCGCCGCCGCGATGGAGTGACCGATGTTCGTCTTCACCGCGCCGATGGCGCAGAACTGCTTGCGGTCCGTGAACCGCGCGAACGCGCCGCTGAGCGCCTGGATCTCGATGGGGTCTCCCAGCTTCGTCCCCGTGCCGTGCGCCTCCACGTAGCCAAGCGTCCCCGGGTCGATTCCGAAGCGCGTGTAGACGCCCGTCTCCAGCGCGAGCTGCGAGGGTGCGCTGGGCGCGGTGATGCCGTTGGTCTTCCCGTCCTGGTTGATGCCCGTGGCCTTGATGACCGCGTGGATGCTGTCGCCGTCCGCCAGCGCGTCCTCCAGCGGCTTGAGCACGACGACGCCCACGCCCTCCGCGGGGACGAAGCCGTTGGCCTCGTCATCGAAGGTCTTGCAGCGCCCGTCCGTGGAGAGCATCCCCATCTTCGACGCCAGCACGTGCACGTCCGGCGTCATGAAGAGGGACACACCCGCCGCCAGCGCCATGCGGACCGTGCCGCTCCAGAGGCTCTCGCAGGCCAGGTGGATGGCCACCAGCGACGCGGAGCAGGCCGTGTCCACCGTGAGGGCGGGCCCGCGCAGGTTCAGGAAGTACGCGATGCGGGCCGCGAGGATGGCGCCGGAGATGCCGCCCAGGGCGTAGCCCTCCGGCACCATGTCGCGCTCGGCCATCGCCAGCCGGTAGTCACTCCAGCCAAAGCCGACGTAGACGCCGCACGAGCGCTCCGCCAGCGCCGTGTCCGAGTAGCCCGCGTCCTCCAGCGCCCGCCACGCCTCCTGGAGGAACAGCCGCTGCTGCGGATCCATGAGCTGCGCTTCGCGCGGAGAGATGCCGAAGAACTCCCGGTCGAACCGGTCCACGTCCGACAGGAAGCCGCCCCGGTTGCAGGTGCTGCGGCCGGGCACGCGCGGATCCGGGTCGTAGAAGGCATCTCCGTCCCAGCGGTCCTTCGGGATGGACGTGACCGAGTCACGGCCCTCCAGCAGGTTCTCCCAGAACCGCTCGACGTCCGGCGCGCCGGGGAACTGGCCCGACATGCCGATGATGGCGATGTCTCGCGAACCGGCCGCGCTGTTCGCCGCAACCGGGGCGACAGGCCTGGGGCTGGGAGCAGTCTCCTTGAGCAGGCGCATCGCCTCCTCGCGCGACAGCTCCCTGCGCGCCACCTTCTCCAGGATGTCCCTGCGACGGAGGGCTTCCCTATCCATGTCTGCGCTCCAGGAAATCATCGACCTCGTCGATGGACACGTCGCCCGATTCGAGCGCCGCGAGCATCGAGAGCATTTCGTCCTCGCCACCCGCGACGGGCTTCGAGGGCACGCTCGCGCGCAGCTCCAGGATGTGCCGGGCGAGCTGCCGGACGGAGCCGTAGTTGAACAGGTCCGTGCTGCGCAGCGCGACGGACAGGGCCCGGTTGAGCTTGTCCGACAGGTCCACCGCGAGGATGGAGTCCACGCCCAGCTCCGCGAAGGGCAGCTCCGGAAGCAGCTCATGCTCCGGGATGCGCAGCACCACCGCGGCCACCTGGATGATCTCCCGCTCCACCTGCCGGCGCTGCTCCTGGCTGGAGCCCGTCACGCGCGGCGCGGGGGCTGGAGGCTTCGGCGCGGGAGCCGGAGGCGCAGGAGGCTTCGCGGGTGCGGGCATCACAACGGTCGCCGGCGGCTGCGCGGACACCATGGCGGGCGCGCCCACGCATCCGTCGCTGACGCCAATCATGACGTGCTGGGCAAGGCCATGCCCCAGCCCGCCGGGCTGACCGCAGGCCACGAGCGGCCGGAAGCCCGTGTCCTGGAGCGCCGTGCTCCAGCCGGGAATGCTCAGCAGGGGCGCGTCGGGGAGCCGGTCCGCGACGTCCTCGAAGAGCCACCAGCCCTTGAGGAAGCCGAACGTCAGCGTCGTGTACTCGGGGACATCCGTGAGCTCGCTGATGGCGAGCCAGCCGTGGTGCTTCATCAGCACCTTCACCTGCTCCAGCGTCCTGCGGATGTTCTTCGTCGCGTGGAGCACGTTGGTCCCCATCACGAGGTCGAAGGAGCCCGGCACCAGGCCCTGGGCCTCCGGGCGCTTCTCCACGTCGAGCACCTGGAAGGTGGCGAAGGGATACGCGGCGCCGAACTGCTTGCGGGCCGCGTTGACGAAGCCCAGGCCCACGTCGGTGAAGACGAACTCCACCGCGCCGACGCCCTTGAGCGCTTCCAGCACGAACGCCGTGGTGCTCCCCGTGCCGGCGCCCACCTCCAGGATGCGGACGGGCTCCTGGCTTCCGGAGCGGCGGCGCTCCTCCACGAACCAGCGGCAGATGATGGCCACCAGGCGGTTGAAGTAGTCCGCGAGCGGATGGCCCCGGTAATAGGCCTCCACGAGCGCGCTGGAGGAGTCCGGGAACAGCACCTCCGTCGGCAGCAGCTCGCCGCGCAGCACTTCATGGGCTCGGGACAGCGTCGCCCACATGAGGTCCAGGTGCGGCCGGAACTCCGGATGCGTGGCGAGCAGGTGCCCACGCCAGGCCTCCAGCTCGCGCGCATCCGGTGACGTTTCCGCGCGGGGCGTGACGCGGATGAAGGAGCCCCGGCGCTCCACGTAGCCGCCGCGCTCCAGCACGCCCAGCATCGCCTGCCAGAGGCGCGCGTGGTCCTCCACCACGCCCACCTGCCGCGCCCGCGCCTGGGCGTCCCACTCCTCGCCCGCGTGGACCACGGCGCCCAGACGCTTCAGCACGCCGAGCAACATCGCGCGGCCCCAGGCCTCCACCTGGGCATAGGCGTCCTCGACGCCGGGCAGCCGGCCACCGGCCTGCTGCTCCCAGACCGGCGCCTCCTGGAGCGCGCGGGCTTCGAGGCCTGGAGGCGCCGGTGCGTACACCTCCACGCTCCGGCTGAAGTCCACGCCCAGCCGCTCCAGCAGCGGGCGCGTGCCCTTGAAGATCATCATCTGCGGCGCCGCGCCCGCGAGCACCGCCTCCATGCCCTCCATGCCCTCGTGGGCATCCATGGGCAGGATGCCCTGGTTCTCCAGCCGCCTGCGCAGCCCCTCGTCGGCCACGAGGCCCAGGCTTCCCCACGAGCCCCAGTTCAGCGCGAACGCGGGCACGTTCCTCACCTCGCGAAGCCACGCCGCGTACGCGTCCTGGAACGTGCAGCCCGCCGAGTAGTTCGACGCGCCCACGTTGCCCCAGAAGGACTGGCCCGAGGAGAAGAAGACCGCGCACTCCAGCGGCTCTCCCTCCAGCGCCGCGTGCACCGCCACGCTCGCCTTCACCTTCGAGTCCAGCACCGTGCGCAGCATGCCTTCCGTCATGCGCTCCAGGAGCTGGTCCTGGATCACCACGGCGAGATGGAAGACGCCGTGGACGGTGCCGAAGCGCTGCTTCGCCTGTGCGACGACCCGAGCCGCTTCGCCCGGCTTCGTCACGTCCGCCCGCACGTACTCCACCTCGGCTCCGGCGGCCTCCAGTCCCTTCAGCTTCCGCGCGAGGTCGCCCTCGGCTGCGCGCCTTCCGACGATGACCAGCCGTGCCGCGTACTTCCTCGCCAGCCACTCGCCCACCGCCAGCCCGATGCCGCCGCCTCCGCCCACCAGCAGGTACACGCCGCGCTGTCTCAGTGGCACCCGTCCCTGCTGCAACCGCTTCACTGGCAGCAGCCGCCGCACGTACCGGCGTCCCTGCCTCAGCGCTACGTCCGCTCCCTTCCCGTCCCCTTCCTCCCCCACCACTCCGTCCACCCACTGGCCGCGCGCGACGTCCTCTGTCCCCACGTCCACGTAGCTGACACGCAGCGCCGGGTATTCGTTCGCCACTGCCTTCGCGAAGCCCTGCACGCTCGCGCCCCACGGACGCGGGCTTTCGCCCTCCACCACCCGGTGCGCGCCCACCGTCACCACCCTCAACTCCAACGGCTTGAGGGCCCAACCATGCGCGCTCAGCGCCTTCACCAGACTGAAGAGGGCCACCACGCCCCGCTCCTGGCTGGCTTCCAGCGCCGCTTCGTCTTCCACGCGGGCCGTGACGCCTCCCAGGAAGTACAGCCGCGTCAGGCCTCCGGCCTCTTGCAGCCACTGCTGCGCTCCGGCCTCGTCGCGCCGGTTCCATTCCCACTGGCCTGGACCGTGGCGATGCGTCCGCTCCGACAGCCGCACCCGCACCACACCGTCCGCCGCGTGCGCCTGCGCCAGTGCCTCTTCCAGCTCGGCGCTGCCTTCGTGGCCCACCAGCACCACTCGCGCGCCTTGCGTCGAGGCGTTCCATTCACGGGCTCGCACCGGTGCAGGCGCGGGTTCCCACCTGGGCGCGTACAGGAGCGCTTCGGCCTTCGCGGAGGACTCGGGCTTCGCTGCGGCCTGCGGCTTCGTGTCGCGCCACTCCCTCAGCGTCACCTCGTTCAGCTCGACGCAGACCTCTCCCTTCGCATCGAGGATCGCGACGTCGTAGCGCAAGCGACCTAGCTGCTTGATGGCGGCGAAGGCCTCGGCCGGGACGGCCCGGCGGAGCACGACCTCCTCCACCGCGAAGGGCATCACCGTGGTCCCGGGTGCCTGCTCCACCACTCCGAGGACGCTCTGCATCGCGCCGTCCAGCATGCCGGGCGGCAGACCCCACTGGTTCCACTCCTCCCGCTGCTTCCCGTTCACCGCGAGATGCGACAGGGCTTCCGTCGCGCCACAGCGGACCTCCTTCACGCTCCGGAAGCTCTCGCCGTAACGCAGGCCAATTCCCTCGTAGCGCTGGTACAGCTCCGGCGCATCGAGCCTCCGCTCACACCGCGCGCGCAGCTCCTCCAACGACACGCGTGCGCTCGCCTCGGGCTGCGAGCCCGTGTGGATCTCTCCCTGCGCGTGGGTCGTCCAGCCATCGCCTTCGGTCCCCTGGCTCTGCACCAGGAAGTCCAGCCGGCCGGATTCGCCCCGGCGCAGCGTCAAGCGGACGTCGCGCCCCGCGCCTTCCACCGCGAGCTTCTGGAGCCACACCACGCGACGCAGCGTGTACTGCCCGGGCCCGAGCGCCTGGCGCGCCGCTTCGTGCGCCATCTCCAGGTACGCGACGCCGGGGAGGATGGCGTGTCCCCGCACCCGGTGCTCCGCCACCACCCAGGCCTCCTCGGGCAGGCGCCGCGTGAAGACGAGCCCCGTGTCCAGGGTGCCTCCCGCCTCCACCGCTCCGAGCAGCAGGTGCGCGTCTCGCGCGGGCTCACCAATCCAGTGGCGCGTCCGGGCGAAGGGATACGTCGGCAGCGACACGCGCCGGCGCGCACGGCCCGCGAACAGGCGCGTGCCCTCCACGGACTCGCCCTTCAACCAGCCCGTGGCGAGCATGTGGAGCTGTTCCACGAAGCGCGTTCCGGAGGCGCGTGCCTCCCGCCAGCGCGCCTCGTCCGACGCCGCGTCCACCGGCGGACGCGACGTGACGTTGGCCACCTCCGCGAACCATGTCCCCCGCGCACCCGCCGACTGCCGGAGGGCTTCACGCAGTTGCTCGCGCAGCTCGGCGACATCGCGGACGACGAAGGCGGCTCGCACCGCGAAGTGGCGGCGGCCCAGGAGCAACGTATGGCTGACGTCCTCCAGCGAGACGGTCGTGCCCTCCGCCTCCAGCCATCCGTCCAGGTCCCGCATCCGGCGCAGGAGGGCTTCTTCCGTCCGCCCGGACAGCGCGATGAGGACATGGGAGTCCGGCACCTCTCCCGTGGCGTGGGCGACAGCGGGCGCCTCCTCCAGCACGAGGTGGGCATTGGTGCCGCTGAACCCGAACGAGCTGAGCGCCGCCCTGCGCGGACGGCCTTCCTGGCGCGGCCACGGCTGGAGCTGGCGGACGACGTAGAAGGGGCTCGACTGGAAGTCGATGTGCTCGTTCTCGCGCTCCAGTCCCAGGCTTGGCGGCAGCAGGTTGTGCTCCAGGGACAGGAGCAGCTTGATCAGCCCGGTGACGCCGGCCGCCGCGGCCGTGTGGCCCACGTTGGTCTTCACCGAACCCAGACCGCAGAAGCGCGTGCGGTCCGTCGACGCCCGGAAGGCGTTCGTGAGGGCCTGCACTTCGATGGGGTCGCCCAGCCGGGTGCCCGTGCCGTGCGCTTCCACGTAGCTGATGGTTTCCGGGTGCACGCCGGCCCGTTCGTAGACGGAGCGCTCCAGTTCCTCCTGTGACAGGGCGCTGGGCGCGGTCAGGCCGTTCGTCTTGCCGTCCTGGTTGACGCCCGTGCCCTTGATGACGCCGTAGATGTGATCTCGGTCGCGCAGGGCCGCCGCCAACGGCTTGAGGACGACCGCCGCCGCGGCCTCTCCGGGGACGAAGCCGTCCGCGCCGTCGTCGAACGTGCGGCACTGGCCGCGCGGGGACAGCATGCCGGCGTTGCTGGTCTTGATGTAGAACGACGGCGTCACGGCGATGAACACGCCGCCCGCCACCGCCATCTCACAGTCGCCCGCGAGCAGGCTCCGGCAGGCGAGGTGGACCGCCGTGAGCGAGGAGGAGCAGGCCGTGTCGAGCGAGATGCTCGGGCCCTTCAGGTTGAGGAAGTAGGACAGCCGCGCGGGGATGACGGAGCAGTCGTTGCCCGCCAGCGCCTGCGCTTCGGTCTGCACTCCGGCCTGCTGGAGGTTGAGGGTGTAGTCGCCCGCGTTCACTCCGGCGAAGACGCCCACGCGCAGCTTCGACGCCTCGTCGGTGGCGTAGCCGGCGTCTTCAAGCGCGCTCCAGCACTCCTCCAGGAACACGCGCTGCTGGGGCTCGGCCAGCTCGGCTTCGCGGCCGGTGATGCCGAAGAAGCGCGCGTCGAAGCGATCGATGTCGGTGAGGAAGCCGCCCCACTTGCAGTGGGTCTTGTCGCGCTTCATCGGATCCGGATCGTAGTGCCGGGTCCAGTCCCAGCGGCTCGCGGGGACCTCGGTGATGGCGCTGCGGCCGGACTCCAGCAGCTTCCAGAAGGCACGCGCGTTCGGGGCTCCCGGGAAGCGCCCGGCGAGTCCGATGACGGCGATGTCCGATGACGCCACGGGTGAGGGCTCGGGCGTCGGGATGTGGGCCTCTAAGACCTGGCGGTCCGCGAGCTGGACCTCGGGCGGTGCTGCTTGCGGCGGCGGGGCCTTCGCGGCGAAGGCCTTCTCCACGGCGCCGCCGTGGGTCTTCAGGAGGAAGTCCCGGAGGCGGAAGACGTTCGGGTAGTCGAAGAGGGTCGTCGTGCGCAGGGACAGGCCCAGGGTCCGGTTGAGGCTGTTGACCAGACCGATGCCCATGATGGAGTTGATCCCGTACTCCGCGAACTGTTGCTCGCGGTCGATGCGGTCCTCCGGCATCCCGAGGATCTCCGCGACGAGGCGCACGATTTCACCCTCGACCGCCCGGCCCAGGTCCACCGGAGGCTGCGGCGCCACGGGCCGAGTCGACGCCGCGCTTGCAGGCGCCTGCGCACCGGAATGACCGTAGGAGGGGACCGGCGCCGTTCGAGGAGCCTCGGCCGCGGCGGGCGCGAATGCGGACATCGGCGAGGGACCCTGCCCCATCGCACGCTCACCCACCGTTCCATGCGCGAATCCTGGCGCGGAGGCCATACCCGCTGGCGTGAACGCCGAGGGAGGTGTCACGGGCGCGAACGCTGGAGGTGATGCCACCACCGCTGGCGCGAACGCGGACGTGGGGCCGTGGCTCGACGCGTGGTCAAACGCCTGGGGTGCCGCTTGTCCGGATCGCGATGCCGCGGGTTCCGGAGTCAGACTGGCTTGAGCCATCGGCGACGGGAGGTAGGTCCGGGCCGTCTTCGGCGCGTCCAGCCAGTAGCGGTCCTGCGCGAACGGGTACGTCGGCAGCGGCATGCGGCGGCAGCCTTCACCCTGCGGGAGGACCGCCCAGTCGATGCCTGCCCCTCCGACCCACAGCTCCGCGAGCCGGGGCAGCTTCCCCTTGCGCGCCCAGCTTCGCAGCATCACCTGCGCGTCCTCGTCGTCGCTCAGGAGCGTGTTGCGGCGGCCCGCGCCCTTCGCACTGCCCACGAACGTGTCGCCGTCCTGACGCCCCGACAGGAACGCATGCAGCTTCTGGAGCAGCTCCGTCGTGCTCCCCGCCACGATGGCCAGCCGCTCCTCCATCTCCTCGCGGCCGACCTGCAACGTGTAGGCGACGTCCGCGAGCGGAAGCTCTTCCACCGGCCCCTGCGCCGCCGGTGCCGCCGCACGGCCCACACCCCGCGCCTCCAACGCCTGGACCAGCGGCTTCAGCGACAGGCTTCCACTCAGCACCGACGAGGACAGCTCCACGTCGCAGGACTCGTTCACCCGGCCCAGCAGCTCCGCAACCCCCGCGGGCCCGAGCGCCCTCGCGCCCCAGTCCTCCTCGCGGCGCAGTTCGTCCACCGGAATCCCGAGCACCGCGGACGCGGCGGTCAGCACGATGTCCTCCGCGCTTCCCCGCGTGCCGGTACCTGCCGGAGCAATGCCCTGGCGCTCTTCAATGAACCGGATCAACTGCGCGGCCTGATCCTTCAGCCGGTCCGCGCTCCGGGCGGAAAGCGGGAACAGCCAGGGGCCGGACGACGTGACGTCCTGGGGCCGGGCCGCCACGTACTCCTCGAGGGCCACGTGGGCGTTGGCGCCACCGAAGCCGAAGGAACTCACGCCCGCGCGCCGGGGAATCGTGCGCCCCTCGGCGTCCGTCAGGCGCTTCCAGGGCTGCGTCTTGTGGACGATGTAGAAGGGGCTGCCCTCCAACCGGACCAGCGGGTTGAGCTTCTGGACGTGGAGGCTCGCCGGCAGCTCGCCGTGGCGCATGGCCATCAGCACCTTCACCACGCCCGCGAGGCCCGCAGCCGACTCCAGGTGCCCGACGTTCGTCTTGATGGACCCGATGCCGCAGTAGTTCGCCTGCTTCAGTGCCCGGCCGCGCCGCTTCGCGAGCTGGGTGAAGGCGGTCTTCAGGCCCTCCACCTCCACGGGGTCACCCAGCTCCGTGCCCGTGCCGTGCGCTTCCATGTACGTGACGGTCTCGGGCTCGAAGCCGGCTTCGTCCAGCGACCCAATGATGAGCTCCGCCTGGGCCTTCGGGTTCGGCGCGGTCAGCGAGTTGGCCCGGCCGCCGTGGTTCTGCCGGGAGCCTCGGACGACCGCGTGGATGGGGTCCGCGTCCGCTTCCGCCTGCTCCAGCCGCTTGAGCACCACCACCACCGAGCCCTCGCCGCGCACGTAGCCGTTCGCCGACGCGTCGAAGGTCTTGCAGCGCCCGTCGCGGGAGAGGATGCCCACCTGGGCGAGGTTCTGCGTCACCTCCGGCAGGGCCAGCACGTTGACGCCGCCCGCGATGGCGATGTCGCACTCACCGGACCGCAGCGACTGCACCGCGCGGTGGAGCGCGACGACGCTGCTCGCGCAGGCGGCGTTGTGGACCTCGCTGGGGCCCCGGAAGTTGAAGAAGTAGGAGATGCGATTGGCCAGCATCGTCAGGGCGTTGCCGGTCTCCACCTGCGCGTGCAGGAGGCCGTGATGCGACAGGCGGTGGTGGTAGTCCTGCGACCACACGCCCATGAAGACGCCGACGTTGCGCCCCGACAGCTTCGAGGGCGGCAGCCCCGCGTCCTCCAGCGCCTTCCAGGTGCTCTGCAACAGCATGCGCTGCTGCGGATCCATCAGCTCCGCTTCGCGCGGGGAGGCACCGAAGAACGACGCGTCGAAGCAGTCGAAACCTGGAGCGAAGCCGCCCCAGCGCAGGTAGGCGCCGTCCTCCTCGCCCCACGCCCTCCAGTCCCACCGGTTCGTGGGCGCCTCGGAGATGAGGTGATCCCCCGCGCGCAGGCGGCGCCAGAGCTCGTCCACGTCGCGGGCGCCGGGGAACACGCCGGACATCCCGATGATCGCCACGCCCCGCTCCGTGCCATCGGCTCGCTGGACGCCAAGGGGTTCAGGGGCCACGGCCGTCGCACGCGGAGCCTCCGTCGCGACCCTCGCCGAAACCTGGGGCGCCGCGTGAAGCGAAGGCGCAGGTGCTGCGGCAGACGCGGGTGCTGAGGCAGACGCGAGAACGCCCCCCAGCGCAGGTACTGCGGCAGACGGCAGTGCCCCAGCAGACATCGGTGCTGCACCAGACGTAGGCGCTCCGGCAGACGCGGCGGCTACGCCAGACGCGGGCGCTCCGGCAGATGTGGTGGCTACGCCAGACGCGGGCGCAGCGCCAAACGCTGGCGCTCCGGCGGACGTAGTGGCTGCGCCAGACGCTGGCGTTCCGGCAGAGGCCGGTGCTCCGGCAGATGCGGCGTTCGCGGGCGCCTGAGCCTTCGCGAGTTCCTCGCCGTACTGCTCCCAGAGGTGCTCCGCGATGCTCGCGATGGTCGGGTGCGAGAAGAACAGGGACGGGTTGAAGTCCACCTTGAACTGACGCTCGATGCGGGCGGCGAAGTCCTTGAGCCCCAGCGAGTCGAAGCCCACGTCCCCCAGGCTGTCGTGGGCCCCAAGCGCTCCTGCATCGACGCGGAGGATCTCCGTGCCCGCGGCCAACAGCTCCGCCTGGACCTTCCGGGTGAAGGCCCGTGCGTCGATCGCCGGGGCGCTAGGAGCCGCCGGAAGCGACGGCGCGACGGGTGCGGCCTGCGGAGCAGGCGGAGGCGAGGACTTCGACACGGAGGGAACCTCCACCTGCGTGGGGACAGGAGACTTCGGAGCGGCAGTGGTCACGGACACCCGGCCCTCGCGCTCGGCGCGCAGCGGCGAGTCTTCAATCCAGTGGCGACGACGCACGAACGGGTACAGCGGGAGGGCGACCTTCGCGTAGGCGCCATCCGGATAGAGCTCGTCCCAGCGCACGTCCACGCCCCGGAGCCACAGCTTCAACGCCGTGTCCCAGAAGCTGTCATCCAGGGTGCGAGCCTGCGCGGTCTGCACGATCAGCTCCGCCGGACGCGGCAGGGCCGTCTCACCCAGCGCGAGGCACGCGAAGTCCTCCCCGGCATCCGGCGCCTGCGGGAGCGCCTGCGCGCGACCCAGCCACTGCGCGAAGTCCCCCGCTTCGTGCAGCCGTCCGCTGCGCCCCTCCAGCAGCGGGCACACGGCACCCGGCCGCAGACGGCGCTGACGCGCGTGCGCCAGCTTCGCGATGCGCTCGAAGTCCGGCTGCTCCACCGCGAGCAGTTCCACCAACTCCCTGCGGGGAATCACCTCGCCGGACACCAGTTCCAACAGCTCGCGCAGGATCGGATCCAGCCGCTCCAGCGCGGTGTCCAGCTCCCACTTCTGCTGGAGCGACCGCAGCAGCACCGCACTCACGAATGCGAACAGCAGCCGCTGGTGCCGGTCCTCGACATCCCGCAGCGGATGGGTTCCATCCAGCAGCGAGGTCAGCCCCGCGTGCAGCCCACCCAGCGCGGGAGCCCACTCGGCCGCGAGCTTGCGGAAGGAGTGCTGCTTGCGGATGAGCAGCCGCGCGCTCTCCACCCACGGCACGAGCGTATCCACCACGCCATGGGCCCGCGCCACCAGGTCGCGCAGGTACTCCGCGTCCAGCGCGTACCGCATCCACACGCCGCCGCTCACGGGATCCACGAAGGGCACCGATGGCCGCGACAGCTCCACCTCGCCCGGCGACAACTCTCCGCGCAGCACCCGCAGCGCGTCCGTCAGCCGCATGACCCCGCTGACGACCAGGGCCGGCCACACGCCATCGCCATGGCCCGTGATGCGCTCGGGCACGAAGCCCGTGGCCAGCAGCCCGGCGACATAGGCATGCGCCGCCACGAAGCCACCCTCCGGCGTCGCCAGCGCCTCCGCCTGCTTCGTCTCCTCAATCCACCGCCTCAGCGCGCCGCCTGACACCAGCCGCGAAGCCGCCCCCTGCCCTCCCACGCCGGACCCCACCCGCAGCTCCCACGACCGCGGGCCATGGCGCTCCGCCTGGGGTGCCTGCGCCAGGAAGCGGCGCACGCCGTCCCGCTCCTCCACGACGACGCCCAGCCGGTACGGCAGCGACTGCCGCCCCCGCGCGAGCGTCCCGCACACGTCCTCCAGCCGCAGCCCGTCGAAGTCCTTCCCCGAAGCGAACGCGCTCCACGCCTCCACCAGGTTCGAGAGGCTGGCCGCGGAGTTCGCCGACAACGTGAAGGCCTGCGGGCCCTGCCCGACCGGCTCACGCTGCGCGGTGTCCGGCGGCGCGGCCTCCACCAGCACCTGCGCGTTCACACCGCCGAAGCCGAAGCAGGTCATGCCCGCTCGCAACGGCACGTCCTCCCGGATGCTCTTCCAAGGCACCGAGGCCCGCGCGAACTGGAACGGGCTGGCGTCGAAGTCCACCAGCGGGTTCACCGTCTTCACGTCGATGCTGGGCGCGATCCACCGATGCCTCAGCATCAGGAGGATCTTGATGAGGCTCGCCACGCCGGACGCGGGCTCCAGGTGGCCGACGTTCGGCTTCACCGACCCCAACTGGCAGAAGTTGCGCGCCTGCGTGTGCTTGCGGAACGCCTGCGTGAGCCCCTCGAACTCGATGGGGTCTCCCAGCGACGTGCCCGTCCCGTGGGACTCCATGTAGCTCACGGTATCCAGGCCGAAGCCCGCGTCCTCGCTGGCGGCCAGCGTCACGTCGCGCAGGGCCGGCATGCTGGGCGCGGTGAGGCCGCGGCCGTGTCCGTTGTGGTTCACCGCCGTGCCGCGCACGAGCGCGAGGACCCGGTTGTGCTCGGCCCGAGCGTCGCTCAGCCGCTGGAGCAGCACCAGCCCGATGCCCTCTCCCGGCGCGTAGCCGTCCGCGTCCACGTCGTAGGTCTTGCTCTTGCCCTCCGGGCTGAACAGCCGGAGCTGTTCGAAGGCATCGAACTTCCACGGGTGCAGGTTGAGGCTGGCGCCGCCCACGAGCGCGTAATCGCATTCACCGCGCAGCAGCGCTTCCTTCGCTTCGTGCAGCGCCACGAGCGACGAGGTGCAGGCCGCCTCCACGGCCATGCTGGGCCCCCGGAAGCCGAACACGTACGAGACCCGGTTCGCCACGATGCACGCGAACCCGCCCGTGGACGCGTAGCGGCTCGCCGTGACGCCGGCCATCCCCAGCTCCTGGAGATAGTCGCTGCTCATGGTGCCGATGAAGACGCCCGTCTTCTTCTCGCGCAGCCGGTCCAGCGGCACCGCCGCGTCCTCGAAGCAGTGCCAGGCCTCCTCCAGCACCAGGCGCTGCTGGGGGTCCATGTTGTCGGCCTCGGCGGGCGAGATGCCGAAGGCGGCGGCGTCGAACGAGTCCACGTGCTCCACGAGCCCGCTCCACTGGCCCTGGCTCGTCGGCTTCGTCACCCAGCGCTCGCGCGGCAGGGGCTGGATGGAGCTCACCCCCGCGACGAGGTTGTGCCAATAGGCCTCGACGTCCTTCGCCCCCGGGAACCGGCAGGCCATCCCGATGATGGCGATCGACTCCCCTGGCACACCCGACTTGCTGCGCATGCTGCCTCCTAGAACTGACCTTCGATGCGCTCCCGGACCTCGGGGAGGGTGAACGTCGTTTCCTGCATCCGAAGCTCCGCGTCGACGGCGTCCGCCAGCTCCGCGCGGAGCCGCGCCGTCAGCCGCTGCTTCAACAGCTTGAGGGACACGAGCGGCTTGTCCGCCAGCTCCTCCGCCTTGGCCATCGCCACCGCGAGCACGTCCTTGCGCGAGACGAAGTGCATGGGCGCGCCGCGCTCCTTGAGCTGGGCGCCGGTGTAGTTGGCCGCCGTGAAGAGCATCTCGCTGGCGAGCACATCACCGAACTTCCGGGGGATGACACAGGTGGCGCCGAACCCCGGCGTGAAGCCGTAGCGCATGAAGTTCGTGCAGTAGACGGCCTCCAGCGCCATCACGATGACGTCCGCGGTGCAGCCGAACACCAGCCCGCCGCCGATGCCGTGCCCCTGCATGGCCGACACGACGGGAAGCTCGCACCGCAGGAGCAGGTCGTAGAAGGCCATGTCGGTGAACCGCATCCGGCCCTCGTTCATCGCGAGCAGCTCTTCCTTGTTCCCGCCGCAGCAGAAGTAGGTGTCGTAGCCCGTGAGCACGACGACCTTTAGGTCCGGCCGCCGCGCCACCTGCGCGAACGCTCCCTGAAGCCCCTCCACCAGCGCGCGGGAGAAGGTGTTCTTCTGGGCGCGCTCCTCCATGCGCACCACCGCGATGCTCCCCTCCACCGTCAGCTTCACCACGTCGTCCATCACACGCCCCCTTTCCCGCGCCTCAGCGGTCCTTCGCTTCCCAGGGCAACAACTGGTGCTCCACGAAGTCCCGCAGGTTCTTCTGGAAGTCGCCGTGGACCATCAGCCGGGAGATCTCCGACACGGCCAGCTCCTCCACCTCGTCGGACAGCACCCAGACCTGGCGGAAGTAGCGCTTGAGGTTCCCCACCGTCGCGGGCTGCACGCGCGACAGCCGCGCCTTCAGCCGGCGCAGCGCGGCTTCCGGTGAGTCGCTCACCTCGTCCACGAGGTTCATCGCCAGGGCCGCTTCGGCGGACACCGGCTGCGTGGTGAGCGCCATGCGGTACGCGGGCTGATAGCCCACGCGCCGGATGAGGTACGGGATGACCATGGCGGGCATGAGCCCCCAGAGCACCTCCGACAGGCTGAAGCGCGAGCGCGGCGTGGCCACCACCAGGTCGCTGGCGGCCACGAAGCCCACGCCCCCCGCCAGCACCTCGCCGTCCACGTGCGAGATGATCACCCGCGGCATCGTCGCCATGCGCCGCAAGAGCTGCATGTACGGACGGGTCAGCACCTCCTGCTCCGCGGCCGTGGCGTCCGGGCGCAGCGTGGACACCTCGTCGAAGTCCATGCCGGTGCAGAACGTGCCCGGCTGGCCCCGCAGGACGATCAACTGCTGGCGCACGTCCGCCTCCACGGCGTCCAGCACCGCGTGCAGCTCCTCCAGGAGCGTGGCGTTGATGCTGTTGCGCGCCTCCGGGCGGTGGAGCGTCACCGTCACCACGCCGTCCGCCGCGTCCACGCGCAGCGTCTGGAGTCCGCCATGGCCGCTCAGGTCCATGCGTACTCCCGGTGGAAGCCCTTCACGCGGACCAGGCGCAGGCGCTTGCGGCCCTCGAACTGGCGCGCGTAGAGGTTGGACAGGTCGCCCACCTGGACCTCGGCGTCCTTGGTGCCGAAGCCAATTTCCATGCTCCGGTCGAGGATGCGCTCGTACTCGTCCATGGACAGCGAATGCCGGCGCGCCAGGTGCCCGCCGATGTCGAAGCGCGCCTGGACCCGCTGCGAGTTCCGGTCGAACGTGCCGCTGTAGAACTCCGACGAGCACCCGGAGCCGTACGAGAAGAGGCCCACGCGGTGGAAGTCCTGCGCGTTGGCGTTGTCGATGAGGCCGCACAGCGCCAGGAACACGGTGGCCGAGTAGATGTTGCCCACCTGCGTGCAGTAGCGCGTGGCCGGGACGATGCGGCGCTGGAAGTCCTCTTCAATCTGCGCGGCGCCCATGCCCGGCCCACCGAAGGCGCGCATCATCTTGCGGTGCGCGCCCTTCACCATGCCGGCGAACGGCGTGTGGAACGCGAGGTAGTCGAAGCTCGTGCGGAAGTCCGCTCCCTCCACGCGCTCCGCGTAGCCCTTGAAGCTGTTCTGGAGGCAGTCCAGGTACGCCAGCAGCGACACGTCCGGGTCACCCGCCTCGATGCCGACCTGGGGCCGGCACGTGTCCATGACCTCGTAGCTGTAGTAGCCGTTGGCGCCCAGGTCCATGCTCAGGACCTTCGGCTCGGAGCCCACGAGCAGCGCCACCGCGCCGGTGCCCTGTGAAGGTTCGTGGTACGTGTTGCGCGAGCCGTTGCGCGCCTCGTCCGTGGCGATGACCAGCGCCTTGGCGCCCGGGGACACGCCCGACGCGACGAAGCCCAGCGCCATCTGGAGCGCGGCCGTGCCGCCGTAGCAGGCCTGCTTCACCTCGAAGACGCGGCAGCGGCGGTGCAGGCCCAGGTGGTCGTGGATGTACGTGCTGATGGCCTTGCCGAAGTCGACGCCCGACTCCGTGGAGGCGATGACCAGCTCGATACGGGCCTGCTCCTCCGGAGTGAGCGCGTCCACCAGCGCCTTGGCGGCGTTCACCCCGTTGGTGATGGCGTCCTCCCAGGGCATGCCGACGGCCTTCTTCTCCATCAGGAGGTTGTCGAAGCGGGTCAGGTCCAGCCCCCGCTTCTCGAAGAGCGTGCGGATGTCCAGGTAGGCCTCACCGCCGTACGCGTTCATCGCCTCGATGCCGAACTCCATGCGCTGCGCCTCGTGTCCGTTCATGACCTGCGGATGACCACGCTCGTGTTGATGCCGCCGAAACCAAACGAATTGCTGAGCGCCACACCGACGGACTGCCCGGTGGCCGCGTCGCCGCAGAAGCGGCAGTCCTGGGCGAGCGGCTCGCGCAGGTTCGCGTTGCGGTGGAGGAAGCCCTCGCGAAGCTGGAGCACCGTCGCGATGCACTCCACGACGCCCGCGGAGAAGAGGCAGTGGCCCAGCAGCCCCTTGGTGGCGTTGAGCCACACCCGGCCCAGGTGTCCGCCAAACACGTCACGCAGGGCCTGCACCTCCGCCTCGTCACCGGCGGTGGAGGCCGTGGCGTGGGCGTTGACGTACTCCACGGCCTCCGGTGCCACGCCCGCACGGGCCAGCGCGTTGCGCATCGCCGCGACCTCACCCGCGACGTCCGGCGCCGCGGAGTGGCTGGCGGACAGCACCAGGCTGGCCCCCGCGAGCTCCGCGTGCAGCGGCGCCCCGCGCCCGCGCGCCGAGTCCTCCCGCTCCAGGACGACACAGGCCGTCCCCTGCCCCAGCACGAAGCCGTCGCGTCCGGCGTCGAAGGGCCGGCACACCTGATCCGCCTCGCGGCCGCCGCCCGGGCTCAGCGCGCCCAGGTGGTGCAGCGCCCGCAGCTCCATGGGGGACAGGTCCGCCAGGGGTCCCACCACCAGGCAGGCGTCCACCTCGCCCAGTTGGAGCAGCTGCCACGCCTTGAGCAGGGCCACGTTCCCGCTGGCGGACGCGCCCCCCACGGTGAAGCCCTCGCCCCGGATGCCCAGCACCTCGCTGAGGATCCCCACGTGGTCCGTGTCCAGGAAGCGCATCGCGTAGCGCGGGTCGATGAACTCCGGGTTCGCCACGAACTTCTTCGCCGTGTCGTGCTGGAGCCGCAGCGACAGGTTGCTGCCCGCGACCACCAGCCCCACGCGCTCCGCGGGTACCGGCGCGGCGTGCAGCCCCGCGTCCAGCCAGGCCTCCAGGGCGCTGAAGGTGGCGCACTCGATGGGGCGCGGCGCGCGCAGGGCCAGGCGGCGGGCCTTGTCCAGGAGCGGCCCGGCCCCCTCTGGAAACGACTTGAGGGCGTCCGCGAGCGTGAAGCCGTCCAGCTCCGCCGCGGCCGGGACGCCGGCCAGGGCGGGCTGCTGGGGCGCACGGATGGCGACGCGGCCCTCGCGCAGGCCTCGAGCCAGCGCGGGCACGCCCATGCCCTGGGCGGTCAGCGCCCCCATGCCGGTGATGAAGATGCGGCGGTCGCTCACGGTGCGGGGCTCAGCGCTGGGCGTGGTGCCGCTGGAAGATGCCCAGCAGCGAGCCGATGTCCTTGGCCTGGCTGAGCTCCGTGACGGGGACGTTGATGCCCAGGTCCTCCATCGTGCCCATGACGATCTCCATCCGGTCGATGGAGTTCGCGCCCAGCTCCTTCAATTGCCGCTCGGGGGTGATCAGCCGCGCGTCCACGTCCGGCAGCACCTTGAGGATGTTCTCCGAAATCACCTGGAAGAGGTCCGTGCTCATCGTCGTTGTTCCTGTCCTGCTCAAGCTGCTGCGTGAACGTTGCCGCGCGGGAGCGCACCGAAGGCGCGCATCCGGTCGGTGATGACCTGGGCGGTCTGCTGCATGAGGAGCTCGCCAATCTCCGCGACGCGCCGGTTCTCCCAGCGCTCCATCGGCGTGCCCTTGACCCACTGGTTGAAGGCGCCGAGCGCCGGGCCGCTGTGGACCTGGTAGTCGATGCGGCTGTCCTTGGAGCCGCCCAGCGCGAGCCGCGTGCTGTAGCCGAAGTACCACTTGAAGATGAGCGCCATCTTGTACTTGGGCAGGGCCTCCGCCTTTTCAATCTCCGAGGGCGGGTAGTAGGCCTTCACGTCCTCGTAGACGGCGTCGAAGCTCTTGCGGAAGTAGGCGGTCTGCAGGTGCTCGCGGGTCTTCGCGTCGATCTGCTCCAGCGAGTCGTGGAAGCGATAGAGGTCGTAGAGCTTGTTCGCGCGGGCGGAGAAGAAGAGGCCCTTCTTCACCACCTGGACGCGCGCGCCCAGCTCGAACAGGTCGCCGGCGGGGGCGTAGTCGAAGTCCTGGACGTTGAGCCCCTGGAGCAGCTCCTTCACCTCGTTGCTGGTGCCCGCCTCCACCGTGCACTGGTTGATGGAGCCGGTGAGGATGAAGTCCGCGCCCAGCATGAACGCCGCCGCGGCGGCTTCCGGCGTGCCGATGCCTCCCGCCGCGCCCACGCGCACGCGCTTCGCGTAGCCGTACTGGGCCATCATGCGGTCGCGCAGGCGGATGATGGCGGGCGTGAGGGCGTACGCGACGCCCTGGTCCGTGTGGCCGCCGGAGTCCGCCTCCACGCAGAGGTCGTCCGCCAGGGGGACGCGCTGGGACCACTCGGCCTGCTCCGGGGTGATGCGCCGCTGCTCCACCAGGCGCCGCACCAGCCGCTCCGGCGCGGGACGCAGGAAGGCCTCCGCGATCTCCGGGCGGGACACCTTGGCCACGATGCGGTTCTTCGGGACGACGTTGCCGCGCGCGTCGCGCTCCAGGCCGACCAGCCGGTAGCGCACCAGCGCGGAGGTCACGGCCATGTACGACGCGGCCTCGATGTGGCGCACGCCGTGGCGGAGGAAGAGGTCGACGGTGTCCTCCTCCAGCTGCGGGTTCTGCGGGCTGCTCAGCAGGTTGATGCCGTAGGCCTGCCCTCGCGACAGCTCCCGCTGGATGTGGAGGATGGCGGCCTCGGTGTCGCGGAGCGGGACGCCGCCGGAGCCGAAGTAGCCGAGCATGCCGGCCTTGCCCATGGCGACGACCATCTCCTTGGAGGCCACGCCCCGGTACATCGCGCCCGCCACGTAGGCGTACTTGATGCCGTGGTCGGCCCGGAACTCCGCGCTGCCCAGCGACTGCGCGGAAAAGCCCTCCGTCGCCACCGGAGCGGCTTCACGCGACTCGTGCCGGGGGACCCCGTTGCGCCGGGGCTCGGGAGCCGCAGGTGGAGGTGCCACCGGCGCGCTCACCTCGGGCGCGGACGGCGCGGGAGGCGGGGTGGGGACTGGTGCCGCCGCGACGGGTGCGGACGGAGCTTCACCCTCGAAGTCCCTCAGCATGTTGGCGAGCACGATGCCGGGGCCCACCTCCACGATCTTCATTCCCGGCTGCGCGAGCAGGTAGCGCACCGTGCCCGTCCAGTTCACCGGCCTGGCGATCTGGATGGCGAGCAACTCGCGGCACCGCGCCGCTTCGTAGGGCCGCGCCTCCACGTTGGAGATGACCGGGATGCGAGGCGGCTGGAAGTCGAAGCCCGCCAGGAACCGGCGGAACGTCTCCGACGCCGGGGCCATGTAGCGCGAGTGGAAGGCCGCGCTCACCTTGAGCAGCACGTACGCCTTCGCCCCCGCCGCCTCGAAGGCCGGGCTCGCGCGCTGCACCACGTCCGCGGGCCCGGCGATGACCACCTGGTTCGGCGTGTTGAAGTTCGCCACGTCCAGCGCGCCGAACTCCTCCGACGAGCGCAGCACCTCCTCGATGCGCTCGCGAGACAGGCCGACCACGGCCGCCATGCCGCCGCCCTTGGCCTCGGCCATGATCTCGCCACGGCGCTTCACCAGCCGCAGGCCCGTCTCGAAGTCGAAGCTGCCCGCGGCGAAGAGGGCGTTGTACTCACCCAGGCTGTGACCGGCGACGAAGTCCGGCTCCCCGTCCTTCGCCTTCTTCTCCAGGTACGACAGCGCGTTGACGACGTACAACGCCGGCTGCGTGTACTGCGTCTGCCCAAGGCGGTTGTCCGGGTTCTGGAGGCACAGCTCCTCGATGGAGTAGCCCAGGATCTCGCTGGCCTTGTCCGTGAGCGACCGGTACGGCTCGAACAGGCGCGCCCCCATGCCCTTGCGCTGCGTGCCCTGCCCCGGGAAGACGTACGCGATCATGCTCTTCTTCTCATGCTGGAGTGGAGGTGAGGACACGGCAGGAGGAGGCACGAACGAGCGCTCCAGCTGCTTCAAGCGCTCCACCTCGCCGTGGGCCGGCGTCATCACGGAGAACACCGCGGGGCGTCCGCTCTTCGCGACGCCCGCCTTCAACAGGTTCGCCAGCGAGCTGGAGGGCCCCACGTCGATGAAGGCGTACTCGCCCCGGGCCATCAGCCCACGAACGGCGTCGGAGAACGCCATGGGGCCCCGGATGGCGCCCCACAGGTGCTCGGGGGGCAGCTCGCGGCGGATGCCGCCGTCCAGCCCCGACACCACCGGGATGCGGGCGGGCCGCTGCGGCAGGCTCCGCAGGTCCGCCAGGTAGCGCTCCCGCGCGGGGTCCATGTACGACGAGTGGAACGCGTGAGCCACCGGCAGCTCGAAGGTCGTGATGCCCCGCGCCTGGAGCCGCGCATCCACCGCGCGCAGCGCCTCCACGCGGCCGGACACCACGAACTGGAAGGCGTCGTTGCGCCCCGCGTACTCCACGCCCTGGAAGAGCCCGGGCTCGCGCTCCATCAGCGCCGGATCATGCAGGACCGCGAGCATCCCGCCCGCCTCGCACGCGCCCTCCACCGCCCGGGCCAGCCGGACGCACGCCTCCAGCGCGGCCTCCGGTTCGTAGATGCCCGCGATGGCCGCCGCGACGATCTCCCCCAGGCTCACGCCCAGCGTCATCGCCGGCTCCAGCCCCCGCGCCATCAGCGAGCGCGCCAGCGCGTACTCCACCGTGAAGATGGACGCGTTGCTGTGCAGCGCGCGAGGCAGCGGCGCTCCGGAGCGGCCGTCCCCATACAACAGCCCCACCACCGACGTGCCGATGAGCGGCGTCGCCACGCGGTCCAGCCGCAGCACCCACTCCCGGAACACCGGGTCGTGTCGGTACAGGTCCACCCCCATCTGCAGGTACTGCGACCCCTGTCCCGAACACAGGAAGACCCATGGCGCGCTCATGACCAGCTCCCCCGAACCTCGTCGCGCTGGCCGATAGCCAGACATGCACCCGGTGACGAAACAATTTCTGTCATCGCAAACCCGCCGTTATGGTCTCTCCCTGTAGTCCGAGGAAAACACCATGACCATGACAAACCGACTCGCAGTCTCCCTGACGTGCCTGACCCTGCTGTCCGCCCAGGCGGCGCTGGCCGCGGAGCCCCAGGCTCCCGCCGCGAAGCCCGGCGCCACGCCCGCCACCCCCGCCGCGCCGGCCGCCAAGCCGGTCGCGAACACCGCCGCTCCCGCGGCCCCCACCGCCGCGCCGCCCGCTGGCGCCGCTCAGCAGGGCCCGCCGCCCGGCCTGCCGCAGCCCTCGCCGATGCTGGCGCAGCTGAAGGACTTCGAGGGCAAGTGGAAGTGCTCCGGCACGCGCGTTCCGATGCCGGGCGTGCCCGCGTACCCCATCGAGACGACGTGGACGGGCAAGAAGGACCTGAGCGGCTTCTGGGTCTCCATCCGCCTGGAGGAGAAGAAGACCGCCAAGAACCAGTTCCCCGTGGTGGGTGACTACGCGCTCGGCTTCGACCCGGGCAGCAACCAGCTGCTGGCGCTCTGGCACGACAACTTCGGTGGCCGCAGCGAGCAGCTGTCCACCGGCTGGCAGGGCGACACCTTCACCTGGGTGGGCGAGTACAACATGGGCGGCATGAAGTCCGGCGCCCGTGGCGTCTTCCACCGCAAGAGCGCGAAGGAGATGTCCCACACCGGCGAGGCCAACATCGGCGGCCAGTGGGTGGTGATGGTCGAGGAGACCTGCAAGCGCTAGCAGGTCCCACGCGGAGCCCTGGCCGGCACGCTCGAACGTGGCCGGCCGGGGAGTCCCGCGCTGCGCTGGGGAAGGTCCGCGGCGCATGTCAGTCCTTCAGCTCGACGAACTGACCGGAATTGGCCCGGATGTACTTCGCGACGGTGTGGATGTCCCGCGCGAGCGTCTTCGCCAGCAGCGCGTCGTCCTGCTCCTTGCCCTGGAGGGGCCGGTTCGCCGCGCGGGCCGCGCGCAGGTGCTTCTCGAAGGCCTCCGTCTGCGCCAGCAGCTCGTCCAGGTTCAGGTGCTTCGCGGCCAGCTTGAGCTCGAGCCAGAACGAGTCCTCGCCCACCAGGTGCGGCAGCTCCGCGCACATCTGCGTCCAGCCGCGGCCGTGCGCGTAGAGCACCCAGAACATGAACACCGCGCGCTGACCGGGCGTCAGCGAGCCGTACACCTCCTCGCGCACGTCACTGCCCCGGCCGCGCATGGCCAGCGCGGCGGGCTGCACGCACTTCTGGCAGAGCGCCGTGTCGTCCAGCGAGGCCAGCTCCTGGCGCGTCATGCGGATCAACGTGGTTCCCATGGGCGTGTCCCCTAGCTGTCCAGCTGCACGAACTGGCCCGGATTGGCGCGGATGAAGGCGGAGAAGCGCGGCAGCTCGCGGCGGATGAGCTGGGCGAGCGCGTTGTCGAGCTTCGCGATGGCGTCCTCGTTGCCCTCCTGGTCGCGCAGGGCGAGGAACGCGTCGGTGAGCGTCACCAGCTCCTGCACGCCCACCAGCCGGCCGGCGGCGCGCAGCCCGTCCCAGAACGAGTCCTCGTAGACCAGGTGCGGCAGCTGTTCGTGAAGCTGCGTGAAGCCGCGCGGGCCCCGGGCGTTGAGCACCCAGAACATGAACACCGCGCGCTGGCCCTCGGTGAGCGAGCCATAGACGCGCGAGCGCGTCTCGTTGTCGGTGCCGCGCATCTTCATGCTCGCGTCCCAGACGCAGGCCCGGCACAGCGCCAGGTCGTCCATGGACTCGAAGTCCTCCATGCTCATCTTCACCAACTCGGGCTGCATCGCGTTCCTTTCAGGGTGGCTCATGCCCGGGCTCCGGACGCCACGGTGGACAGGTGGGCCGCCAGGCTGGAGACGGTGGGGTGCGCCAGCACGACGAACAGTTCCACGTCGACCTGCAGCACCTCGCGCAGCCGGGAGACCATCTGCGTGGCCAGCAGCGAGTGGCCGCCCAGCTCATGGAAGCCGTCGTCCGCGCCCACGCGGTCCACTCCCAGGAACTCCTGGTAGACGGACGCGATGGTGCGCTCCATCTCGTCACGCGGCTCGACGAAGGGCGTGTCCAGGTCAGGGCGCTTGAGCAGCTCCGCCGTGCCGGGCTCCTGCCGCACGGCCTCCAGCTTCACCCACTTGTCGTAGCGGGCCTGGAGGTCCGTCGCGCACACCGCGACCTGGGTGGAGTCCGGGATGGCGAAGAGGCGGTGGAAGGACTCCAGCCCCTCGGGCTCGGTGAGGACGCTGGGCGCCAGCCGCTCGTACATCGACGGGTGGACGATCTCCTTCGCCTTCTTCCACTCGATGTCCCACGAGTCCCAGTACTGGACCACCCACTTCTGCGCGTGCTGGCGGTTCTGGAGGACGGTGTAGTTGGACGCGAGGCTGCTGGCGCTCGCGATGGCGATGAAGCCCAGGCCGCCCAGCACCGAGCCCAGCGAGCTCATCATCACGCGGAAGCGCAGGTCGCGCTCGCGCAGGAGCTCGTCCAGCATCCGCAGGCTGTGCGGGATGGAGGCGAAGTGCTGCTTGCACAGCTCGCGGTCCGCGTCGCGCAGGGGCTTGATGCGCTCGAAGTTGGACGCGCCCGACGCGTGGAGCAGCCCGCGGATGGGGCCTGCTTCCTTCTCGGCGTCGGCCAGCACGCGCCGCATGGCCTCCACGTCGTCCAGGCGGGCCTTCTTCAGCACGAAGTCATGGCCCGCCGCCTGGAGGCCCACCGCGTTGCCCACGCGGACGCCAATCGGCTCGCGGCGCTTCGCGCCCAGCCACTGCCCCCACGCGTCCTGCTCCGGGAAGTCCGGCTCCTCCAGGATGATGAGCCGCGCGCCCTGCTCCAGCATGCGCCGGGCGGTGAGGAAGCCGATGCCCTCCAGGCCGTAATAGACGAGGTACGTCTCGCCCTTGTGGACGAGCGGCGGCTTCGGCGCGTCGGCCGTCACGCGCACGGGCTCGTAGAACTGGATCCACCGGCGGGTGCCCCGGTACGCGCACAGCACGTCCCCGATGGAGGACAGCACCTCGCGCTCCAGCGCGTCCGCGAGCGCGTCCACCTTCCAGGCGCCGCCCTCCGGCACGGACAGGTCCACCGCGCGGCAGTGGAGGTTGTTGTACTCCTGCTGGAGCACCTTGCAGATGCCCGACACGGAGCTCTGCTCGTAGCGCAGCGCCTCCTCGCCGGTGACGTCGAAGACGTCGTTGGAGAACGCGAGCAGCCGCATGGAGCGCGTCACCGCGAGCTGCCCCAGCGCTTGACCGAAGAACAGGAGGCTGAAGAGGCCCTGCTCCTGCGAGGCCACCAGCGCGTCCAGGTCGTTGGCGGGCCGGGGCGCGTCCACGGCCTGAAGGCCCCAGAAGTGGAGCACGCGGTCCGGCAGGAGCTGGCGGCTTCGCAGCTCCAGCACCAGCAGCTCGTAGGCCTTGCGGTCGGACACCGGCAGGCTGAAGGCCGCGTCGCCCAGCTTCGCGAACGTCGCGCCGGGCGTCACGGTGACGACCGTGCCCCGGCGGCCCAGCCGTTCGATGAGCTTGCGGGTGAGCGGAGCGCCGTCGGAGAAGACGAGGAACGTCTCACGCGCCGTGGGCGCGGGCTCCAGCGGCAGCGCGGACTGCTTCCACTGCGCGCGGTAGAACCAGTCCGCCATGTCCGGGCGCTTGCGCCAGAAGGCGTCCTTGTCCTTCACGGGGGCCTGGGCCTCCGGGGGGCGCGGCTCCACCCACAGTCGCTGCCTCTCGAAGGGATAGAGCGGCAGGCGCACGCGGCGGGGCGAGGCGCCGTCGTGCAGCATGGACCAGTCCACCTCGTCGCCCGCGAGCCAGGGTCCGAGCAGGGCCTGCCACGAGGCGGGCACCGAGCCCGCGTCCGGGGACGCGAACCGGCGCTCCCGCAGCGCGCGGACGGCGTCTGGCACCGTGCGGGCGCGCACGGCCCTGCGGTACGTGAAGGCGCGGCGTCCGCGCTGGAGCGTGAAGGCCACGTCGCGCAGGAACAGCTCCGGGTGCGCCTCCAGGTGATCCGCCAGCAGGACGGTGACGCGGTCGAGCGCCTCCGGGCTTCGCGCGGACAGCACCAGCAACTGCTCGTCCTGGGAGGTTTCGTTGCGAGGGGGCCGCGCCGGCGCCTCCTCCAGGATGACGTGCGCGTTCGTTCCGCCGATGCCCAGCGAGCTCATCCCCGCGCGCAGCGGCGTCTGCCCGCGCTTCCAGTCCGTGAGCGCGGTATTGACGAAGAAGGGGCTGTTGTCGAAGTCGATCTTCGGGTTGGGCGTCTGGAAGTGGAGGCTCGGCGGCAGCTTGCGCTCCTCCAGCGCGCGCACGACCTTGATGAGGCCGGCGACGCCCGCGGCCGCGTTGAGGTGACCGATGTTGGTCTTCACCGAGCCGATGGCGCAGAAGCCCTTGCGGTCGGTGTGCAGGCGGAAGGCCTGCGTCAGCGCGGCCAGCTCGATGGGGTCACCCACTTCCGTGCCCGTGCCGTGGGCCTCCACGTAGCTGATGGACTCCGGCGCCACGTCCGACGTCGCGAGCGCCTGGACGATGACCTTCGCCTGGCCCTCCACGCTGGGGGCCGTGTAGCCCACCTTGGTGGAGCCGTCGTTGTTGATGGCCGAGCCCTTGATGACCGCGCGGATGTCGTCGCCGTCCGCGAGCGCGTCCGCCAGCCGCTTGAGGACGACCACGCCGCTGCCGTTGCCCCACAGCGTGCCCCGGGCCTGCGCGTCGAAGGCGCGGCAGTGCCCGTCCGGGGACAGGATGCTGTCCTGCACGTGGTGGTAGCCGGCGAGGTGCGGGACGTTGAGGGAGACGCCTCCGGCGAGCGCCATGTCGCACTCGCCCAGGATGAGCGCCTGACGGGCGAAGTGCAGCGCCACCAGCGACGTGGAGCACGCGGTGTTGACGTTGACGCTGGGGCCGGTGAGGTTGAGCTTGTAGGAGACGTGCGTCGGCAGGAAGTCCTTGTCGCTGGCGATGAGCAGTTGCTGCAGGCCGATGTTGCGCACGAGCGCTTCGTCGCCCAGCACGTTCTGCAGGAGGTACGTGTTGAGCCCCGCGCCCGCGTAGACGCCGATGGTCCCCGCGAAGCCTTCCGGCGTGTAGCCCGCGTCCTCGAGCGCGTGCCAGCACGACTCCAGGAAGAGCCGCCGCTGCGGGTCCATCACCTTCGCCTCCAGCGGGCTGAAGTTGAAGAAGCTCGCGTCGAAGGACTCGATGTCGTCCAGCACCGGCGAGGCCCGGACGTAGTTCGGGTCCTTCAGCGCCGCGGGGTCCACCCCGGCCGCCAGCAGCTCCTCGTCGGAGAAGACGCGGATGGACTCCACGCCGTCGCAGAGGTTCTTCCAGAACTGATCCACGTCCTTCGCGCCAGGAAGGCGCGCGGCCATGCCGACGATGGCGACATCCAGCCCGTTCACTGACTCGTTCGAATCGTCACGCACGCTTCGCACTCCATCCCGCCAGGCCCTCGCCTCGAGGACCCGGCGGCTTCAAAGGTCTGTTTCCAGTTCCAGCCGTGCCTGTCGCCGCCTCAGGCCCGTGGGTCCTCGGGACAGGCCGCGAGCGCGGCGAGCATCCGCCGCTGCCGCTGTCCGCGCCGTGCGCTCTCCGCCAGCCCCCGCTCCTGTCCGCCGGGAGAGAGGTGACGGGCCAGGGCCTCCACCGTGGGGTGTTCGAACAGGGCCACCACCGGCACCTCGCGTCCCAGCGCCGCGCTCAGCCGGATGGCGGCCTGCGCGAGCTGGAGCGAGTGGCACCCGAGGTCGAAGAAGTTCTGCTTCCGCCCCACCCCACGGCCGCCCAGGAGTTGCCGCACGATGCCGGCGATGGTGCCCTCGAGGCCCGGCCGCGCGTCCTCGCCGCGGGTGGTTTCGTCGGTAGCGGTCCCCTGCTCCACCGGCGGCAGCGCGCGCGTGTCCACCTTGCCGTGCGCCGTCTGAGGCAGCGACGCGAGCCGCAGGAAGGCCGACGGAACCATGTACTCCGGCAGCCGCTGGCCCAGCAGCTTCCGGAGCGCTTCGGGCGTGTACGGCTGGGCCGCGTCGCCCGCCCAGTACGCCACCACGCGGTCGTGGCCCGCGCCCTCCGCGGCGGACAGGGCCATGACGAAGGACTGCTGGATGCCGGGCAGCGCGCAGAGCGCGGCTTCGATTTCGCCCAGCTCGATGCGCAGCCCGCGCACCTTCACCTGCCGGTCCAGGCGCCCCAGGTACTCCAGGTTGCCGTCGGGCAGCCAGCGCGCCAGGTCTCCCGTGCGGTAGAGCCGCTCGCCCGGCGCGAAGGGGTGGGCGACGAAGCGCTCCGCCGTCAGCGTCGGGTTGTGGAGGTAGCCGCGCGCGAGCCCCACGCCCGCGATGCACAGCTCCCCCGGCACGCCGATGGGCTGCATGCGCCCGCCCCGGTCCAGCACGAGGAGCTGGATGTTGTCGATGGGCCGGCCGATGGGGATGCGCTCGTGATGCTCGGCTTCCGAGCAGTCGAAGGAGGAGACGTCGATGCTGGCCTCGGTGGGCCCGTAGAGGTTCGCCAACCGGGTGCCGTTGTGCCGGTGCAGGAGCGCGTTGAAGCGCTCCACCTGGGACACCGTCAGGGCCTCGCCGCTGGCGAACACCTGGCGCAGGCTGGACAGCGACGACACGTCGTCGAGCGTCCGCGCGTACTCCAGGAAGACGCCGAGCATGGACGGCACGAAGTGCAGCACCGTCACGCGTTCGCGGGCGATGGCGTCCGCGACCTGGCGCGGGTCCCGCTCCGCGCCCGGGGCCAGGAGCGCCATGCTCGCGCCCTCCAGCGACCACCAGAAGAGCTCCCAGACGGAGACGTCGAAGGTGTACGGCGTCTTCTGGAGGATGACGTCGCCCCGGCCCAGGGGATAGCGGTTCTGCATCCACTTGAGCCGGTTGACGAGGCCGCGGTGCTCCAGCATGGCGCCCTTCGGACGGCCGGTGGAGCCCGACGTGTAGATGACGTAGGCGAGCGAATCCGGCCGGGCGCGAGGCGTGAGGTTCGCGCCGTCGCCGCTGAACGTCGCCGCGTCGCGCAGGTCGAACACGCGGCCGGAGAAGCCCTCCGGCGTGAAGCGCGCGTCGCTGACGAGCACCACGTCCGTGCGGCTGTCGTCGAGCATGTAGCGGATGCGGTCGGCCGGGTAGCGCGGATCCACCGGGAGGTACGCACCGCCGGCCTTGAGGATGCCGTACAGCCCGACCATCAACTCCAGCGAGCGCTCCGCGACGATGGCCACGATGGAGTCCGGACCCACGCCCGCTTGCCGCAGCGTCGCCGCGAGGCGGTTGGCCCGGGTGTTCAGCTCGCCGTAGGTGAGCCGGCGGCCCTCGAAGGTGACGGCCACGTCGTCCGGGCCGTGCGCCACGCGCTCTTCAAAGAGTTCGTGGACGCACTTCTCGCGAGGGAACGGCCGCGCGGTGCGCCGCCACTCGGTCTCCAGTTGGTAGCGCTCCACGGGCCCCAGCAGCTCCAGTGCTCCGATGGACTGACGCGGGTCGCGGAGTGCCGAGCGCAGCAGGCCCTCGTAGTGTGTGGCCATGCGCTCGACGGTCGCGGCGTCGAAGAGGTCGGGGGCGTACTTGAAGAAGGCATGGACGCGGCCTTCGGTCTCCACCAGCTCCAGGGAGATGTCGAACTCGCCCTGCTGCTGGAGGTCGAGGACGGCGTCCAGCGCGAGGCCGTTTGCGGCGCCGGTGCCCAGGCCGTCCTGGGAGAGCCAGTTCTGGTAGACGAACTGGGCCTGGATGAGCGGCATGAGGCCGCGATCCCTCGCCCCGCCTGCTTCACGCACCATCTCCGTGAAGGGGAAGTCCGCGTGCTCCTGCGCCTCCAGGTGGGTGGTCTGGAGCGAGCGTGCGTAGTCGAGGAACGGCAGGTCGGACGCCACGCGGCTGCGCACGCAGACCACGTTGACGAAGTAGCCGACGACGTCCTCGAACTCGGTCCGCGGCCGGCCTGCGACGGGTACGCCCACGGCGAGGTCTTCCTGCTGCGTGTAGCGGTGCAGCAGCGCCTTGAAGGCGGCGAGGAACAGGCTGAAGGGATAGATGCGCTGCGTGGCGCCCAGGCGGCGCGCGTCCAGGGCCAGCTCCAGCGGGAGCGTCGTCGCGTGGACCCGGCCCTCCAGGCGCCGCTTCGCAGGACGCGGCCGGTCCGTGGGCAGTTGGAGCGCGGGGGGGGGCGGCAGCAGGCGGCTTCGCCAGAACTCGCGGTGGCGCAGGCCTTCGTCGGACGCGAGCATCCGCGCCTGCCACGCGACGAAGTCCGCGTAGGTGGCGGTCAGGGGCACGAGCGCCGCGTCCCCATGCGTCCGCTCCGCGCGGTAGAGCGCTTCCAGGTCCCTCACGAGGAGCTGGAGCGAGCTTCCGTCCATGACCAGGTGGTGCGCCGCGAGCACCAGCAGCGGTTCACGGCCCGGCCGCTGCACCAGGTGCACGCGTGCGAGCACGTCTCGCGACAGGTCGAACGGCTTGAAGCCCAGGCGAGACAGGAAGGCATGCTCGTCTTCCGGCGCGGCGACGGGCAGTGAGTGAACTTCGAACGGTACTTCCGAAGACGCCGGAGACATCGCCAGCAGGGGCTGCGCGTCCTCCACCACGACGCGTGCGCGCAGGCTGGGATGCCGGGTCCAGAGCCGCTGGAGCGCGGCCTTGAGAGCCGGAACATCCAGCGTGCCCCGGATGCGGAAGGCGCACGGCACGTTGTAGGCGCTGCTCTCCGGGGAGAGCTGCTGGATCATCCACAGGCCCAGCTGTCCCGCGGACATCGGATGACGGGCCGGGCCGGGCTTCTCCTCCACGGCGGCGGGCTGCGCACGCACGGGAGTGGGCATTGAGACTGGAGCCGGTGGTGGCGTGGCGACTGCCGCCGTGCCCATCTCCCGGGCGACGAGTTCCGCCAGTCGCCGGAGCGTTCCGGCCTCCAGGAGCGCCGCGTTGGTGAGTTCGACGCCATGGGTCTCTTCCAGGCGGCGAAGCAGCCGGGCCCCAATCAGCGAGTTGAAGCCGTAGACCATCAGCTCCTCATCCGGCTGGAGCGTGGCCTCCGGCAGCTTCAACAGCGAAGCGATCATCCCGCGAAGGACAGGCAGCACGCCCTCCGTAGGCACTGCGGCGGAGGACCGCGCCGAAGCGGGCACGGAGGAAGCTTGCAGCGTTGTGGCGGAGGACCGCAGCGCGGGCGAGCCTTCCAGGGCTGCGGCGGAAGACCGTGCAGCAGCAGGCGCGTTGGAACCTTCTGGGGACGCGGCGTCGCTCCACGGTCCTCCTTCCGACCAGTAGCGCTCACGGGCGAAGGGGTACGTGGGCAGCGGGATCCGCCGGGTCTCCGGTCCGTGCGCCCCTCGCCAGTCCAGTGCGTAGCCCTTCACGTAGAGACCGGCCACCACGCTCATGCGGCGCCAGGCCTCCGCTTCCGCCATGGGCGCTCGTGAACCGGCCAGCAGGGTGTTGCCCAGCGTGAGGAGTCCTGCGTCCTTGCGCGCGTTCGGCTGCGCTCCGGCGGTGGACACCCACAGCCCCTCTGGCCTTTCGCCTCGCAGGGACGCGTCGAGCAGGTCCTTCAGGTGGCCCGTGCTTCGGACCAGGAAGGCGGCTCGCAGCGCGAAGTGGGTTCGGCCCACCTGGAGCGTCAGCGCGAGGTCGTCCAGCCTTGCCTGGGCCCCTTCCGTATCCAGCCACCCACGCAGGTCCGCCATCCGCTGCCGCAGTGCCTGCGCTGAATGCGCTGACACGGGGAGGACGTGGAGCCGCTGCTCGGTGGACTTCGGACGCGCGGGCAGCTCCGGGGCTTCCTCCACCACGAGGTGCGCGTTGGTACCGCTGAAGCCGAAAGAACTGAGCGCGGCCCTTCGCGGATGTCCGTCGGTGCGCCACTCGCGCGTCTCCGTGTTCACGAAGAAGGGCGTGCTGGGGAAGTCCAGGTGCCTATTCGAACGCGTGTAGTGCAGCGACGGCACCAGCGTGCGGTGCTGGAGGCACAGCAGGACCTTGATGAGGCCCGCCACTCCCGACGCCTCCATCGTGTGTCCGATGTTCGTCTTGATGGAGCCGATGGCGCAGAACTGCTTCCGGCCGGTGTGCTGGCGGAAGGACTCCGTGAGCGCCTGGAGCTCGATGGGGTCGCCCAGCTTCGTGCCGGTGCCGTGCGCCTCCACGTAGCCGATGGTGTCCGGGTGCACGCCGGAGCGCTCGTAGACGTCCAGCTCCAGGGCGCGCTGCGACGGCGCGCTGGGCGCGGTGATGCCGTTGGTCCTGCCGTCCTGGTTGATGCCCGAGCCCCGGATGATGCCGTGGATCCGGTCCCCGTCCGCCAGCGCCTGCTCCAGGCGCTTGAGCACGACGACGCCCACGCCCTCCCCTGTCACGATGCCGTCCGCCGCGTCGTCGAAGGTCCGGCAGCGGCCCTGCGGCGACAGGATGCCTGCCTTGCCGAGCACCACGTGCGTGCGCGCCGTCAGCATCAGCGCGATGCCTCCCGCGATGGCCATGTCACACGAGCCGCTGCGGATGCTCTCGCAGGCCAGGTGGACGGCGACCAGCGAGGACGAGCACGCGGTGTCCACCGGGACGCTCGCGCCCCGGAGGTTCAGCAGGTACGACAGCCGGGCCGGGAGGATGGCCGCGCTGTTGCCGCTCAGCGTGAACGCGTTGAGCTCCTGCCCCTGGAGCTTCTGGACGTACTCGCCCTCCTTGCAGCCCACGAAGACGCTGCAACGCCGGCCCTCCAGCGTGCCCGCCGCGCAGCCCGCGTCCTCCAGCGCCTTC